>SSMV01000125.1 GCA_004799435.1 Bradyrhizobium sp.
CGCCGAGGCCAAGGCCGATCCGTCGAACAATGAGCCCGAGCGCGCCAAAGCGGAAGCCGCCAAACCGGACGCAGGCGCCGGCGCGGCGACGATCCGCGTCGATCTCGAGCGCGTCGATCGGCTGATCAACCTCGTCGGCGAGCTGGTCATCAACCAGGCGATGCTGTCGCAGCGCGTGCTTGAGGCGGGGCTGGCGCGCTCGTCGAGCGTCGCCGCCGGACTTGGCGCGCTGGAGCAACTGACCCGCGAAATCCAGGAAGGGGTGATGGCGATCCGCGCCCAGCCCGTCAAACCGCTGTTCCAGCGGATGTCGCGCATCGTGCGCGAATTGACCGAAACCACCGGCAAGGCGGTGCGTCTGCGCACCGAGGGCGAAGCCACCGAGGTCGATCGCACGGTGATCGAACGTCTCGCCGACCCGCTCACCCATATGATCCGCAATGCGGTCGATCACGGCGTCGAACGTCCCGAGGTTCGCGAAGCGGCCGGCAAACCGGCGCAGGGCGAGGTCAAGCTGTCCGCCGCCCATCGCTCGGGCCGGATCGTGATCGAAGTGTCCGACGACGGCGCTGGCATCAATCGCCAGCGCGTGCGCGACATTGCGATCAAGAAAGAGCTCATTCCCGCCGACGCGCAGTTGACCGACAGCGAGATCGACAATCTGCTGTTCCTTCCAGGCTTCTCGACGGCGGCGACCATCTCCGCGATTTCCGGTCGCGGCGTCGGCATGGATGTCGTGAAACGCTCGATCCAGGCGCTGGGCGGGCGCATCTCGATTTCCTCGCGCCCCGGTTTTGGCTCGACCTTCTCGATGAGCCTGCCGCTGACGCTGGCGGTGCTCGACGGCATGGTGGTCAAGGTCGCCGATCAGACCCTGGTAGTGCCGCTGACGGCGATTGTCGAAACCCTGCGGCCCAAGAAGGGCGACCTGCACGCGCTCGGCGTCAATTCGCGCGTCATTTCCGATCGCGGCGGTTTTGCGCCGCTGATCGACGTCGGCCAGGAGCTCGGCTATCGCCGCGCGCCCGCCGATCCGATCGGCAGCGTCGTCCTGGTCGTCGAAACCGAGGGCAGCACCCGCTGCGCGCTCGTCGTCGACGCCATTCATGATCAGCGTCAGGTGGTGATCAAGAGCCTCGAAGCCAACTACCGGCAAGTGCCGGGCATCGCCGCGGCGACGATCCTCGGCGACGGTCGGGTCGCGCTTATTCTCGACGTCGATTCTTTCGTCGCCCGCACCAATCGCAGTACGACTCCCGAGCCGCTCCTGGCTGTGGCGAGCTAAAGATAATGAAGGAAGCCGCCGTGGCGACGAGCGAACAACGCGAGTTCATCACGTTTCGCGTAGGCGTTCAGGAGTTCTGCATCGACATCATGTCGGTGCGGGAGATTCGTGGCTGGACGCCGGCCACCGCGCTGCCGCATGCGCCCACCTATGTGCGCGGCGTGATCAATCTGCGCGGCTCGGTGCTGCCAATCATCGATCTTGCCGAGCGGCTGGGCTTCACGGCCTCCGATGTGTCGGCGCGTCAGGTGATCATCGTCGTCCAGGTCGGCGCCCGCATCATCGGGCTGCTGGTCGACGCGGTCTCGGACATTCTGACGCTGTCGACCGAGATGATCCAAGCGACGCCCGGGGTCGCCACGCACGCGGTTCTGGATTTCGTACGCGGCATGCTGGCGATCGAGGGCCGAATGATCGGTCTCATCGAGCTCGACGGCATCATGGCGATTGAAGTCGAGGAGGCCGCGTGACGAAGGGCGTCGCCAACCAGAGGATTCGTGAGGCGACGCTGTCGGGCGAATTCGCGATGACCGATCGCGACTTCAAGGACATCGCGGCGATGCTCTACGCCGACGCCGGCATCTACCTCCCGGATTCGAAATCGACGCTCGTCTATTCGCGGCTGGTCAAACGTCTGCGGACGCTCAATCTCGAAAGTTTTCGCGACTATTGCGAGCTTGTCGGCTCGTCGAGCGGGCGATCCGAACGGCTGGAAATGCTCTCGGCGTTGACCACCAACGTCACGCGCTTCTTTCGCGAGCCCCATCATTTCGATCATCTGCACGCTCATGTTTTGCCGCGTCTGCTCGAAGCGGCCCGCCATGGCGCCAAGATCAGATTGTGGTCGGCTGCTTGCTCGACCGGGCAGGAGCCTTATTCGATCGCGCTGACGATTCTCGGGCTCGAACCCAATGTCGCCTCGCTCGATGTGCGCATTCTCGCCACCGACATCGATCCGCGCGTGGTCGAGGAGGGGCGCAACGGCGTCTATCCCGAAGCGGCGCTCAGCGAAGTTCCGGCGAACCTGCGCTCACGCTATTTCACCGCCGCCGGCGACGGCATGAGAGTCGGCGACGAACTGCGTCAGCTCGTCGTTTTCCGCATGCTCAATCTAAACGCCGACTGGCCGATGCCGGGCAAGTTTCACGCGATCTTCTGCCGCAACGTCGTGATCTATTTCGACGAGCAGACGCAGCAGTCCGTGTGGACCAAATTCGCCAACAAACTGGTGGGGAACGGCTGGCTCTACATCGGCCATTCCGAGCGGGTGACCGGACCGGCCGCCGCGCGCTTCTCCAGCGAAGGCGTCACCGCCTATCGTTATAAGGACGGAACTGGGGCATGAAGCCGGTGCGCGTACTGGTTGTCGACGATTCCGCGACGATGCGCGGCCTGATCTCGGCGACGCTTTCCGATGATCCGGGCATCGAAGTGATCGGCCAGGCGGCCGATCCGCTGGAGGCGCGCGCCGCGATCAAAGCGCTCAATCCCGACGTCATGACGCTCGATGTCGAAATGCCAAAAATGGACGGGCTCGAATTCCTCGACAAGGTCATGCGGTTACGGCCGTTTCCGGTCGTGATGGTTTCGACTCTGACGGCGCGCGGCGCGCGCGCGACGATCCGCGCCATGGAACTGGGCGCCGTCGATTGCGTCGGCAAGCCGTCGATCGAACAGCCGGATTCCTTCGTCGATCTGCCCGACCGGGTGAAAGCGGCGGCCGGCGCCCGGATCCTACGGCGCCACGCCGATCGCTCGCCGGCGCGCGAGACAGCGCCCGCCTTTCAACCCGACGGCAAGATCGTCGCCATCGGCGCCTCGACTGGCGGCGTTGAGGCGCTGATTTCCGTCATCAGCGGCTTCCCGGCGAATTGTCCGCCGACCGTGATCACGCTGCATATGCCGACGCCCTTCACGCGCTCCTTCGCGCGTCGGCTCGACGGCCTGACGGACGCCCGTGTCGCCGAGGCGGAGGACGGGGCGCCGCTTGAGGCGGGCCGCGTCTATCTGGCGCCCGGCACGCTCTCGCATCTGGAAGTGACCGGCGGTCAGCGCCGGCATTGCCGTCTGCACAACGAAGCGTCGGTGAACGGGCACCGGCCCTCGGTCGACGTGTTGTTCGAGTCGGTCGCCAAGACCAGCGGGGCCAAGTCGGTTGGGGTCATCTTGACCGGCATGGGCCGCGACGGCGCCGCGGGTCTCTTGTCGATGCGGCGGGCTGGCGCGCGCACGATCGGTCAAAATGAAGCCTCCAGCGTTGTCTATGGAATGCCTAAGGTCGCCTTCGAAAACGGAGCGGTGGAGCGGCAGATGCCGCTCGACGAGATCCACGCAGGGATTTTGAAGCTGACCTCTACGGGAAAGAACTGAGTTATGTCTATCGCGGACAAAATCCGAGTCATGGTGGTTGACGACACGTCCGTCAGCCGCGCGCTCATCGTCGATGCGCTCGATCAAATGGGCGTTCGCGGCGTGGTCATCGCCAAGGACGGCGCCGCCGCGCTGCAGGCGCTGGTCGCCCAGCCGGTGCATCTCGTGATTTCAGACATGAATATGCCGGGCCTCGACGGGCTCGGACTGCTGAAGCGGCTGCGCGAGAACAAGACGACGGCTCGCATCGGCTTCATTCTGGTCACTGGCAGCGCCGACAAGACGTTGATCGAGCGCGGCCGGCAATATGCGCTCAATAATTATGTCACCAAGCCGTTCACGGTCGCCCAGTTGCGTGGAGCGATCGAGGCGGTGGTTGGAAAGCTGTCATGAATCAGCCGCAGCGCACAGAGCACCGAATTCATATTGTGCAAGGCGAATACCGGGTGACGACCGATCCCGACGCGGTCGTCTCGACGCTGCTTGGCTCTTGCGTGGCGGCTTGCATTCGCGATCCGGTCGCTGGCATCGGCGGGATGAATCATTTTTTGCTGCCGGGAGAGGACGTTCGCTCGCATAACGCGGAGGTTGAGCGTTACGGCGACTACCTCATGGAATTGTTGATCAACGGCCTGATGAAGCAGGGCGCGAACCGCGACCGGCTGGAGGCCAAGCTGTTCGGCGGCGCCCGCATGATGGGCGGCCTATCGGACATCGGCAAGAAAAACGCTGAATTTGCCCAGCGTTACCTCGAACATGAAGGCATAACGGTGGTCAGCCGCGACCTTGGCGGCAATCGCGGCCGCCGACTGCAATATTGGCCGGTCTCCGGTCGCGCCCGTCAGGCCTATGTGAACGGGGGCGGAATCGACGAGACGCCGATCAAGGCGCCGCTGAGCCGAAACCTCGGCGACGTTGAACTCTTCTAAAGGGCCTGCCTGTATTGTTGATCTGCGTTTGTGAGGATGCGTCCGTGAGCCAGTCTGAGTCCCAACCGCTATCCCCGATTAGCGAAACCCTGCAAAGGGTTACAGGCGAATTACGCAAAGTTACGCAAAGACTGGAAAAGGTCGATGACGCCGTCGGCAAGATGGTCTTTGAGTCTGCCGGGGGCGGCGGCAGGACGTTTCACGACCTGCAGGATCTCGATCGCGCCAAGCAGGAAGTGGCGGGAATCGCGCGCTTCCTTGAGCGGCTCGCGCATGACATGCCGGCGGAATGGGTCGCCGATTCGCGCACGGCCAGCCTGATGATCGATCTGCAGGAGCTTGCGACCAGCCTGGCGCGCAGCGAGGCGCGCGAGAACGCATGCGCCAGGACCGACGGCGACGACTGCGAGATGTTCGTCTAGGGCGGGGAAGCGTTGACGGCAGACTGGCGCGAGAAGCGGTTCGCGCCAATCCAGATTTTCCATTAAACTCAGTTGATCAGAACTTGTAGTTCAGACCGAGCTTGGCCAGCGAAATCGAGTCCGAAATGCCAAGCGGAATCGAAGCGGGTATCAGGCCTCCGACGCTGTTGAGCGTGATGTTCTGCCGGTCGAAGCCGATGTAGTCGTATTCGCCCTTCACGGTCCAATTCGCGGCGAGAGCCCATTCGACGCCCCCGCCGATCATCCAGCCCCAGCGGTCGGTCGTGTTGGTCGCGTCGTTGAATGTCGCGCCAAAGAAATTCGTCACGTCCTCGTAATGATAGTCGGCTAGCGCGCCGCCGCCCTTGACGAAGAACAACAGCTTGTCGGCCGCGTAGCCGAGCCGCAGGCCGCCGGTGGCGAGCCAATCGGCGTCGGTCTTGCGCTCGACCGAGCCCAAGCCAAAAAAGATCGGCACCGTCTTGGAGGCGTTCAAATCGGCGCCGTCGAATTCGAGTTCGCCGCCGATGACGAAATTGCCCATTTGATAATTGTAACCGGCCTGCGCGCCGCCGAGAAAACCGCCCGCGTTGATCGTCTGCGACGCTGGAATCCCGAAGGGGGCTCCGGGGTCTGCAAAATTTGTCGAGCCCCATGCGCCGCCGGCGTTCACGCCGAGATAGAAGCCGGTCCAGCTAAACGCCGGAGCCATGGCGGGCGCGGGCGGTGGGCCTTTTTTGGTCGGCAAATCCGCCGCGAAAGAACCAGTCGTGGCGGCCAGGAAAGCCGCCGAAGCAAGTACGCCGATCCGCAACATGACCCGTCCCCCAAGACACCGAACCAAGCCCAATCGTTAACAGGTTCTTAATCCCCAGAAAAGCCCCAATGCTGCTCGTTTTTTGTCCAATTGAACGATTGCTTCCGTTGCGTTTCACACCTTCGTGAGCTGGGATTCTCGAGTCTGTCGACTCAGAACAAGAACAGTCTGGTCTTGGCCATACTGGAAAAATCACGAGTGTGAGCGGTTAAAGGCGAATGCGCGCCGAATTCGCCGCTCGCTGGCGGCTGCTGTCCACTGATCGGCGGCGTCGGCGAACCGCCGCCGCCGGAGGTTCTAGAGACGCGCCGCGCGGCGGCAGAGCAGGACCAGGCCGTCGTCATAGGCGCTCGGGCTCATGAGGATTTGCGGGCACAGGCGCTTGACCGCAATCATGGCGGCGCCGGAGCTGGCGTCCGTCGCGCTCGCGACACCCGCGGTTGCGGCGGTCACGCCCGGAGTCCCCGCCGGCGCGCCGCTATCTCCGGCTGAAGCTGCGGGAGCGCTAGGCGAGAGACCGAGCGTCGCCGTGACGCCAGGGTTGTTCACCCCGAGGCTCGCCGTCGCCGTGTCGCCCGCGCCGTTGATGCCGAGATTGGCGGTCGCCGTGTCGCCCGTTACGCCGAGGTTTGCGGTCGCCGTATCGCCGGCGACGCCCGCGTTGACGCTGGCGGTGGCCCCGTTGGCGCCATTGGCGCCAACGCTCGCCGTGGCGCTGACGCCGTTGGTTCCGCCGGCGCTAACGCCGGCCGAGACGCCGCTTGCGCCGACGCCTGCGCTGGCGCTGGCGCCTCCCGCGCTCACACCGGCGGAAACGCCGCCGGCGCCGACTCCAACGCCGATTCCGATGCCGGCGGCCGAGGCGGCGCCGGCGTAGACGATGGCCGCCGCGGCGATCGTGACTCCGATCTCCCTGTAAAGCGCGGCGAGCGTGCGACTGTGAAGACTCATGACCGTCTCCCGTCTTGATCGTGCGGGCGCGACGCCCGCGATCGCGAGGAAACGCGCGAGCGGGCAGGTTTCGCCGGTCGCCTGAGGCGAAACTTACAGCTATTGCAAATGGATGGTCGCCAAATCGCATCTGGTTTGACAACCATTCAAATCATATGAGCCGCCAATTCGCCGCGAAGTGAATCGGCTCCGCGCGAGATCGTCGCGCCGCGCCCAATTCCTGCTTGTTCGTTTGACAGCTTGCTGATAATGAGCGCGCGGCGCGCAGCCTTGTCGGTTGCGCGCTTTAACCCATGGTTCTCGCCGCCGGCGCCTGCGCCGGCCCGCCTCGAAAATGAGGCGGCGAAGGGCCGTCGCACTTCACGCGACGCGATCCTCTTCCGGCGACGGGAGCTTTCCGCAACGCCAACCCCGCCGGCGCCGCCCGTATCGGGCACTTTTAGGAGAAACAATGTCCGTCAGTTCGCCCTCCGCGCCGACGCGCGAGGATTTCGCCGCTCTTTTGAACGAGACCTATGGCGCCGACGAGGCCTTTGAAGGCTCGGTCGTCAAAGGCCGCATCGTCGCCATCGAAAAAGACATGGCGCTCATCGACATCGGTCTGAAGACCGAAGGCCGGGTGGCTCTGCGGGAATTCACCAATCATGGCCGCGAGCCGGCGCCTGGCCTGGGCGACGAGGTTGAGGTCTATCTTGAGCGGATCGAGAACGCGCTCGGCGAAGCGGTCATTTCGCGCGACAAGGCGCGGCGCGAGGAGAGCTGGGTCAAGCTCGAACAGGCCTTCGAAAAGAACGAGAAGGTCGAAGGCGTCATCTTCAACCAGGTCAAGGGCGGCTTCACCGTCGACCTCGACGGCGCCGTCGCCTTCCTGCCGCGCAGCCAGGTCGACATTCGGCCCGTGCGCGATGTCGCGCCGCTGATGAATGTGCCGCAGCCCTTCCAGATTTTGAAGATGGATCGCCGTCGCGGCAATATCGTCGTGTCGCGCCGCACCGTGCTCGAGGAGAGCCGCGCCGAGCAGCGCCACGAGATCGTCGCCAATCTGGCCGAGGGCCAGGTGATCGAGGGGACGGTCAAGAACATCACCGACTACGGCGCCTTCGTCGATCTGGGCGGCATCGACGGTCTGCTGCATGTCACCGACATCGCCTGGCGACGCGTCAATCATCCCACCGAAGTGCTGACCATCGGCCAGCAGGTGAAGGTGCGGATCATCAAGATCAACCACGAGACGCACCGCATCTCGCTGGGCATGAAGCAGTTGCAGGAAGACCCGTGGAGCGCAATCGAGGCGCGCTACAGCGTCGGCCAGAAGCTCAAGGGCCGCGTCACCAACATCACCGACTACGGCGCCTTCGTCGAACTCGAGCCGGGCATCGAAGGCCTCATCCACGTTTCCGAAATGTCCTGGACCAAGAAGAACGTCCATCCGGGCAAGATCATTTCGACCAGCCAGGAGGTCGAGGTTCAGGTGCTCGAAGTCGACGCCGCCAAGCGCCGCATTTCGCTCGGACTCAAGCAGACCTTGCAGAACCCGTGGGAAGCCTTTGTCGAGAAACATCCGGTCGGTTCGACCGTCGAGGGCGAGGTCAAGAACAAGACCGAGTTTGGTCTCTTCATCGGCCTCGAGGGCGACGTCGACGGCATGGTGCACCTCTCCGACCTCGACTGGTCGAAGCCGGGCGAACAGGCGATCGAAGACTATAAGAAGGGCGACACGGTCAGCGCCAAGGTGCTGGACGTCGATGTCGAGAAGGAGCGCATTGCGCTTGGCGTCAAGCAGCTCTCGGCCGATCCTTTCGCGGCTGGCAAGAAGGCCGCCACTGGGGGCGAGGAGAGCGGCGAAGGCGAGCTGCGCAAGGGCTCGGTCGTCACCTGCGAGATCGTCGAGGTCAAGGACGGCGGCCTCGAGGTCAAGATCGCCGGCTCCGATCTGACCGCCTTCATCAAGCGCAGCGAACTGGCGCGCGATCGCGGCGATCAGCGGCCCGAGCGTTTCTCGGTCGGCGAGAAGGTCGACGCGCGCATCACCCAGTTCGATCGTCGCGCCCATAAGATCGCCGTTTCGATCAAGGCGCTCGAAGTGGCCGAAGAGAAAGAGGCGATCGCCCAATATGGATCCGCCGACTCGGGCGCTTCGCTCGGCGATATTCTCGGCGCAGCGCTCAAGGCGCGGGACAAAAAGAAGCCCGAGTGAGGCTCACCGGGCCGTTTCGCCCGCTTCCCTGAATGCGAAGGGCGCCCGGTTGGGCGCCCTTTGATTTTTAGCGGGATCGTCGCGCTTCGGCGTCGTTTAGAATCGCATCCCCGCCATCAGCAGAGGCCGCGCGGCGGACTCGACCGGCCAGGGCGCCAGGTCGCCATAGGGCGAGGCGACCAGCCCGCCATAGGGCGAGGGCGGCGCGCTTTCGCTTTGCGCTGGAGCGTCGAGGTTTAGGCTGCGCGCTGGCCCCGCGTCCGCGACGCGGTTCGCCGCGGCCAGCGCCTCCGACTTGGCGAATTCGGGTTTGGCGGCCGGCGTCTGGGCGTAAGCGGCGACGCCGTCGTCGCTCGACGTCGCCAGGCTCGCCAGCAGCATCGCCTGATCGTCGGCTTGCGCCGGCGCCATGCTGACGAAATCAACCCTGACTTTGGTCAGGCCGGCGTTCTGGAATTCCAGCAGGTTGGCGACGCGCGCTGAGACGTCGATCAAACGCTCGCCGACATAGGGTCCGCGATCGTTGATGCGCACCAGAATGGAGCGGTGATTGCCGAGATTGGTGACGCGCGCGTAGCAGGGCAAGGGCATCGTTCGATGGGCGGCGGTGATCGCCCCCATGTCGAAGACCTCGCCATCGGCGGTGCGGCGCCCATGGAACTCGCGGCCATACCAGGAGGCCCAGCCGGTGGCGCTATAGGAGTGGGTCTTCGCCGCCTCTGTTGGGTCCGGGCTTGGTTGTTCGGCCAGCGCCACAGACTGCGCCGCCGCAGCCGAAGCGCCGCTCAGGAGGATCAGTCCCACCAGCCCTGCGCGCAGCAAGGTTAAGCCCCCCTTAAGGTGGGCCTAGTCTATCGCGTTTGCGGGGGCAAAAGGCAACCCCGAACGACGGCGATCAGGCGACAAGATCGACGGCGGAGCGCCCCTCGAATTGCGCCGCCGTGCCGGGGCAGGAGCTCAGACGCCCCCGCAGATCGTCGATAAACCAGCGGCTGGCGCGCCCCAGCCGGCGGCCGCGCTCATGGACGATTGAGATTGGTAATTCAACAGTTTGCGCGCCGGCGACGACAAGCCGCTTTAACCGGCCGGCTTCGATATGGGCTTGGACGAGATGCAAAGGCATGTTGCACCAGCCAAAGCCGGCAAGCAGAAATTCGAGCCGGGTCGAGAGATCGGCGAAGCGCCAGATCTGCTGGCCGATGATGCCGCCCTGGATGTTGCGGGTGATTTCGGTGCGGTCGGTCAGCACAAGCTGCACATAGGGCGCGGCGGCCTCGCGGGTCAGCGGCTCGTTCAGGGCGGCGAGCGGATGGCTGACCGCAACGACCGGAACGAGGGCGATGCGGGTGAGAAATTCGGCGCTGAGATCGGGCGGCGGGCCACCGGGCTGGCTATAGATCGCCAGCCGCGCCGCGCCTTCGCGCAGGCGTTGTTCGGCGCCGCCGAGCGCCTCGGTGAAGACGCTCGCCGGCAGCAGCGGAAATTCCCGCCGCAGCGCCTGAAGGCTCTCCATCAGCAGGCCCATCGGAAACATCGCGTCGACCGCCAGCGGCAATTCCGGTTCGACGTCGGCGGCGATGCTTTCGGCGCGCGCCCGCATCGCCTTGGCGCCGTCGAGCACCGCGCGGGCGTCCCTGACGATCGCCCGCCCGGCGTCGGTCAGCGCCGGCGCGCGGGCGGCGCGGTCGAACAGCGCCAGGCCAAGCGTCGTCTCCATCGCCTGGATCGATTGGCTGATCGCCGATTGCACCCGGCCAAGCCGCCGTGCGGCGGCCGAGAAGCTGCCGGCTTCGGCGACGGCGACGAGGATGCGCATCTGGTCGAGGGTGAGAGGATCGAGCATGGATCACACAAACTGATGGATGACCCCATAATTTAGCCAGTTGTGCAGATGGATGGCAAGCCTCATTTCTGGGGGGAGCAGAATTTCAACCAAGGACCTCGCCATGACCGTCCATGTCCCGCAGCCGAAGCAGCTGTCGAATGACGCGCTCGCTCAGATATTCAACGAGGCGAGAACGCATAATGCCTTTCTCGACAAGCCCGTCGCCGACGAATTGCTGCGCCGCGCCGTCGATCTGACCAAGATGGCGCCGACCAGCGCCAACCAGTCGCCGCTGCGCCTCGTCTTCGTACGCTCCAAAGCGGCCAAGCAGCGTCTCGCGCCGGCGCTTTCGCCCGGCAATCTCGAAAAGACGCTCGCCGCGCCGGTCGTCGCCATCGCCGGCTACGATCTCAAGTTCTTCGAGCATCTGCCGTTCCTCTTTCCCCACGCCGACGCCAAGAGCTGGTTTTCCGGCAACGCCGCCTTCGCCGAGCGCAGCGCTTTCCAGAACGGCACGCTGCAGGTCGCCTATTTCATTCTGGCGCTGCGGTCGGTCGGTCTCGACGCCGGCCCGATGACCGGCTTCGACAACGCCAAGGTCGACGCCGCGTTTTTCGCCGGAACCGACGTCAAGTCGAATGTGCTGATCAACATCGGCTATGGCGACGCCGACAAGCTGTTCCCGCGCAGCCCGCGTTTCGCCTTCGACCAGATCGCGACTTTCGCCTGACCCGCGCGCCGGCGCGGCCGTGAGCTTGCGTCGGCGCCGACAAACCTCAACCAAGAAGGACGACCGAATATGACTTTGACCATCATTCCGGCGAACTGGACGCCCTATCTTCAGGGGCTCCTGCGCATCATGACCGGCCTGCTGTTTCTCGAACACGGGACGGGCAAGCTTTTGGGTTTCCCCTTCCTGCCGGGCATCACCGAGGTCATGCCGCATGGGCTGCTGCTGTTCACCGGCGGGATGGAGCTGATCGGCGGCGCGCTGATCGTCGTCGGCTTTCTGACGCGGCCGGTCGCATTCGTTCTGTCCGGCTTCATGGCCGCGGCCTATTTCATGGCCCATTTTCCGACCGGATTTTTCCCCGTGCTCAACAATGGCGAGCCGGCGGTTCTCTATTGCTTCGCCTTCCTCTATCTCGCCGCCGCCGGTCCCGGCGCTTGGGCGGTGGACAGGGTTTGGGCGACGGACAAGACCCGGGCGGCGAACAAGGCCTAAGCAAGTTCGAGGGGGCGCGACAATCGCTTGCGAGCGTCGCGCCCTTATTTCGTCTTTAGCGACGCGCCGGCCACAGGCGGCCGCCAGCCATCGGTCGCGGAACGCCGGTCGTGGTCGGCAAAGAAAGCGGCAGGCCCTGGCGCGATCTCAACGCCAGATAGCCAAAACACTGGGCTTCGACCACATCGCCGTCGAAGCCGATCGACTCGATTGGGTCGACGGGCGTAGCCAGACGCTTCGCCAAAGCCTGCATCAAAGTCGCGTTGCGCCTGCCGCCGCCGCACACCAGCCAGCGCTGCGGCGCCTGAGAGAACTGGCGCGCCGCAGCCGCCGTCGATTCGACGGTGAAAGCGGCGAGCGTCGCCGCGCCGTCGGCGTCGTCGAGCGCCGCAACGGCGTCAAGCGCGACGTGATGGAAATGATTGCGGTCGAGCGATTTGGGAGCCGGCCGCTCGAAATAGGGATCGCGCATCAGCGCGGCGACGACTTCGTTGTCAATTCGCCCCGATGCCGCCAAGCGACCATCTTCGTCATGCGCGAGGCCGCGCCGGCGCCGGACAAAATCGTCGAGCAGCGCATTGGCCGGGCCGGTGTCGAAGGCGAGAATTTCATCGCCCGGTCCAAGAAAAGTGACATTGCCGACGCCGCCCCAATTGAGCACCGCCAGCGGCCTGGCCAGGGCCGCGCACATGGCCGCATGATAGAGCGGAACCAGCGGCGCGCCTTCGCCGCCGGCGGCGACATCGGCAGAGCGAAAGTCGCAGACAACATCGAGACTAAGCGCCGCGGCGGCGCGTGCGCCGTCGCAGAGCTGTCGCGTGAAATGCTCGCGCGGACGATGCAGCACCGTCTGGCCATGCATGCCGACGAGCGACACGGCGCGCCGGTCGACAGCGAATTCGGCGATGAGATTTTCGATCGCCGCGACATGCGCGTCGGTGACGGCGGCTTCCAGTTCGGCGAGCGGGCGGCGCGTCGCATCGGGATCTGCGATCACAGCGCGCAATTGCGCCGCGACATCGGCGGGGTAAGGGTAGGTCGCGCCGGGGCCGGCCTCCAGTCTTTGGCGACCGTCGGAGCGGATGAGCGCGACATCGATCCCGTCCATCGACGTTCCGCTGATCGCGCCAATCGCGGTGACGATTTCATCGGCCTTTGCGTTCATCGCGCGCTCAGGCCTCGCTCTGGCTTGCGCCAGGAACCCACAGAACATCGGCGCGGCCGCGATCATTGGCGTAACGCGCGGCGACGAACAGATAATCCGACAGCCGGTTGATATAGGCGAGCGCCGTCTCGCCGACCGACTCGCCCTCGATCGCCGCCAGCGCGGTCATGCGCCGTTCGGCGCGGCGGCAGACCGTGCGCGCCTGATGCAGCGCCGTCGCGGTCGCCGTTCCGCCCGGCAGTACGAAGGAGCGCAGCGGATCGAGTTCGGCGTTGAGCGCATCAATGTCGCGCTCGAGCCGCTTGACCTGACTCGGCGCGATGCGCAGACGCGCGTCTTTTTTGCCTGGCGCCGGCGGCGCGCAGAGATCGGCGCCGAGATCGAACAATTCGTTTTGCGCCCGCGCCAGCGTCGCTTCGATCGCGGCGAGGCCGGGATCGCCGCTCTCGCGCGCGGCCAGACGCGCCAGGCCAATGACACAATTGGCCTCGTCGACTTCGCCGAAGGCTTCGACGCGCGCGTCGTGTTTGGCGCGTCGCGAGCCGTCGCCGAGGCCCGTCGTGCCGTCGTCGCCGGTGCGGGTGTAAATACGATTGAGCCGAACCATCCGTGCGCTCTAGTGATGCATGCGCGTCAGCAAGACGCCAACGACCAGCGCGATCGCCAGCAGTTGCAGTCCGACGCGCCAGCGCATCAGCCGCTGCGAACGCTCGCCCGCCCCCAGTCGCGACAGATTGACGAAGCCGAGCGCCAGCGCGACGAAGACGGCAAGGACGGCGATCGCCACGAGGGCGCTGGGAAAGGAGGGCATGGCGACTCCGGCTCGAACTCGTCCTTATAGGCTCAGCCTGGCGCGCGGCCAAACGCGCAGACCTTAGTCGTGCTTGAGCAGGCGTTCGAGGTAGTCGCGCTCTTCCTCCGGCCGGTTGGGATCGGCAAGCCGCCGGCGCAGTTCCTCCAGCACCTGACGGGCGCGCTCGGCGACGCCGGGGCCGCTGTTCAATCCGCCGTTGATCGCGGAGCCGTGACCGTCGCGATCGCGCCCCAGGGGATCGCGACCGTTATTGTCGTCTTCGCCCTGGCGCTGGCCGGGCCGTCGGCCGAACAGCCGAAAGCCGCCGCCCTGGCCGTCGCCTTCGCCTTGCGCTTGCTGCTGCAGACCCTGCGCGCCCTGTTTCAGCGCTTCCAGCGCGCGGCCCTGCGCGTCGACCGCCCGGCCTTTGCGGGTGCGGCCCTCTTCGTCGAGCCCGTCGCCGTCACCCTCGCCATTGCCCTGACCTTCGGCCTGTCCTTTGCCTTGCGGGTCATCTTGTCCCTGCAGGTCGCCCTTGCCTTCAACGTCGCCTTTGAGATCGCCCTCGGCCTCTTGCATATCTCGCTGGGCGTCGTCGAAACCCTTCTCGCCCTTCATGCCGAGCGACTTCAGCCGCTTCTGCAACTCGGCGAGACGGTCGCTGAGTTCGCGCTGGCGCTCTTCGAGCGAAGGTTTGCCGGCGTCCTGTTCGTCGGGATCGTCGCGGCCGAGCTGCTCGCGCTGATCGCGGCGGAACGTGTCGTCGCGCAGCGCCTGCTGATCGTGCAGAAGCTTGCCGAGATCGCCCATCTGTTTGCGCAGCTCGCGCGTCGCGGAATCATCCTGACTGTTCTGCGCGCCGCGCATATTCTCGAACATGTTCTGCAACTGATCGAGCATCGCTTCAGCATCCTCGCGCGCGCCGTTGCGGGCGAGATTGTCCATACGGTCGAGAAGCGAATCCATATCCTGCAGCGCCATATTCGGGTCGGGCGCGTTCTGGGGCGCCTGCTGGGCGAGATCGCGCATGTAACGATCGGCGGCGTCTCGCAATTCTTTGGTGAGTTTGCGCAGTTCTTCCTCGCTGGCGCCGCGTTGCAGCGCTTCGCGCAACCGTTGCTCGGCGTCGCGCAGATCGCGCTGCGCCAGGGTCGAATCGCCATCCTCGATCCCCAGCGCCATCGCCCACAGCAGATCGGCGACCGCGACGAGATCCGCGTCGCCATGAGCCGAAGCGAGGCGCAGCCCGACCTCGCGCAATTCGAGATAGAGCGGCGCCGGCGTCTGAAACAGATCGGGGGCGATGGTGAGCGCCGCGATCGCTTTGGCGACGCGCGGCGGCTCGTGGTCTGGATCGAGAATCAGATTGCGCCGCTGTTCGACTAAAGCCCGGGCGATCGGATTGTGGAAGTCGCGTTGCGGCAGCGTCACCAACAGCGCTGGCGCCTGGCCGCTGTGGCCGGAAACGCCGGTCGCCCTGAGCGTCATCTCGACCTTCGCTCCCGCCCATGGATGTTGGGAGAGATCGCCCGTCGTCGTCGCCTCGCCGGTTCCGTTGGGCGTGTTCGGCAATTGCAGCGTCAGGCGGGGCGGCGGCACGAGTGAGCGCTGCGCCGCTTCGCCGCCGCCCGGCTTGGCGAATTCGGCTTCGGCCCCAGCGACGCCGTAACGGTCGCTCAAAGAATAGTGCAGCGTCAAAGAGCCGCTGAGATTGGCGCGCGGCGGCTCCAGCAGCGTGACGCTCGGCGCGCCGGCCAGGACGGCTTTGATGGCGAAGCGTCCGAGCGCGACGCCGTCGCGCCACACCGAAAAACTGCCGTCCCCGTGGACCTGCCAACGCTTTTCCGTCAGCGCGTCGGCGGCCGGCTGAGCGACGGCGTCGGGCTTGGCTGTGGATTCGCTTCCCGCGCGCCCTGCGACGACGGGGCTAAGCGCGCCTTCGATCCGCGTGTCCCCGGCGCCCGATTCGGAACGCACCACCAGAACCGAATCTTCCGGCGCCAGAATCGTCTGCGCCGCGTCGCTCGCGGCGGGAAGGGCGATGAGGATCGGCGGTTTGCCGGTGTAAGCCGGTGGGTCGATCCAGACATCGAGACGCGCCGCCGCCGCTACGCCGACGCCGCCGCGCCAGTCGAATGCGCTGGCGACGCGGCCGTAACGTTCCGGCCCGGCGACCAACGCTGCGCAGATCGCCGCCAGCAGCGCGGCGAAGCGCAATGCGCCTGGGTCGCGTCGCGCCATTCCGGGCGAAGGCGATGTCGGGCGAAAGCCGGCGACGAGCCGCGCGACGCGCTGGCGGTGCAATGTCCACAGCGCCGTTGCGGTGGCGTCGTTGCTTTGGGTCGCCGGTCGATCGTCGAGCGAAGAGGCGGGGCGATGCGGCGCGCCTGAGTCGCGATCGAGACGCGCCAGCGTTTCGGCCCGGGTCGGGCGGCGAAGCCGCGCCAGCGGCGACAAGGCGAAGCCGAGCGCGACGGCGAAGAGCACGACGCCGCCAATGCGCCCCTGGCGGGGCAAGGCTTCCCAGAGGCCGAACCAGGAGACCGCAAGAAATGCTGCGCCAAGCGCGGCTGTCCAGGCAAGCGGCGGCCACAGGCGCTCGAACCAGATCGCCGCCTCGGCCCGCCGCGCCAGGGCCGACAGTCTTGCGTTGGCGCGCGCCATGTCGTCACGCGCTATGTCGTCGGGCGGCGTGTGGGGAGCCGGATTCGAATCCAAAAAGCGCCTCCGCGCCGGCCGACCATTCGCCCGGCGGATCTCAGCCTAAACTCATCCCAACCACGGCGGAAGTTTGTCGAGGCCGATCAAATCGGCGTAGCTCGGGCGCGGCCGCACCACGGCATATTGCGCGCCGTTAACCAGAACCTCGGGGACCAGCAGGCGCGAATTATAGGTTCCAGCCTGCACCGCGCCATAGGCGCCAGCCGACATGATCGCCAGAAGGTCGCCGGCCTTCGGCTCCGGCATCTCACGATCGAGCGCGAGAAAGTCGCCGCTTTCGCACACCGGGCCGACGACGTCGGCGCGCAGCCGCCTGGCCTCAAGCGGCGGCGCGGCGACCGGAAGAATGTCATGGTGCGCGTCATAGAGCGTCGGGCGCACGAGATCGTTCATCGCCGCATCGACAATCACAAAGTTCTTGGCCTCGCCGCGCTTGACGTAAAGCACGCTCGTGATCAGCACGCCGGCGTTGCCGACGATCAGGCGGCCGGGCTCGAAAAAGACCTTGCAATCGAGATCGCGCGTGTGGCGGGCGACGACCTCGGCGTAGCGTTCGGGATGGGGCGGCGGATCATTGTCGGTGCGATAGGGAATGCCGAGACCGCCGCCGAGATCGAGATGATCGATTGAATGGCCGTCGGCCCGCAGCGCGCGCACGAATTCCGCCAGCAGCGCGAAGGCGTCGTCGAAGGGTTGCAGATCGGTGATCTGCGAGCCGATGTGCATGTCGACGCCGCTGATCGCCAGGCCGGGCAGGGCGCGGGCGCGGGCATAGACCTCGCGGGCGCGCGAAATCGGAATGCCGAACTTGTTCTCCGACTTGCCGGTGGCGATCTTGGCGTGGGTGCGCGCGTCCACATCGGGATTGACCCTGATTGCGATAGGCGCGACCCGGCCGCGCGCTGAGGCGATCTCGGAGAGGGTTTCGAGTTCGGGCTCCGATTCGACGTTGAAACACAGGATGCCTTCGTCGAGGCCGAGCGCCATTTCGGCCCGCGTCTTGCCGACGCCCGAAAAAACGATGCGGTTGGCCGGCACGCCGGCGGCCCGCGCGCGGCGCAATTCGCCCTCCGAAACGACGTCCATCCCGGCGCCAAGTCGCGCCAGCGTCGCCAGCACCGCCTGATTGGAATTGGCCTTCATCGCGTAGCAGACGAGGGCGTCGCGGTCGGCGAAAGCGGCGCGGAACACGTTGAAATGGCGCTCGATCGTCGCGCTGGAATAGCAATAGAAGGGCGTGCCGACTTTGACGGCGATTTCCGCCAGCGGCGCGTCCTCGGCGTGCAGCGCCCCGCCGCGGTAGGCGAAATGATGCATGGGGCTTACAGAATCGGGTCGAGCAGGAACGGCGTCTTGGGCGGGACGATTGGTTTGGCCTTGGGATGGCCGATTTGCACGCTCGGATCGCCGCCCGCGGTCGGCGAGGGCGTCGGAACCGGGGTCGCCGCCGCCTCGGGCGGCTCCAAAGGCCCGCGACGCCCGCAGCCGGCGGCGAGCAAGACAACGCCAAAAACCAGCGCCAGCGCAGCGGCGCGCTTGAGGGACGACGGACGGGACAAAGCGGTCACAGAACGGCTCCGGGGAACGCGCCGCACTATAGCCGAAACCCCATTATATGCGAGGGGGAAGACGGGGCGGCGATGGCGCGCCGGCAGGCCGGATGGCGAAGCCGCCGCCCTTGCGCCGACCCGCCGCATGGGCCAAATAAGCGCCGGGAGGTTGGCGAAGGACGTACCGCTCGCCAACCGGGTCAGGTCCGGAAGGAAGCAGCCCTAACGAGCCAGGGCGGGTCTTTGTCCAACCTCCTACCGCCCTCAAGCGCCGCCCGGGCTGGTGCGACGCAAGGGCCTTGCTTTTCGCGCCCCTTGCGCCCGAGCTTTGGCGAATGACCGACGAGACAGCGCCTCCAGCGCGCGAGATTGCTTCGCCCGGCTTGGGACTGCCCGGTTTGGGCCTGCCAGGCCTGGAGCCGGCGCCGACCGCTGCGCCATCGCCCTATCGCGTGCTGGCGCGCAAATATCGTCCCGCCGGCTTTGAAGACCTGATCGGCCAGGACGCGATGGTGCGCACGCTGGCCAATTCCTTCGCCGCCAATCGCGTTCACCAAGCCTATATTCTCACCGGCGTGCGCGGCGTCGGCAAGACGACGACCGCACGAATATTGGCGCGCGCCTTCAACTATTCGCTTCCCGGCAAGATCGACCACCCAAGCGTCGAGATGCCGGAACTCGGCGTCCATTGTCAGGCGATCATCGAGTCGCGCCATGTCGACGTCATCGAAATGGACGCCGCCTCGCACACCGGCATCGACGATATGCGCGAGATTATCGAGAACGCGCGCTATCGGCCCGTTTCGGCCCGCACCAAGGTCTATATCATCGACGAAGTGCATATGCTGTCGAAGGCGGCCTTCAACGGGTTGTTGAAGACGCTCGAAGAGCCGCCCGAACACGTTAAGTTCCTGTTCGCCACCACCGAAATCGAGAAAGTGCCTGTCACGGTGCGTTCGCGCTGCATCCGTTTCGATCTCAAGCGGATCGAGACGGAATTGATGGTCGCTCATCTCGGCAAGATTTGCGCCTTGGAGGCGATTACCGCCGAACCCGAAGCCCTGGCGCTGATTGCGCGCGTCGCCGAAGGTTCGGTGCGCGACGCGCTCTCCCTGCTCGATCAGGGGATCGCGCATGGCGCGGCCGGTCGGGTCGAAGCCGCCGACATTCGCGCCATGCTCGGCCTGTCCGATCGCAGCGAGGTGATCGACCTTTTCGTTCACGCCATGGCGGGCGAGATCGCGCCGGCGCTCGACCTGATCGGCAAGCTGCATCTCGCCGGCGCTGACCCCGCCGAACTGCTGATCGAACTGGCGGAGTTCTGTCACTTCGTCACGCGCGCCAAGCTCACGCCGGGCGGGATCAACGACGCGGCGATCAGCGAGACGGAACGCCGTCGCGGCGGAGAACTGGCCGCGCGGCTGGCGCTCGGGCCGCTGACGCGGGCCTGGCAGATCCTCATCAAGGGCGTCGAGGATGTGAAGACGTCGCCGCGCCCGCTCGCTTCGGCCGAAATGGCGCTGATCCGCCTCGCCTTCGCCGCCGATCTGCCGACGCCGGAGGATGCGCTGCGGCGTCTGGCTGAAGGCGGCGACGCGCCAGCGCGATTGGCGCCGATCGGCGCCGCCTCGCCCGCGCCCGTCTCCGCTCCCATCTCCGCCGCCCCTTCGCCGCGCCCTTCCGCTTCGCTTTCCGAAGGCGCCGCGTTGCGCGCGCCCGCGCCGCAAGGCGACGCGCTCGCCAAGCGCGCGCCTGCGCCGCCGGGGCCGCGTCTTGCGCGCTTCGAGGATGTTGTGGCGCTGGCCAGGGCGAAGCGCGACATTCGCATGGCGACAGCGCTTGAGGCCGAGGTGCGGCTGGCGCGTTTCGAGCCGGGGCGGGTCGAATTCTCGCTGGTCGAAGGGGCATCGCCTGATCTTGTTCAGGCGCTGTCGCGCCGGCTTGCCGAATGGACCGGCGAGCGCTGGATGGTGACGCTTGCCGCCGGCGCCAGTGCGCCGACCTTGCGCGAAGCGGCGAACGCACGCCGCGACGAGCGCTTTGGCGGCGCCGGAGAGCATCCGGTGGTGCGCAAAGTGCTCGAGCGCTTCCCCGGCGCCAAGATCGTCGATGTGCGCGGGCCTGACGCCGCCGCCGTCGAGCCGCCTGCGCCGGCGGCGCCGGCCTCGGCGCCCGGCGACGACGACGTCGCCTATATCGACGCGCGCGACGATAACGACGAGTTGTGACTGGAGTCTTCGATGGTCGACATCCTCGGAATGATGAAGAAGGCCCAGGCCGTTCAGGCCCAGTTGCAGGAGGCGCAGGAGGAACTGGCCAGGCTTGAAGTCGAAGGTCAGTCCGGCGGCGGCATGGTGCGCGTCACGCTGACCGGCAAAGGCGAGATGAAGGGCATCGCGATCGATCCGTCCTTGCTGGTTCCCGCCGATAAGGAGATGGTCGAGGATCTGATCCTCGCCGCCTATGCCGACGCCAAGGGCAAGGCGGATCGCGCCGCCGCCGAGCGCATGCAGAGCCTGACCGCCGGTCTGCCGCTACCGCCCGGCATGAAACTGCCGTTCTGAGATCAGAGCATGTCGTCAAGCGTCGCCGGGCCGGAGATCGAGCGGCTGATCCAGCTTCTGGCGCGCCTGCCGGGACTGGGAC
>SSMV01000126.1 GCA_004799435.1 Bradyrhizobium sp.
GGGTGATCCGCGAGGGATCGTCACGAGAATTTCTCGTCGAGGAATTCAACCGCATTCTGATCTCACGCGTCGCTCTGCCAGGATTTCGTCGCGGCATCGAGGTTTTTGAAGAGAAGAAAGACCTGCTGCCGTTCGAAGAAGCGAAGCTCTATGGCCACAATGCCGCTCACGCCCTTCTCGGGTTCCTGGCTCACCAGGAAGGACATCTGCGTATCTCCGACACCAGCGAGCCGCTCCGCCGATTTGTCAGAGAAGCCTTTATCGAAGAATCGGGGCGCGCGCTCATCGCCATGCACGGCGGCGTGGATGAGCTCTTCACGCCGCGCGGATTTGAGCAATACGCGTCCGATCTGCTGGAACGGATGGTCAATCCCTGGCTGAACGACTTGGTGGCGCGCGTCATCCGCGACCCACGCCGAAAGCTTGGCTGGAACGACCGTCTTATCGGCACGATGCAAAAAGTGCTCGACGCCGGAATGATTCCCCACCGCTTCGCCGAAGGCGCAGCGGCGGCCTTCGCCCTCGTCGGAGGCGATGTCCGGGACCTGTGGCCCGAGCCGGACTTACCGCGCGGACGCAAGCGAGCGCTGCAAACGCTGATCGCCAAGGCCAGCGCACCGACGCGCGTCGGCGGCGCCGATCACGTGACGCTGGCGATGAAAAACAAAAAAGACGGGCGCTGGTTGCCGCTCGGTCGCGGTCTGTCGGCTCGGCAAGGGCAAACATCGCGGCGCTCGACCGGGAGGGACGAAATGGTTTCGCGCAAAAAGGTCTTGTTGGCCGCGAGCGGCGATTTGCGGCAGAGCGCCAACGAGGCGAGCTGGCCGGCCCAGGAGGCGATGGAGAAGGAGATCGTCGCTGTCCTCGCCGAATTCGGGGTCGAGGTCGAACGCGCCCATCCCTATGACCCGTTTCACAAGCACGGCTTCATTTCCAGTCAGAAGCAGGGCCTGGAGATATTCGCCAACCTCGATTCCGACACGCCGATCATCATCGCCGAGGCGGTGTGGCAATACACCAATCACGTTCTACCCGGTCTCCTCGCCCATCGCGCGCCGATCCTCACCGTCGCCAATTGGTCGGGCAAATGGCCGGGTCTCGTCGGCATGCTCAATCTCAATGGCTCGCTGACCAAGGCGGGCAAGAAATACAGCACGCTCTGGAGCGAGACCTTCGTCGACGAGCCGTTCAAGAAGAAGCTGCACCAGTGGCTCAGCAAGGGCCGGGTGACGCACGATCTTTCCCATGTCCACGACTTCGATCCGGCATTCGTACCCGCGAAAGCGACGAAGGTGGCGGCGGAGATTGCGGCCGATCTGCGCAGTCGCCGCGCGATCATGGGAACCTTCGATGAAGGCTGCATGGGAATGTACAACGCAATCATTCCCGACGAGCTGCTCTTCCCGCTTGGCGTGTTCAAGGAGCGGATGTCGCAGTCGGCGCTCTACGCTGAGTCGCGATTGGTGACCGACGCCGAGGCCAAAGGCGTCTATGACTGGCTCGTCAGCAGGGGCTTCACGTTCCATTTCGGGCAAAACGGCAAAACCGAGCTGACGCTCGAACAGGTGCTCGGCCAGTGCCGGATGTATATCGCCGCTGCGAGAATCGTCGAGACCTTCGGCTGCGACGTGATCGGCATTCAGTATCAGCAGGGCATGAAGGACCTGATGCCGGCGTCGGATCTCGTCGAAGGCATGCTCAACAGCGACGACCGCCCGCCGGTGCTGACCCTCGACGGCAAGCTGATCCGCGAAGGCCGCGCAATCGTGCACTTCAACGAAGTCGACGAATGCGCCGGGCTCGACGCCCTGTTCACCAGCCGCATTCATCGCGCGCTCGGCCAGCCTGCGGAGACGACGCTGCACGACATCCGCTGGGGCGATTCCGATCACAGCGGGACCACCAAAGACTACGTCTGGGTGCTCCAGATTTCCGGCGCCGCGCCGCCGGCCCATCACATCGGCGGCTGGGCCGGTTCGGACAGCATGCGACAACCGGCGATGTATTTCCCCTTTGGCGGCGGCACGCTGCGCGGCGTCGCCAAGCCCGGCCCAATTGTCTGGTCGCGGATTTTCGTCGAAGGCGGCAAGCTCAAAATGGACCTTGGGCGAGCCCATGTGGTCGAGCTTCCCAAGGCGGAGACGCAGCGGCGCTGGAGCGCCACGACACTGCAATGGCCGATCATGCACGCGGTGCTGCATGGCGTGACGCGCGACCAGATGATGGCGCGCCACAAGGCCAATCACATTCAGGTCGCCTACGCCCGCTCCGAGACGGAGGCGAATCTGGCGATGGCGACGAAGGCGGCGCTCGCCGCCGAACTCGGCATCAAAGTGTCCTTGTGCGGCGCCAAGCGAAACGGATCGCCGCTGCTCAACTAGCGCCGCCCTCGGCGGCGCAGACACGATTGCTTGGGAACGAATGGCGCGGATCGAACGGGGATTACAAGGGTGACGAGTTCAGCAGCAAAGTCGGCGCGGCGGTGCGGAGGTCCTCTCGGGGACGGCCAATGCGCGGGCGAGCGCCGCAATGGCGCAAACGCCGTCGCACGAGACGCGTTGACGGCGCCGACCAGTGAAATCCGGCGGGAGCGCTGAGCCATGCCCACTCCGATCATTTCCATCGACCGCGTGAGCAAGAGTTTTCCCGGCGTCCGGGCGCTAAACGACGTTCGCTTTGAGCTGCTGCCGGGCGAAGTGCACGCGCTGATGGGCGAGAACGGCGCCGGCAAGTCGACTCTGATGAAAATTATGGCGGGTGTTTACACCAGGGACAGCGGCACGATTCTCTACAACGGCCGCGAAGTCTCCTTCGGCAATCCGCGCGAGGCGCAGGCGGCGGGAGTTGGGATCATTCATCAGGAGTTGCAGCTGATGAATCATCTCACGGTCGCCCAGAATATCTTCATTGGCCGTGAGCCGCGCCGCGCATTCGGCCTGCTGCTCGACGAAGACAAGCTCAATCGCGATGCGGCGGCGCTGCTCGCTCACCTCAATCTGACCATCGATCCGCGCACCGTCGTCGGCGACCTGACTGTCGCCAAACAACAGATGGTGGAGATCGCCAAGTCGTTCTCCCACAACTCGCGCATGCTGATCATGGACGAGCCGACGGCGGCGCTCAACAACGCGGAGATCGCCGAACTGTTCAAGATGATCCGCGATTTCAAGAGCCGCGGGGTGGGAATCATCTACATCTCGCACAAGGTCGACGAATTGAGACAGATTTCCGACCGAGTCACCGTTTTGCGCGACGGCGAATATGTCGGCACTGTTCCGACCGCGACGACAAAAATCGAGACGATCATCTCGATGATGGTCGGCCGCACGCTGACTGATGTTGCGCGCGACACGACGCGCAAGCCGCGCGACGAAGTGGCCCTCGAAGTGAAGGGCCTCAACTGCGGCGCGCTGGTGAAAGACGTCAGCTTCTCGCTCAAGCGCGGCGAAATCCTCGGGTTCGCGGGTCTTATGGGGGCCGGGCGGACGGAAGTTGCGCGCGCCGTGTTCGGCGCTGACCGTGCTCAGTCCGGCGAGATCTGGGTGGCCGGCAAGAAGGTTTCCGTACGCTCGCCCCGCGACGCCGTCGCGGTCGGCGTCGGCTATCTTTCGGAAGACCGCAAGCGCTTTGGCCTCGCAGTCGGCATGGACGTGGCCGCCAACGTGGTGATGGCCAGTCTGTGGAGATTCTTGTCGCTTCGCGTCTTTCTGCGTGAGCGCGCGATTCTCGCCGAGGCGGGGAAGTTCGTCAAGCTGCTTCGCATCCGCACCCCCTCTCTGACCCAGGAAGTGCGGCTGCTGTCGGGCGGAAATCAGCAGAAGGTCGTGGTCGCCAAATGGCTCGCGCGCGACTGCGAGGTCCTCTTCTTCGACGAGCCGACCCGGGGCATCGACGTCGGCGCGAAAGCCGAGATCTACAAGCTGCTGCGGGAGCTCGCCGACCAGGGCAAGGCGATCGTCATGATCTCCTCCGAACTGCCCGAGATTCTTCGCATGAGCGACCGGATCATCGTCGTGTGCGAGGGGCGCATCACCGGCGAGCTCATGCCCGAGGAAGCCACGCAGGAACGCATCATGCAGCTAGCGACGCAACGCGAAACAATGGCGGCTTGAACCATGGAACCGAACACAGCCACCCCCACTGAACAGGCCGTCGCGGACACCAGCGCGCCCGCGAAAAGAGCCGGGCTCAATCGCTTCTTCGGGGCGCAGGCGCAGCAGAAGTTGCTCGCCTTTCTGAGCCTCATCGTGATGTTTATCTTCTTCAGCTTCGCTTCGCCCTATTTCGCCCAGACGGACAACATCCTCGCCATCATGCAGGCGACGGCGGTCGACGGTGTGTTGGGAATTTCAGCGACCTTCGTGATCATCACCGCCGGTATCGACCTCTCGGTCGGCACGCTAATGACGTTCTGCGCGGTGATGACCGGCGTGGTCCTGACCAACTGGGGGATGCCGATCTGGCTCGGCGTCATCGCTTCGATCGCGACCGGCGCGTTCTGCGGCTCCGTCTCGGGCTTCCTGATCGCCAAGCTGAAGATCCCGCCGTTCATCGCCACGCTTGGCATGATGTGGGCCGTTAAGGGCCTGTCGCTGGTCGTGACGGGCGCCAGGCCAATCTACTTCAACGACACGCCGAACTTCGACATGATTTCTCAGGCGTCGCTGATTGGCTACTTCGTGCCGAGCGTGCCAATTCCCAACGGCGTCCTCATTCTCTTCGGCCTCGCGATCGTCGCGTCGGTCATCCTCAATCGCACGGCGCTTGGGCGCTACACCTTTGCGCTCGGCAGCAACGAGGAGGCGGCGCGGCTTTCGGGCGTCAATGTCGATGCCTGGAAAATCGCGGTCTATTGTCTGGCCGGGGCGATCACCGGGATCGCCGGCTTGATCATCGCCTCACGCCTCAACTCGGCCCAGCCCGCGCTCGGGCAAGGCTACGAACTCGAGGCGATCGCCGCCGTCGTCATCGGCGGCACTTCGCTGGCTGGCGGCACAGGAACCATCCTCGGCACGATCATTGGCGCCTTCATCATGAACGTGCTGCTCAACGGCCTGCGCATCATGTCGGTCTCGCAGGAATGGCAGATCGTCGTGACCGGCATCATCATCATTCTCGCTGTCTACGCCGACATCCTGCGTCGCAAACGCGCGTGAGCGCCGAGGCGTCAGGCTGGAAAGGAGAGTCCGCGAGAAAGAGAACCGCCGCCGCCTGCGGAACAAGAGGCGGCAAAACTGAAGGAACGATAACTGAGTTGGAGGAATCACTATGTTGAGGAAATGGCACATCGGCGTGGCGCTCGGCGCCATTATGGCGATCGGCGGGACAGCCAGCGCGAGCGCGGACGACATCTACATTCCGCTCATCTGCAAAGGCTTCCAGCACCAGTTCTGGCAGTCGGTGAAGGCCGGCGCCGAAGAGGTGGCGAAGGCTAACAATGTCAAGATGACCTTCGAAGGTCCCGAGACAGAAGCGATGGTTGACAAGCAGATCGACATGCTGTCGGCCGCGCTCGCCAAGAAGCCGGCGGCGATCGGCTTCGCCGCGCTCGACAGCAAGGCCGCCATCCCGCTCCTGAAAAAGGCGCAGGCCGCCAATATCCCGATTATCGCCTTCGACTCGGGCGTCGACAGCGACATCCCAGTGACGACTTGCCGGACGGATAGCGTGGCGTCCGCCGCTCTCGCCGCCGACAAGATGGCGGAAGCGATCGGCGACGCGGGCGAAGTCGCGGTGATCGTGCATGATCAGACAAGCCGCACCGGCATCGATCGTCGCGACGGCTTCCTCGACGAAATGAAGACGAAGCATCCCAACATCAAGATCGTCAGCGTCCAGTATGGCGCCGGCGACCACTTGAAGTCGGCTGAAATCGCCAAGGCCGACCTGCAAGCCAACCCGAACCTCAAGGGCATCTTCGGCGCCAATGAGGGCTCGGCGGAAGGCGCCGCGATCGGCGTCAAGGAATCCGGCAAGAAGGTCGTCCTTATCGGCTACGACTCCGGTAAGGAGCAGATGGACGCGATCCGCTCCGGCTTGATGCTCGGCGCGATCACCCAAAACCCGGTCGGCATCGGCAAGTGCACGGTCGAATCGGCGCTGAAGGCCCTCAAGGGCGAGAAGCTGCCGCCGGTCGTCGACACCGGCTTCTACTGGTACGACAAGACCAACATGGACGATCCCAAGATCGCCGCCGATCTCTACAACTGAAACCTTTCACAGCCGGGGAAGAGTGCGAGCTCTTCCCCGGTTTCCCGCGTGAAGCTGGGCGTGTGCGCGTCCGTCTGGCCGCCACCCCAGAACTATTTTTTGCCGCAACGGAATGTTTGCGGGACGCCGGAGTCCCAATAGGGGCGCTCAGGCGTGCAACGAAGTGAGAGCGACACAATGACCGCCGAATTCGGCACGTTCCTGAGCGATATGCGGCCGCGGTTCGATCCGTTCGAGATCGAATGTGGGAGGATTGGGGCCTATCGCTATAGCGGGGGCGTCCGCTCGGAGATTGGGTCGGATTTGCTGACAGCCTCAGAGGCGGTCGCGATCCTCGAGGACATGCTGACGATCCGCGAGTTCGAGGAGATGATCGTTAAGCTGCGTTCGGGCGCCTATGAGCCGATCCGCGACTATAATTATCGCGGTCCGACGCATGTTTCGATCGGCCAGGAGGGCACTGCGGCCGGCGCCTGCGCCGCGCTCAGGATTTCCGACAATATTACGTCGACCCATCGCGGTCACGGCGAGAGCCTGGCGAAAGGGACAGCGGCGCTGCGCGCCATGAACGAAGATCAGTTGAGGGCGCGCGTTCCCGATTGTCGGGCGAACAGTCGCGAAGAACTGCTTGAGGCGGCGCTGGAAGAACACACCTATCGCACGATCGGCGAGTTGTTCGGCAAGGACGATGGTTACTGCCGCGGTCGCGGCGGCTCGATGCACATCGCAGACTTTTCCGTCGGCCATCTCGGCGCCAATGCGATCGTCGGCGGCGGCGTGCCGATTGCGACGGGCGCGGCGCTTGCGAGCCGCTATTTCGGCGACGAGGGGGTGGTGTGTTGTTTTGCCGGCGACGGCGCTTACGCAAATGGCGTCGTTCTGGAATCGCTGAACTTCGCCGCCCAGTATCAATTTTCGAACCACTATGCGGAAGGCCGCGGCTTCGGGTTGCCGATCATTTTTCTCGTTTGCAACAATCACTACGGCATGACGGGGCGGGCCGACGACGAAGTGGCGGGGGTTCGCAGCATCGCCCGGCGCGCGGCGGGTTTCGCCGACAACAATATGCACGCCGAACTGGTCAATGGCATGGACGTGCTGGCAGTGCGCGACGCCGTGCTCAGGGCCGCCAAGCTCTGCCGCGAAGGCGAAGGGCCGGTGCTGATCGAGGCCGACTGCTACCGCTACTGGGGCCATTCGCTTTCCGATCCGCGCAATGAGTATCGCACCAAGGAGGAAGAAGCGGCGTGGAAGGCGATCGACCCGATCGAGACCTACAAGAAGGAGTTGATCGGATCGGGCGTTCTCGACGCCGAGGGCGTCGAGGCCATTGTCCGCCGCGTTGCGGCGCGCAACGCGCGCGCCGCCAAGCGCGCCGTCGAAGCGGCCGATCCCGACATCCAGGACGTGCTCAAGTTCATGTACACCGACACGAGGAGCGAGCACGTCCCGCCGCACTTCGCCAAGGTCGAGATTTTCGCGCCGCCGCCCGAGGCCAAGCGCGTCAACGGCGAACTCTCCTATAAGGACGCGTTGCGCGAGGCGCTCGTCGAGGAGATGGCGCGAGACAACCGCGTCATCTTCTATGGCGAGGATGTCGCCGACTATGGCGGTGCGTTCAAGGTCACCAAGGGCCTGCTCGAGACCTTCGGCCGCCGGCGCGTTTTCAATACGCCGATCAGCGAAGCCTGCATCTGCGGCACGGCGGTCGGCGCCTCAATGCGGGGGCTGCGGCCGGTTGTCGAGCTGATGTATTTCGATTTCGCGCTGATGTCGTCGGACCAGATCAGCAACCAGGCCGCCAAGTGGCATTTCATGAGCGGCGCGCAGACCGAAGTGCCACTGGTCATTCGCGCCTCGGCCGGCGGTGGCAAAGGCTATGGCGGCCAGCATTCGCAGACGCTCGAATCGATCTTCTGTCACACGCCGGGTCTCTACGTGATCTATCCCTCGACGCCTGCCGACGCGAAGGGGCTGCTGAAGTCGGCGATCCGCGACAACAATCCGGTCTTGTTCATCGAGTCGCAGTTGCTCTACGGCGTGAAGGGCGCGGTTCCCGACGGTGAACATCTGGTTCCGCTCGGCGTCGCCGCCGTCAGGCGCGAGGGAAGCGACATCACCTTCGTCAGTTGGGGGCCGGTGGTTCAAGATTGCCTCGCTGCGGCCGACAAGCTGGCGGAGCGCGGGGTCTCCGCCGAAGTGATCGATCTGCGCAGCCTTGTCCCGCTCGACATCGAGACGGTGATCGCCTCGGTGCAGAAAACCGGACGCTGCGTGGTCGCCAGCGCGGCGGTGCACATCGGAAGCTTTACCGGCGAGATCGCCTCGACCGTGCAGCAGCTCGCCTTCGATTTTCTCGATGCGCCGGTCGTCAGGGTCGGGGCCAAGAACGGCATCGCGCCGCAGTCGCATGTGTTGGAGCAGGCGTTCCTGCCGAGTGTCGACGATCTCGTCGGCGCGGCGTTGTTGATTCTCTGAGGCCGCCTCTCATGGTCACGCCGATCACGATGCCAAAATTCGGTCAGATGACCGAGGAGAGCGCCATTGTCGAATGGCTGAAGAAGGAAGGCGACACGGTCGCCAAGGGCGACGTTCTGTTCCTGGTCGAAACCGACAAGTCGGTGATGGAGGTAGAGAGCTTCGAGGAGGGAACGCTGCTCAAGATCGCCGTCGGCGTCGGAACAAGCGTCCCAGTGCAGAGCGTCGTCGCCTATCTAGGAAAACCAAGTGAAGCAATTCCCGTATCGTCGGCGCAAATACCTCCCGCGCCGATGGTTGCGTCAACTGGCAAGACGGTAAAAACGTCGCGCACAGGTGTCGCACAGGGCGCGGTTGTGACAGCTCCCGAGGCCGCAACCGCGCCCCCACAATTCGCGAGCGTCGCTTCGCCCTCTGCAAGCGGGCGGTCGCGCTTTCGCATCAGTCCGCGCGCGGCGGCGCTGGCCAGGCGGAGCGTGATCGACCCGCGCGCGATCGCCGGCAGCGGGCCGGAAGGGCGTATCGTCGAGAAGGATGTCACGGCTTTTCTCGCGGCCAAGGGCTATGGCGGTCTGCGGATAAGCCCGGCCGCCAAGACGCTGGCGGCGAAGGAGGGCCTCGATCTCATCGCGCTGAACGCCGACAATGCGGGGCGGCGCATTGAGATCGCCGACATCGAGAGGGCCGTCGCCGAGAAGCCGAGGCCACTCTCGAAGATGCGCCAGGTGATTGCCCAGCGGCTGACCCAGAGTGTCGTCACCGCCCCGCATTTCTATGTGACCGTCGAAGTCGACATGGGAAACGTGCTGGCGGCGCGCAGTGAGAGCAATGCTGCGGGAGCGCGCCTGACCGTCACCGATTTCATCGCCAAGGCCGTAACCCTGGCGTTGAAAGAATTCCCGGTCGTCAATAGCGCAACCGATGGCAAGACGGTTCGCCGGCGCAGCCGCATCCATCTTGGCATTGCTGTCACCCTCGACGAGGGCCTCGTCGTCCCCGTCATCCGCGACGCCGACGATCTCACGCTGTTCGAGCTGAGCGACCGCGCCAGGGCGTTGATCGAAAAAGCGCGCTCGGGCGCATTGACGCCTGACGAGATGAGCGGCTCGACCTTCTCCATCTCGAACATGGGCATGCTCGACGTCGAGAATTTCACGGCGATCATCAATCCGGGCGAAGCGGCGATTCTCGCCGTGTCGAGTACGATCCGCAAGCCGGTCGTGCGCGGCGAAGCGATCGTCGTCAGACCGATGATGAAGCTGACGCTGTCGTCCGATCACCGGTTGATCGACGGGGCCGTTGCGGCGCGCTTCGCCAACAGTATCAGGACCAAACTCGAGGATGAGGCGATATGGAGCGTTTTGACGTCGTAGTCATTGGGGCCGGACCGGGTGGCTACCCCGCCGCGATACGCGCAGCCCAGCTCGGCGCCTCTGTCGCCATCGTCGAGCGCGATGGATTCGGCGGGACATGCCTCAACTATGGCTGCATCCCGACGAAATCGCTCATCGCTTCGGCGGAGGCCTTCGCCCGGGTCGGCGAAGCCAAGTCATTCGGGATTTCGGTTGGCGGCGCGGGTTTCGACTATGCCGCGATGGTTGGGCGTAAGGACGGGATCGTCGATCAGCTTCAAAGCGGGGTGAAGCAGCTGCTCACCGCCAATGGCGTCAAGCAATTTAGCGGAATGGCGTCATTCAAGGACCGTCAGACGATTGCAATCGACGGCGTGACGACGATCGGCGGAAAGAGGATAATCATCGCTACCGGATCGACGTCCGCGACGCCAGGCTTCCTCCCGGTCCATGAACGCATCGTCGATAGCCGCGCCTTTCTCGCGCTCAATCGCCTGCCAGCCAGCATGATCGTGCTCGGCGGCGGCTTTATCGGCTGCGAGATTGCGGCGATGGCGGCGGCGCTTGGCGTCAAGGTGACGATCGTCGAACTGCTTCCCGACATTTTGACGCTGCTCGACGCCGATCTGCGCGCCGAAGTGCGGGGGCACATGGAAAAGAAGCTCGCCATTCGGGTGCTGACCGGCCAATCGCTCGTCGACATCGTCGCCGACGCTCGGAGCGTCAGCGGTCAGCGCGGGACGGAAAGAATCGAAGCGGAGCTGCTGCTCAATGCGGTCGGCCGCCGCCCGGTGACCGACGGGCTGAACCTCGCCGCCGCCGGCCTAGCGACGAGCGCGAGCGGCTTCATTGAGACGGACGATTACTGCCGCACCAAAGTTGCGACGATCTTCGCCATCGGCGATGTGACAGGAAAGACCCAGCTCGCCCATTACGCGACCGCACAGGGGATTGCCGCGGCCGAGAACGCGCTCGGCAAGATTCCGCGCCGCCACGCCACGCTCGTCCCAAATGTCATCTTCACCATGCCGGAAGTCGCGACGGTGGGCGTGAGCGAGGCCGAGGCGGCGACCCAGGGGCGTGCGGTCAGGACCGGTCGATTTCGCATCGCGGCGCTCGGCAAGGGCCTCGCCGCCGGCGAGACGGCGGGCTTCGTCAAATGGATTGCCGAAGCGGACTCGGAGCGGTTGATCGGCGCCGCTGCGGTCGGACCGCACGCGACTGAACTGATCGCGACCGCGACCTTGGCGATCCGCGCCGAGTTCACCGCCCATGAGTTCGGCGACTGCATCCACGCTCATCCGACCTTTTCGGAAGCCTGGATGGAGGCCGCGCACGCGTTGCGGGGCGAAAGCATCCATGTCCCGCCGCGCCAGCGCCCCGCGTTGAAGCTTGCGACGCAATGAGGATCGGACGAAAGGTGCGGAGGCGCCGATCATGCTGAAGTTAGGTCTGCTCCACCCTGCGATCCTGGAAGTTCTGGGCTGCGCCGGTCGCGGTGCGAAAATCCTCATCGCCGACGGCAACTATCCCTTTTCGACACAGCTCGGACCGAACGCTCGACTCGTCTCTCTCAACCTGTCGCCGGGATTGGTCAACGCGACCCAAGTGCTTGAGGCCATTGCGAGCGCGATCCCGATCGAGGAGGCGACGGTGATGAACCCCGTCACCGCCGAGGCATGCGTGCCGGGCGACGAGCCTTTGATCTGGGCGGAGTTTCAAAGAATCCTCAAGACGAGCGGTTGCAGCGCGCCGCTCAATAAGGTCGACCGGTCGTGGTTCACTGAATTCGGCAAGGACCGCAATGTCGCTTTGACGATTGCGACCGCAGAGCAGCGAGTTTGCGGCAGTCTTTTGGTCCAGATCGGGACCGTCCTCCCGGAGTTCGGCCCATGACCGACATGCCGCAACGGAGGCCGCATCCATCACGCCTCAATCGCCGTTCGGCAGGAAGCAGGTTCGGCGCGCAGCGCAATTGTTTTCGTCGAAATCGTTCTGAGCACCGTCGTCATGAAACGCGTCGGAGGTGTGCTTTCTGCTACTAGCAACTCCACAGGCGTCGCGCTGTCCCAAAGATCGCCCCGCGGCGAATGAGGACACGGCGCATCGAAAGTTGGACACTGATCATGCACCTCGACAATCTCACCTTACGGACGAAAGCGCTCATTCCGGTGGCGCTGATGGGTCTTGTGGTCCTCGGCGTGATTGTCTTCGGCGGACTCAATCTCAGCAGCATCAGCTCGACAGCGGGCGACATTATCGCGCGCCGAACTCTGGCGACGCTGGAGCTGTCGCACGCCCGAGACGATTTGATGGAGTCCATGTACGACGTGTTCGGCGTTGTGGCCTTCGATAGCGACAGACCGCAGGGAAAGTCGGCCGCGGAGGGTTTTCCGGCGGCGATTGACGCGGCGAATGGCCACTTTGACGAGGCCATCAAGCTGTTGCCGGAGAAAGCCGCGCAAATCGAGAAGTTCAAGGAACGTTTCCAGGTGATTGCCGACGAGGCGCGAAAGCCCTTCGATGCGGGGCAGAAGGCGCGCCCGCTGCTGATCGGAAGCGATTTGAAGCCCGAAGAACTCGACGCGATGGCGGAGAGCGCGATGCATCTAACCGCTGTCGATCCGGAAATGCGTGTGCTCGCAAGCGATTTGAAGATCTTTAATTCCGATCTCCACGATGAGGACGCGGCATCGGCCGTCGACTTGCGTTCGCAGGCGAGGCGCGCCTTGCTGGCGCTGGGGCTCGCGGGGCTCGTCGCAACGGTTCTGGTCAGCGCGGCGGCGATATGGATTGCCTCGGCGACGATTGCTCGCCCGTTGGCGCTGCTGGGCGTCGCAATGACGGCGCTTGCGGCTGGCGACACTTCCGTCGTCGTCAAAGGAAAGCATCGCCGGGACGAGTTGGGGTCGATGTCCCGGGCCGTCGAGGTCTTCAAGCGCAACGCACTTGACCGGGTGCGACTGGAGGCGGATGCGACGACGGAGCGGGCGCGCGCGGAAGGGGAACGCGAACGCAGCAACGCCGAGCGTATGCAAGCGCTCGAAGAACAGACGGAGGCCGTGCGGAAACTCGGGGCCGGTCTTAAAGATCTGGCGGCGGGCGATCTCACGGTGAAATTCGCCGACGGGTTTTCATCGAGCTACGCCTCGATGCGCGACGACTTTAACGAGGCGGTGGACAAGCTCAAAGCGACGATCACCACGGTGATCGGCAGTTCCAGGGCGATCGAATCGAGCGCCAATAAGGTGAAGGCGGCGGCTGGCGATCTCTCGCAACGAGCAAACCGGCAGGCCTCCAGCCTGGAACAGACCACGGCTTCGCTAACCGAAATTTCGGACGCGATCCGCAAATCGGCCGAGGGCACGCGACATGCGCGGGAGGTCGTCGCCGCCGCCGACACCGACACCAAGGAGGGGGCGGCTGTTGTCTACCAGGCGGTCGAGGCGATGAATCTGATCGCCTCGTCGTCGAAGGAAATCGGTCAGATTGTTGGCGTCATTGACGAGATCGCATTTCAGACGAGCTTGCTCGCCCTCAACGCCGGCGTCGAGGCGGCCCGCGCCGGCGACGCCGGACTTGGCTTTGCAGTCGTCGCTTCGGAAGTGCGCGCGCTGGCGCAGCGTTCGGCTGACGCGGCCAAGGAGATCAAGACGCTTATTTCCAGCTCGAACGTGCAAGTTGGCGCCGGTGTGCGGTTGGTCGCTGAAACCGGCCGTTCCCTGGAGCGGATCGCTCAGCAGGTGGCGGAAATCAATGCGGTGATGGCCGATATCGCCAATGGCGCCCAGGAGCAGGCGACGACTCTGCAACAGGTCACCTCGGCGATCGAGGACATGAATCTGACAACGCATGAGAATGCCGCGATGGCGCAGGAATCGAGCGCGGCGAGCGACGCGTTGTCCCAGGAGAGCACGAGATTGTCGCGGCTAGTCGGTCAGTTCCGCATTGACCACTCGGGGGATGAGCCACAGACGCGGAGCGATCTGGCGAAGAGGGCCTAGGGCGAAAAGCATCGGTATTCGGCGGTCGCAAGCATTCGACGCGACATGATTGTCGGCACGCGTAGCCGCAAGTGGAAATACGGCTAAACTCCCGACCCTGTGCGCGATGATTCGCTGGGTTTCGCCTTAACAAAGCAGGGGGAAAGGCTCATGAATGAATCGCTAGCGGAGGTCGAACTCACCCAGAGGCGGCTGTTGAGCGTCTACTGGCTTTTCATATGGCGAGGAATGCTTGGCGGCGCCGTCTTTGGCGCAATTATCGGCTTCGTCATCGGCCTCGTCATCGGCTTTATGCATGGGGATCTGGGATCCGCCAGTCTGCTTATTGCCGCCGCGGGCTTCATCGTCGGCATCGTCTGGTCGGTTCTTGTACTGCGCATGGCCTTGACCAAACGCTACAAAGACTTCCGCATCGCGATCGTTGGCCTGTAGCCGGCGCCGTCCAAGCCTCGTCTCTTCAGCCGCCGCTCTTCAAATTGGTCGGCGGCTGGAACAGGCCCTTCAGCGGCGCGCGAGGCGGAAAGGGCCGAGGCCGCGATTTGGAACAGGACGCCGGCGCGTCGACGATCAGTGGCGATTGTGTCCGCTATTCGTTTCGGACAGCATGCCGGTCATGGTCTGCATGACGGTGTCGACGTCATAGGGCTTGGCGAAAAACCTGGCGCCCGCCGGCAATCGACTTTCCTGGACATTGGCCTGGCCGGACGCCACGATCAGCTTCATCGCGGGCCATCGGCTGCGGATGTAATGCGACAGTGTCACGCCGTCCATCGCGCCGGGCAAACCGGCGTCGGTAAAAACCAGTTGGATGTCCGGGCGGCTTTCAAGGATGCGGATGGCTTCATCCGCGCTGTCCGCCTCCGGCGCCTGAAAGCCCGCGCAGACGAGAAGATCGACAGCCCCCATTCGGACAAGCGGAATGTCCTCGACGACGAGGACCGTGTAGTTGTTATGTAGCATTGCTTGTCTGTCCCTACGGCGTCTAAACGCGGAGATCGCCGGAAGGTTCCGCACAAATCTCTGCGCTAAAGGGCGGCAAGCGCCAGTCCGTCGCCATCGTCCATTTGATCATGAACAAGTTTAAATTCTGTTCCGGGCTGCGCATCGGCCAAGTGGATCCGGCCGTGCAACTGCCTGGCGAGCGCCTCGACGATCCCGGTGCCGAGTCCCGGTTTGACCTTGTTCTCGCCCGTCGGCATGCCGACGCCGTTGTCCCTCACGCGAAGCGCCCATGCCTTGCCGGTGGTTCGATAATCGACGGCGATCGTCCCTTTCCTTTGGTCAGGAAAGGCGTGCTTGAGCGCGTTGATCACCAGTTCCGTCGTAATCAGACCCAGGCCTACCGATGCGTTCGCGGTCACCGCGCTGTCGTCGACGCTCACCGCGATCGTCAGACGCTCAGGATCTTCGATCATCGACGCGGCGAGGCTTTCACAGAGTTGAGTGAAATAAGGGCGGAGCGCCACGTCCCCCAGGGTGGACATCGCGAGGTGGCGCTGAACCGCGGCGATGGACATCACCCGATGATGCGCGTCCCGCAGGTGGCCGCGCGCTTCTCCCGATTGCACGCTACGCGCGCTTTGCAACAGGATGCTGGCAATGATCTGCAGGCTGTTGGCGACCCGATGCTGGACTTCTTGCAGAAGGACTGCTTTCTCGCGAATGAGATCATCCTTTTGCCGAGCTTCAGCGCGGATGAGCGTAATGTCGGTAATCGCCAGGAGGAGCCGGACGCGATCGCCATCGCCGTCTTCGAGTTTACGCGCATGCAACAGCAAATTGCGCGTCGCGTGGTCTTTGCGGACAAGTTTGATCTCATAGGCTTCGATCTGAACCGCGCCTGACGCGGTCGCCTTGAGCAGCGAATCGAGTTGCGGCGCCGCCCATTCGCCTGCGCCCAGATCGGCAAGCGGCCGACCGCAGACGCTCGCCGGATCGATCTGAAAAGCCCCGCAGAACGACGCGCTCGCGGCGATGATCGTGAAATCGGCCGCCAGAAACAACAGCGGCTCGTTCGACGAACCAATAACAGCGAGCGTGCTCGCGGCTTCGATATCAGGCGGGGGCGTATTGGAGTTCATCTCTTGGCCCTGGAGGGCCGGAGGCTCGCGCAGCGAAAGCCATGACTCGGCAAAATGGGCGCCGCCAATTGGCGACGCTCAATCACCTTACGTGGTGATGAATATTATAACAACAAGGGGCGCCGCTCAAATATTTCGTCGTCCCTATCAAAGTATTACATCGATGATGGTCCGCGCCAATTCTTTATCGTTTTCAAGCGGGCGACCCCGCCGGCGGCGCGGGCGCTTGGACTGGCGCGTCTGATGTCGACCGGCCGACACGCCCTCGACATGATTGCCATCCATAATTCTATCCTCTGCAAGTCGTCGCGTTTGGACGGGTCGGACGTCGCCCCCGAAGATCGCTTGCGGCCGCGGCCTTGAGCCGCGCCGCTTCCAATGTTTCCCAGGATAACCGCTGGCGCACCGATTGCGCCGCCTCCACGCGCGGCCCGAGTCGACGGTTGTTGTCGCGACGGCGTGAGCCGGAAGATCAGGACCAGTCGCCATGACAGCCGCCGTCGAAGGGAACCGCGCCTGGGTTCAAATCCTCAGCCCGTACCGAACGCCCAGGACTTCTCGCAGCGTCTTCGAACTGCTGGTCACGGCGGTCCCCTTCGTCCTGCTCTGGACGCTGATGTGGGCCTCCCTTAGCGTCGGCTATTGGCTATGCCTGCTGCTTGCGGCGCCGACCGCGTGCTTTCTCATGCGTCTGTTCATGATTCAGCACGATTGCGGCCATGGCGCCGTTTTCAGGCGGCGCGCCACGAATGACTGGGTCGGCCGGATCCTCGGCGTTGTCACGCTCACGCCCTATGCGTTCTGGCTGCGCGCGCACGCCCTCCACCACGCCAACGCCGGCAACCTCGATCACCGGGGCAGCGGCGACATCATCACCATGACGAGCGACGAATATCGCGCGCAATCGGGTTTTCAGCGTCTCATCTATCGCCTCTATCGCAATCCGTTTGTGATGTTCGGTCTCATTCCGACCTATCTTTTCGTTTTGCATTACCGGCTGCCCATCGGCCTCATGCGTTCGGGCGCGCAGCCGTGGATCAGCACGATGGGCACCAATGCGGCGATTGCCGGGTTTGTCGCCCTGCTGATCTGGCTGATGGGCGCCGGCGCGTTTCTTCTCGTGCAGGCGCCCGTGGTGGTCATCAGCGCGTCGATCGCCGTTTGGTTCTTCTATGTGCAACACCAATTTGAAGACACGCTTTGGGCGCATGACGGCGACTGGAGCTTTCCCGAGGCGGCGCTCAAGGGCAGTTCTCACTATGAATTGCCGGCCGCGCTGGCCTGGTTCACCGGCAATATCGGCGTGCATCATGTGCATCACCTGTGCAGCCGGATTCCGTTCTATCGTCTTCCCGAGGTTCTTCGCGATCATCCGCAACTCGCCAGCCTCGGTCGGCTGACACTTGTCCAGAGCCTGCACTGCGCCAAGCTCGCGCTATGGGACGAGGATCAGCAGCGGCTGATCTCCTTCCGGCAGTTGCGCGCCGGCAACGAGGCCGCGCCACGCCTAGGGTGAATCGCCCTGTCCGCGCAGCGCAACGCGCGGCGGCCAATCCTCAGGGCGTTGCGCCGGCTTTATATGTCTTCAGGTAGTGAGCCATCGCCGCGAGGTCGGAGGCGGGGGCTTGCGACAGGCTTCGCACCACCGCCGCCATCGGGCCGTCGAGCACGTCACCCGATGGCGTGAATCCGGTTGAGAGAGCGTCCTCAACGTCGCTTTCCGACCAGTCCTTGAGGCCGAGCGCCGTGATGTCGGGCGATTTGTCCTTGCCGTCCGGCAAAGGACCGCCGGTCAGCCGGCGGGAAGCGACAATGCCGCCGAGAGGATCGCGCGGCGAATGACATTCCGCGCAATGTCCTGGCCCCTCGACAAGGTAGCGCCCGAGCGCCTCGGGCTCGGTTGGATCGACAGCGACGGGTTGATCGATCTTCGGCATATAGAGGAGCTTCCATAATCCGACGGCGCGGCGGATCGAGAAGGGGAAGTTGAGCGCGTGCGGCGGCGCACGCCCCGCGACCGCCGGAGTCGTGCGCAGGAAGGCGAATAGATCTCGCACGTCCTTGATCGACATGCGGCCATAGGACGCATAGGGAAACGCCGGGTAGAGATGCTCGCCGCGCGGCGAGACGCCTCTCATGAGCGCGCCGGCGAAGTTGGCGGCGCTCCAAGCGCCGATCCCGTCGATGGGGTCGGACGAGATGTTCGGCGGATAGAATGAGCCGAAGGGCGTTTTCAGCTCCTGGCCGCCGCCGAGACGAAGCGGGTCTTGCTGGCCAGGCGACATGTGACATGACTCGCAGCCAGCGACGTAAAAGACAGTCCGCCCGGCCTCGGCGTCGCCCGGCTGCGACATCGCCACCGCGACTTCGGCGCCGACGCCGCGCGGAGCGGTCGCCAACCAAGCCGCCACTGCCACGACCACTACGGCCGCGATGAGCGCGAGCGCCAGCGCGATCCGCCTCCTCATGATCGAATCCCCTGGGCGGGCGTCAAAGCCGGACTGCGGCTATTGCTGCTTTGCCCGGTATTTCTCGTGGCAGCCGCCGCAGTTGTTGAAGAAGGCCGGCATCGTCGCTTTGAAACTGGCGTCATCCTTGACCGAGACGAGCGCCGCCGCGGCGTCGTCGCCCAGTTTTTTGAAGCGCGCATCGAGATCCGCCTTGTTGTCGTCCTCCCATATCGCGGGCAGGGCGTGCGTATCGCCCGTCTTGCTGTCGGGCGGGAAAAGGTCGGGCATCTTGGCGGCGGCGTTTTCGTAAGTCTTCAACGCCTTCTGCACCGTCGCGAGATCGAACGGCGCGCTGCCTTTCAGCATGGGGACGAGCGGCTTTGAAGCCTCGCCGTTGGCTTTCATCAAGTCGCGCCGCTCCTTGATCGCGTCGTCGCCCGCCGCCAGCGCAACGCCCATGCTCGCGGCGATCGTAAGGACCGCAAATGTCATCCTCATTTATTTGTCTCCATGTCCACATCATCCCGAGGGCGGATCGCCCGATTCTTATCGCTTCCGACGACGGGCGGCTCGCCGCGCGCGAGCAAATTATTGAGAGCGCCCATTGTCTGGTTCCCGCCGGCTTCGCTGAAGCGCATAGGAAACGCTTTGGGGGAAACACTTGGGCGTGAAATTTATTCGCTGGTGGACCAATGGGTCGATCCCAGCCACCCCGCGAGCGGCCATCGAGAGGGTAGAAGCGGCGGCTGCGCGCCGGTTCGCCGGGCGCTATGGCGACTTCGAGCGCCGCCCGGCGCCGAGCGTGAACCACCAATTCGCCTCGGGTTGCGTCCTGTCGCCGCGCCATTGATGATGACGCGCGATGATCGATCTGCAAGCAAGCGACCAAGCCATGTCCCGCCGGCCGCATATTCGTGCATTGCTCGCTGAGCCGCCGCTCGGCGCCTACACCTTGCCGATCCTCTTCGCCATCGCGGGCCTGATTCTGGCGGCGATCCCGCTCGGACCCCAACTCTTCGGCGCCGGCATGGATAAGGATTATCCGCGCTGGTACGAAATCGGCCAGGTCGTGCTGAGCGGCGGCGATTTGCACGCCGTCGACATGAAGACCGCCTTCGAATTTCTCTATCCGCCTTTCGCCGCCGTGCTGATCGCGCCGCTTTGCCTCTTCGGCCCGGCGGTCATGATCCTCGGC
>SSMV01000127.1 GCA_004799435.1 Bradyrhizobium sp.
GGCCCGCGCGGCGCGTTCGATGAGGTCGGCGTGCATGTCGGTCGGGGCGCAGATCGCCACGGCTTGAATGTCCCGTGCGGCGATAATCTCGTCGATCGAGCCGACTTTCGCGCCGACGATTGCAGCAAGGCTTGCGGCCGCCGCAGCGTCGGCGTCGGCGACCAGGGCGACCGCGCTGCCGGCCCGCGCCGCTATATTCGCCGCATGGATCTTGCCGATCCGGCCCGCGCCGATCACGCCGAACTTCATGCTTTCCTCCCCAATCCTGCCGCCAGCATAGCAGCCCGCGCGCTCCGCCCGCGTCAAAAAAAGGAATATATGTTCTATTCGGCCGTTCCGTAAAACGCCTCCGCTGTGGCAGGATGCGGCGCGGGAGCGGACGCCATGATTGACGAAACGGATCTTGCGGCCGCCGTCGCCGCCGGGATCATTGCCGACGACACGCGAGCGAAGCTGATCGCCTTCGCGCGCGACCGCGGCGCGGCGGGCCGACTTGCCGCGGAGCCGGCCAGCGCGCCGTCGCGTTTCGACGCCGTCCATGTGCTTTATTACGCCGGCGCGCTGATCGTCATGGCGGCGATGGGTCTCTTCTCGACGACGGCCTTCAATGCGCTCGGCGGCTGGGCGCTGGCGGCGATCGCGTTGCTGTATGCGGCTGGCTTCGTCGCGCTCGGCCGCGCGCTGTGGCGCAGACCGGAGACGCGCACGCCCGGCGGCCTGTCGATCGCCATCGCCGTGTCGATGGCGCCGCTCGCCGTCTATGGCGTGCAGGACGCGCTCAATCTCTGGGCGCTCGGCGACAATCCCGGAATCTATCGCGACTTTTTCCCGCTGATGAATGCAAGCTGGGTCTATATGGAGCTGGCGACCGTCGCCGCGACGGCGCTGGCGCTGCGCTTCTTTCCCTTTCCCTTCATCCTGTTCGTCGGCTGCGTCGCGCTGTGGTTCCTGTCGATGGACCTGGCGCTGCTTATCCTTCGCCAGAACCCGACCGACTGGGACGCGAGTTGGGAATTTCGCCGCGATTTCTCGATCGCCTTCGGTCTGGCGATTATGGTCGCCGCTTGGGCGACCGACATCAAATGGGCGCGCTTCGGCGACTTCGGCTTCTGGCTGCATCTCTTCGGCGCGCTCACCTTCTGGGGCGCGCTCTCGGCCGGCGAGGGCGACGAATTCGGTCAGGCCGCCTATGGCGCGATCAATGTCGCCCTCATCGCTTTCGCGATCTTCGTCGACCGGCGCATCTACGCCGTGCTCGGCGCCTTCGGCATCGCCGGCTATCTCGGCCATCTCGCCTTCAATGTGTTCAGCGACGCGCTGGCTTTCACCTTCGCGCTCTCGGCGATCGGCCTCGCGATTATTTTCGCCGGCATCTGGCTGCAGCGTCGCATGAAGGCGATTAGCGCCTTTCTCGACGCCGCCATGCCGCCGGCGCTGCGCGCGCTGCGCCCGGCGCGTCTGCGCTGACTGCGGAGCGCACGGGAGACTGACATGACGATTCGCATCGGCGCCAATCCAATCGGCTGGTCCAATGACGATCTCACCGAGATTGGCGGCGACACGCCGCTGGACACTTGCCTCGCCGAAGCGCGCGAAGCCGGCGTCGAAGGCATGGAGAAGGGCAATAAAATGCCCGGCGAGGGCGCGGTGCTGAAAGCCAGGCTCGCCCGATTTGGTCACGCTTTCATCGGCGGCTGGTATTCGACCGAACTGCTCAGACGTTCGGCCAAGGAGGAATTCGCGGCGGCCAAGGCGCATATCGCGATGACCCGCGACGCCGGCGCCTCGATCCTCATCGCCGCCGAAACCTCGAACGCGATCCATGGCGATCGCGCCATCGGCCTGTCGCAGCGCCCGCGCCTGAAGGGCGACGAATGGGCCGCCTATGGCGCGAAGCTGACCGAATTCGCCGACCGTGTTTCCGAACTCGGTCTGAAGCTCAGCTACCATCATCACATGGGCACCATCGTCCAGTCGGAGCGCGACATCGACGCCCTGATGACGCACACCGGCGCGCGCGTCTGCCTGCTGCTCGACACCGGCCACGCGCGCTGGGGCGGCTCCGATCCAGCGACGCTGGCGCGCGCCTATGGCGAACGCGTCGGCCATGTTCATTGCAAGGATGTGCGCGAAGCGATCATGCGCAAAGCGAACGCCGGCGACTGGAGCTTTCTCGATTCGATTCTCGGGAAGGGCGCGGAGCTTGGCGTCTACACGGTCCCCGGCGACGGGATGATCGATTTCACGTCGGTTTTTCGCGCGCTAAAAGGCTACTCGGGCTGGGTGGTGCTGGAGGCCGAACAGGATCCCAAAAAGGCGCCGGCGCTGCCTTACGCCAAGAAGGGCGTCGCGCATTTGCGCGCGGCGCTTGCCGCCAGCGGACTGGCGTAGAGGCTGAGCCTTTCCGCGCCCGACGGGCTGCGCGCTGTTTGACCCGCAGCCAGGGGAAAGTGAGCGGCCCCTCGTCCTGAGGGCGATGTACCCGGACTTGACAGACGCCTTCAGACATGGTTGTATCCTCTGACGAGAGAGGACGAGCCATGAGACGCCCGAAAGCAGTTCACCAGCTCACTTCCGCCCAGTTCGACGCTATGTTCCCGGTCGGCGACGAGGACGCTTGCAAGACGTATCTCGTTGCTCGCCGCTGGCCGAACGGCGTCGTCTGCCCGCGCTGCGGCAACGCCAAGGTCTATAAGCTGGCGAGTGGCTTCCATTGGCAATGTGAGGTCTGCGCCAAGGACGGCTATCGCTTCTCTTGCATCGCCGGGACGATCTTCGAAAACACCAACAAGCCGCTCCGCGACTGGTTCAAAATCACTCACCTGATCTTGACCAGCAAAAAGGGAATGAGCGCCCGTCAGCTTGGCCGCTACATGGGCTTTGGTTCGGTCAAAACCGCTTGGCTGATGGGCCACAAAATACGAACCGCGTTGATCGAGCCGGAAATCAAGCTTGGCGGCATTGTCGAGATTGACGAGACCTTCGTTGGCGGCAAGGCCCACAACAAACATGCCGACAAACGCGACGGGAAGCCCGGCGGCACGGCTTCCGGCAAAGCCATCGTCGTCGGCGCTGTCCGTCGCAAGGGCAACGTCGTTGCCCGCGTTATCGAGAATGTCAGCGCCGCCACGCTTGATCGCTTCGTCAGTGAAGCGGTCTCGAACAAAGTCAGCCTGATCTGCACTGACCAGTGGACGGGCTATCGCAATCTCAAAAAGGCCTTCCCGCACGCCACTATCGACCACTCGCGCAAGGAATACGTGACGGGCGCGGTTCATACCAACACGATTGAAGGCTTTTGGAGCATCTTCAAACGGGGCGTCGTCGGCACTTTCCACAACGTCAGCAAAAAATACCTGCATCTCTACGTCGCGGAATTCCAATTCCGGTATAATAACCGCTTCAATGAGGACATTTTTGGGACGGCGATTGCGGGATGCTAAGACGATACTCAAACGCTCTCGCCGTTGCAGCGTTTGTTTGCCTATTGGGCGGATTCGCGACGGCGGTATGGGTAGCATCACAGCACGAAAGCCCACCACGGGAACACGGGCGTCAAAATTCCAATGGCAATAAGGGCGAAGCCGATAGCGGCGCCAAACCACCCGAGGCTATTCACATAGATTGTGATCCCGATTGCGCCGCAAATTACCCCGGCGAGGTCGGACAGCACGGGATAATGAGACGATTTTTCAATAAGCTGATCGACGATCCCCTTACGATCGCGACGATCCTCCTCGTTTTTGTGGTCACTATCCAAGTACGCGACGCCCGTCGCTCTTCTGAACGTCAATTGCGCGCCTACGTTTTGGTAAAAAATGCCAAGTTTCGTAGGCCAGAGACCAGAGATGGCGACAATCGGCATTGGCCGATCTTGTTGATTTTGGAGAATTCTGGTCAGACCCCCGCTTACGCCGCAATCGTCAAAAGCGACCGGGAACTCGGTTCCCAGAGACCAATCGATCACATATTTCCCCTCGGCGATTCCGCACAGGCCTCGGCACACTCCGTCATGGCCCCCGGTGCCCGACTCACCGTGCAGCTCGGAGGTATAGAACCGGGGCGCGCCTCTTATTTCGCCGCTCAAAGAGCCGGGAAATACTGTTATCTTTGGGGTCGAGTTGACTACATCGATACCTTCGGACGAAGGCACTTCACCAAATTTCAAATGGTACAAGACTTCCAAGCACTCCATCAATTCGCGTTCTGTCAGGGCGGGAACGGAACCGACGACGAATTCCCGGAGCGGTGGCACCAAAAGCTTTTGAACGGGTGGAAACGCATATGCGCGGGCGTCCATAACGGCCAAAGCAGCCAAAGTAAAAAGGAGAAAGAGGCCGGCCTGTCGAAACCCGGATAGAGCGATTTGGGTCTTTCTGTCAAGTCCGGGTACATCGCCGTCCTGAGGAGCCCGCGAAGCGGGCGTCTCGAAGGACGAGGTCGCAGCCGAGGGAACGACAGTCGCGCCCCCTCCGTGGCCGCTTTAACGCGCCTCGAGGCTGCAGGTCTCGACAATGTCGCGCAACTGCTGGCGCGTGTCGCTGTCCTTCGCGCGCTCCGCCGCGTCGAGCGACAGGCCGGCGGCGCCGGCGCGTTTGACGACGCAGACGCAGGCTTTGGCGCAGATCTGCGCGTCGCCGCCATGCGCGGCGCAGGCGGCGGGACAGGCGGCGAGATAGGTCTCGCGCGCCTGACGTTCGGCGAAGACGCCGGTCGCGACCACAAGCGACAGGAAGCCGAACAGGATCGGTTGGTGAATGAGATAGATCGCCAGACTATGGCGCCCGGCGAAGACAAGCGCGCCGCCGGGCGCGCCCGCCGGCCGCCATGCGCTCAAGCGCCATTGCGCCAGCCGCGGCAGCGCGGCGCGAGCAAGCCCGAGGCCGATCAGCACCGCGCCGCCCCAGGGCAGCAGCGGGCGCCAGTCGAGCGTCGCCGGCGACACCGTGCCGAGCCCGAGCCAGAGCAGCGCCGGCGTGTTGAAGACTTCGTTTGAGAAGACCAAGGGCTCGACCACCGCCATGGCGCCGATCAGCAGCGGCGCCCAGAATGGCGCGGCGACGAAGAGCGCGCCGATCAGGCTGGCGACCGCGATGCAATGGAGAATGCCGAAGAGGATCGGCTCGGCCGGATCGATGACATAGCTCGCCGCCGTCACCAGCGCCGCCGCGCCGGCGACGATCGCCAGGCGCCGCCAGAACGCCGGCGCGTTGAGCCCGCGCGGATGGGCGAGCGCCAGCGACACGCCAACCAGCGCCAGAAAGGCGCTGGCGACTGTATGCGAGAGGATGCGTGTTGCCGGCTCGAAGGGCAGGCTCGGCGCGACCAGCCCGAAATGGGCCAAGTCCCAAGTCAGGTGGTAGGCGACCATGCCGATCAGCGCGACGCCGCGCGCGACATCGACGGCGGCGATGCGCGGCAACTTGATTGGTTCGTCTGTCTCAGCGCCCGCCGCCATGGCCCCATCCGATTCGCAACCGCGAGTCTATCGCGGATCATGGGTGGGATGGGCGGCGGGGTGGCGCAAGCGGTTGACCCATAGCCAGCCTGCTGTCCAATAGGCTATTACACATACTGAATTGGGAGGCGACGATGGTGCGCCGTTATCATCTCAGTGAGCCCGATGCGGCGATTGCGGTGCTTCGCATCCTAGCCGAGCAGCCGAATGGCCAAGCGAGAGTGAAGACCCTCAAGGATCGGTTGCCCGAATACGCTACCATAACTGAAGAAGATCAAACTCAATCTGTGACGCGCCCTAATGAAGAAATATGGGAGCAGCGCGTCAGGAACATTCGTTCACACCACGATCGCCCCGGGAACTTGTTTTACGAAGGGTACATAGACCGTCCCGCGCTGGGGATATGGCGGATTACAGCTAACGGTAGAAGGTATTTAGGCGCTATTTGAGTCTTAAATATTTGGCTCGATATCCCGGCTTCAACCATTTGAGTTCGCTTCCAGTCGAATTCTTGTCCCAAACGAACCACGCGTAAGCCGTGGTGCCCGTTCCCTTTTGGACAGCACCGGACGGATAAAACGTGATGCGCTCGCTGAAGACCCAAACGCGATTCGGCGGATTGCGAGAGAAGATCGTATTCGCTCGATTGGCGCCTTCCAAAAAGGCGAGCCTTAGTAGCAGTGCAAATTTGTGCCGCGCCTTTTCCACGCCGGCGACAACGAACCCTTCGGCGCTGTTGTAAGGCGGGTTCGTCACAATGTTGTCGGCGCGGTGCGGCGCCGTCAGAAAATCAATACCGACTTCGCCAAAACCGCGATTGTGGAGATCGGAGCTGCGAACCGGGCGTCCCGTCTCGGCGAGCACGCGAGACATTGCGCCGTCGCCACAAGCGCTTTCCCAAATGTCGCCCGAGAATTTCTCATTGTCGATGAGTGCATAGGTAGCCCAAGGCGGTGTGGGAAAAAAATCTGGCCCGTCGAGGTCCGCGAACCGTTTTATCGTCGGCTTGAACCCGCCTGACAGATTGTATGTAGCGTCCATTGATTCGGGCTCCTTCCCATCGAGAAATAGTAACCGAATCATATGGTTAAGTAAACGTTAACGGGCGACTCAAAATTAGTCGCCCGTATCGAAAATTCTGTTATCACCGCTACTCGTCGACCGCGTGAACCGGCACGCCAGCTCACACTGCGCCGCCTTTGGCGCGTTGCTTTACGGACCGCCCGCGTTTTTCCGGATTCGCCCTGGTCTACGGGCTTTGCTTATGATCGGGGCGTCGCCAATAGGCGTTTGAGCGTAGCGGTCGCTCGCCTATCCGCTTCGGCTCCTGAGCCGTTACTCCCTCGGCTCTCACCCGACATGATCCAACGACCTCCGTGCACCAGCGGCAAGAGAAGCGAGAGGGACGATGCTCGCAACTTGTTGCAATAGCGCAGTGTCGCCAGTGTCCAACTCGCGGTCGCATACCGCGAACTTGAATTGCATATCCGCGTCGGTGTCGGCAAAGGCGACGTATTTCGCGGCGATCGAGGAGTGGTGCGGCGCGACCCCATTTATTAGGAGAGAAAATTCTGAGCCGTCGCGGACAGCGAAATCAAACTGATGCTCCTTCCCGCTCTTGCCACGAGCGGAAAAGTTCCGTTGGTACCGCTTCGCCCCGAAAGTGAGGGAAAGCGTCTCCTCAATGCGGTCAACCAACGCGATTTCTGCAGCCGCCAAGTGACGCGCTACAGCCCGGTTGGCGCCAAGCGACGAGGCGTTTGCTACGCTCAAAATCGCTGACTCCAGCCAATCCGAAGAACTGACATTCGCGACGACCGAACAATCGAGGAAGCGAAGATGAAAATACGCCGCTTCATGCTCGATCGCGTGAGTCGCAGTTACAACATCGCGGCCGTGAATTTGCGCCGCCTCGAAGGCACCGCGTCCATCATGAACTCGATATTCGTCGCCGACCTTCGCGACGAATACATGCACCGGCTCGAACGATGGATATAGACAGTGAGTCGCGATGCGTGCGCCAAGCGGCGTCTCCTCGCATCTCGCGAATTCGGAAAGAGCAGAAGAAATCTCGGCGCAGGGCATGGGGACCGCTCAAATCAGCGCCATCGGCAATTGGAACACTCGCTCTTCAGAGGTTAGCACGACGTTAAGGCGCCCGGCCAGCCACAGCCACGCCTGATCGAACCGGCGCACCTGCGGCGGAAGAGGCTCGCGGCATGGCAAATCCCAAACGGTCTGCGACAGGACATGCGCGCGATTGTTTTCCCACGTGTGGACGTGTGGACCGCAAACGCGCGACGGTAACCCAAGCCCTTGAGAAAAATGCGGATTGGGCTTGCATTCCTCCCTCCCCACAATGTCTAACCGGTAAATAGGCCGCTGACGCCAGAGGACGGAAATGCTGTGCTCACCTGCCGCACGCGCGACAAAGAGGAACTCTGCACCGTTCGCGACGCCTATGTCGTCAACCAAGGGCCATCGCGCGCAGTTCTCATATCGGCCGCGTCGGTTGAAATTGGTGGGGCCGAATTCAGGTGCAGCGCCGCTAAGACGCTTGTCGCCCAGAAGGAGGCGGTCCACCGCCTCAACCTCAGTCTGTCTACTCATAGACGCCGCCTCCGCATGTTGAAACATGCCTCAGCGGAATTAACCACTCGTTAGGTAAAAGGGGCGTTAGGACCGGTTTCGGCGACTTGTCGCACTTTAAGCTAACTCAAGTGCATAGTTGCCTGATTTTCCCGCTTGGGGACTGTATTCCCAAAGAGGCTAGGAATAGCGGGCGACTGCGCCAAAATCCGTCACATTCTGAAAAAGAGAACCATCTCTCCGTGAGTTTGCGTGCGGCGGAGGGAAAACATGGATTTATTGAGATAATAATCGTCCGTCCAGTTCGGGCCAGTCGCCTTTTTTCTTTCTGTATAACAGAAATCGTGCTATCCTGTTTCGCTCGTTTTCAACCTGGCCGCCCCACCTATGCCGAAGCCCGACGCGCACGGTCCCACCGATCCCATCCGCCATCAGACCCCCCGCCCCTCCGCCCATCGCGCCAGCGCCGAGCGCAAGCTGCGCATTCTTGAGCGGCTGACAGCCGGCGTCTCGGTCGCCCATATCGCGCGGATCGAAAAGATCACCATCCGCCGTGTGCGCCAGATCGTCGCCGAGATGCTGGAGCGGCGCGAGGTCGATCCGCCGGCCGGCTTTGTCCAGTTACAGATCGCGCGGCTCTCCGACGCGATGTCGGTCGCTCATACGATGATGATGGAGGGCGACCTTCAGGCGATGGACCGCGTGGTCAAGATCGTCGGCGAGCTTGATCGCTATCACGGCTTCGGCCGCACTCCAGTCGCCGCCGAACCGGCGCCCGCCGAACGTCTTTCCCCACCGCGCCTTCCCGCGCCCTCGCAAGCGCCTCTGTCGCAAGCGCTGTCGCCGGCGCAGCCGGCGCGCGAGGAAATCGAAGAGGAAATTTTCCTCCCGGCAAAGCCTTGAAGGCGCAGGAAATCGAGAAGCCGCGTCGACCCGGCGGCGTCAAGCCGCTGGCGCGGCGCCTGCGCTTCGCTCCGGCCCTGCGGGTGACTCCGCCGTTTCGACGCGGCGCATAGTCGCCGCGAGTTTTGCTGAGCCGAGCCGACCTGCCAGGTCGGCGGTCTCAGCAAAACTCACGGAAGTCCAGACGACCGATCCTGCGCGAAGGGGTCAAGGTTTGCGAGCGAAGCGCGCAACCGGCGAAGCCGGCTTGACCTTGACGCCGAGCACGGATCGGTCATCGCGCTCTCTGGGCGCGCTGCTACCGCCATGAACGCTCGATCGTCCGTTCGGCTTCCTCGATCGACTCTGGCCTGCCGACATGCAGCCAGACACCGTCGAGCCGCACGCCGAACAGGCGCCCTTTTTTCGCGGCGGCGAAGAAGAAAGGCGCGAGGCGGAAGACATCCTCGCGGACGCCGGCGAAGAGCTGCGGCTTGATGACGCCGACGCCGGTGTAGACGAAGGGCGCGACGCGGCGGGGATCGCGCGCGCCGAGCCGTCCGGCGCTATCCATGGTGAAATCGCCGGGCCAGTCGACGCCGACCGCGCCGGGCGTCGCGGCGACCAGCAGGATCGCGTCCATCGTCTTGGGATCGAAGGCTTCGACCAGCCGGTCGAGATTGGAGCGCGGCCCCTCGATCCAGAAGGCGTCGGTGTTGCAAATGAAGAAGGGCGCTTCGCCGATGAGCGGCAGGGCGCGCTTGATGCCGCCGCCCTGATCGAGCAGCTTGGCGCGCTCGTCGGAAATGACGATCTTCGGCGCGACGCGCGAGGCGAGATGCGCCTCGATCTGATCGGCGAGCCAATGAACATTGACGATGGCGCGCGCGACGCCGGCCGCGGCGAAGCGGTCGAGGCTATGATCGATCAGCGCGCGGCCGCCGACCTCGATCAGCGGCTTAGGCGTCGTGTCGGTGAGCGGGCGCA
>SSMV01000128.1 GCA_004799435.1 Bradyrhizobium sp.
CAGTGTCGACATCGAGGAAATGGGCGTCGATCGCCTTGCCTTCCATGTGCTGCGAATATTTGGCGACCTGGCGCGAGCGCTGGCGCAGCAGCGCGTTGGTTTGCGGCGAGCGATAGCCGGAGAGCACGTCGATCGGCTGCTTCGATCCGGACTCGCGATAGACCTGCCAGAGGATATCGAAGAGCTTGGGGTCCATCTTGGTCGACTCATTGAGCCGCCAGTCGCGCAGGAACCAGTTCAGCTTGTCGAGCGCCGCCTGGTCATAGACGCCGTCCACCATATAGGTGAAGACGCCCGCCTCATTGGTGTGGCCGTCGGTGAGGTCAAGGCTGCGCGTGTCGCCATTGGCGATGGCCGATTCGGTCGCGTTGGGCGCGAGGGCGAAGCCGAGAAGCACGGGCGCGATCAAGAACCGCGCGAGCGCTCCCTTCCTCCGCGCCGCAGCGCCGAATGCGGATACGAACCCCAAGCCGACTTTCCCTTTTCCCCGCGGGTCTCTCGGACGGCCCGCCCGCAACGGGAGCCGCAGCGCGAGAGGCGGCGGCACGCGCGCCGCTGTGTCGCAAAAGGCACATACGACCGCAAAATTACTGTGCAGACGCTATAGGCAAAGCGATCGGCAAGTTCAATCTTGACTCGATTTGGCGATTGTGCCTGCGACGCGGGTGGCGATCCCATAGATATCGTCGCGATCCTGCAGCGCGCCCGAGGCGTCGACGAACTCGGTGAAATATTCGAGATGGATCGGGATCGGATGCGGCAGCATCACGGTGCGTTCGTCCGAGCCGATCATCGATTGCAGGCGGGCGCTCGTCCAGCCAGAGCCAGCGCCGCCCATCACCAGTTGCGCCAGCGCCATGGGCTGCTCGACCCGCACGCAGCCATGGCTGAAGGCGCGGTGCGCCGCGCCGAACAGCGCGCGCGAGGGCGTGTCATGCAGATAGACGTCATGCTCATTGGGGAACATGAACACGATATGGCCGAGCGCATTGCCTTCGCCGGGCGGCTGATCGACCACCATCCGCCCGCCGATCTCCTTGACCTCATAGCCGCGGTCGGTGAGGTAATTGGGGTCGTCGGCGAGATGCGGCGCGAACTCCTTGCGGATGATCGAGTCCGGCACCCGCCAGATCGGATTGATCAATATATATTTGACCGAGTTGGAGAAAACCGGCGTCGGCGTGTCCGGCTTGCCGACGATGACGCGCGAGGCGTGGATGAGGTTTTCGCCATCCATCATGCGCAGCGAGAAGTCGGGAATGTTGATCTCGATGCGCTCGCCGCCCATATCATGCGGCTCCCAGCGCCACATTTCCATATTGGCGGCGATCATCGCGGCGCGATGCGCCGGCGAGACGGTCGGCACGACCTTGACCGCCGGCGTCGCGACGCCGCCCGAGAGCGCGGCCGCGGTTCCTGGCGTCAGCGCGCCATTGGGCGGCAGACCGTTGGCGCGCTGGAAGGCCTGCACCGCCACGGCGAGCGGCAGATCGTAGACTTCCCCTTGAGCGCCGTCGGCGGGAACGCTGAGACGCGCGCGCACCAACGGCACGCGCGGATCACGCATGCCGAGCGCAAGGCTCGGCCCGTCGGGAATGCGCGACGGCGAAGGCGCCGCCTCCGCGACGGGCGCCGGATCGGCCGGCGCCGGGGATCGCGCCTGCGCCAGTTGCTCGCGCAACGCGCGGTAGCCCTTTTGCTGGGGGTTGTAGCCTTCGAGCGCCGCGTCGGGGTCGGCGGCGGCGGCGACCGCCGCCAGCGCCGCTCCCGCGGCGACGACGCCCGGATGCGCGGTGATCAGGGGCGAAATGCTGGTTGGCGCGATGCGCGAACCGCTCGCCTGCATCGCATAGGCGACAACGGCGGCCGATAGCGTCGCGTCGGCCGCGGCAAGATCGGCGGCCGAAGCGTCGCTCAGCGGTTTCTTGGGCAGCGCGAAGGGGGAAAGATCGAGCGCGTCCTCGTCGGCGCGCAGCAGGCGGGCGAGCACCGATTGGCCGCTTGCGGTGAGGCCCTTGGCGTCGACCCAGACCGGCGCGAAATTCCGCGCTGAATAGAAATCATGCAGCGCCTTGACCGCGACCGGCCAATCGCCGGCGCCGACCGGGCTGGTCTTGAAATCGAAAGCGCCAAGCGCGCCCGGCAGGGCAGCGGCGATCGGGGCGTTGGCGTCGGGCGGGACGACGGCGTCTTTGGCCGGCTCTGCGGGCGCCGCCTGCGGCGCCACGGCGCCTGTCGGCTGGGCGTCGGTCGGTTGAGCGTCAGGCGGCGCGGCGACGGCGGGCGCGCAAAGGCAGGCGAAGGTCAAGAGCGCCGCCGCGCTGACGCGCAGCGGGTGGCATGTCACGCCCATCGTCAAACCTCCTTCGCCGGCCCCCGGCGACCCTTCAGTCTTAACGGGACGGCCGGGCGCTCGAAAGTCCCTTCGCCCCGATTTATCCCCCGCAGGATGAGATCCAGAGGGATATTACGCCGCCGCTTCGCCCAGCAGGTCGGCGTCGACGCCGAGGTCCTTGAGCTTGCGATAGAGCGTCGAGCGGCCGATCCCGAGCTTGCGCGCGATTTGTGACATTTGCCCGCGATAATGCGCCAGCGCGAAGCGAATCGCCTCCGCCTCGATGTCGTCGATCTTGCGAACGTCGCCGCTGTCGTCGATCAGGCGCATGATGTGCGGATCGCGCGGTTCGAAATGCGCGGCGTCGAAGGCCGGCGCGGGCGAGGATTCGGCGAGCGGCGGCGGAGCAGGGGGAATGCGCACGTCGAAACCATCGACCTGCGCTGCGATCTGGGGAAATTCGGCGACCGTTAGTTCGTCGCCGTCGGCGAGCACCACGGCGCGGAACATCGCGTTCTCGAGCTGGCGCACATTGCCCGGCCAATCATAAGCGCTGAGCAGCGCCGCCGCGTCATTGGCGATGCCGCGCACGCGCTTGCCTTCCTCGGCGCAAAAGCGCGCGAGGAAACGGCGCGCCAGATCGGGAACGTCGGCGGCGCGCGCGCGCAGCGGCGGAATGGTGACGGGAAAGACATTGAGCCGGTAGAACAGGTCCTCGCGGAAGCGGCCGCGTTTGACCAGCTCGATGAGATCCTGATTGGTGGCCGAAATCAGCCTGATGTCGACCTTGACCGGGCGGCGCGCGCCGACCGGATCGATCTCGCCCTCCTGAAGCGCGCGCAGCAGCTTGACCTGCGCGTCGATCGGCAATTCGCCGATCTCGTCGAGAAACAGCGTGCCGCCATTGGCTTCGGCGAATTTGCCGATGTGTTTTTCGCTTGCGCCGGTGAAGGCGCCCTTCTCGTGTCCGAACAGAATCGACTCGACGAGATTCTCCGGCAGTGCGCCGCAATTGACAGTGACGAAGGGCTTGCCGCGGCGATCGGAAGCGCCCTGAATGGCGCGCGCCATCAGCTCCTTGCCGACGCCCGATTCCCCTTCGATCAAAACCGGAATGTTCGATTTGGCGGCGCGTTCGGCGAGACGAATCGTCCGCGCCATGCCTTCGACCTTGGTGACAATGTCGCGAAAGCTCAGTTCGCCGACGCGCCGGCGCGTCGCGCGCCGCAATTCGTCTTCCAGCGCATCGACCCTGAGCGCGTTCTTGATCGAGATTTGCAGGCGTTCGGCGCCGACCGGCTTGACCACGAAATCATAGGCGCCGGCGCGCATCGCCGAGATCACCGCCTCGATCGAGCCATGCGCGGTCTGCACGATCGCCGGCGTGGCGATGCCGCGCTGGCGCAGGCGGGTGAGCACGCCCATGCCGTCGAGATCGGGCATCACCAGATCGAGAATGATGAGATCGACGGGCGGCTGATCGCTCGCCTCAAGACGCGCCAGTCCGGCTTCGCCGGTTTCGGCGGTCTCGACCTCATAGCCGAAACGTCGCGTCATCGCCTCAAGCAACCGGCGCTGAATGGGATCGTCGTCGACGATAAGAATCAAGGCGGCCATAAAACTTCCGTTGTCGCGGCCAAATGCCGGTCGCTTGGGTTGGACAGTCGGCCATCGGGGTAAATGTCATGTTAATGGCGTCCCATTTTGATCCGATGGGCGCCGACGCGCCTCAGCCGGCCATCGATTTGGCTGTGCATTGAAGGCGCGCCGACATTGGGCGATAGTGCGGGCGCTCCCCTTTGCGCGAGGCTTCCAGGCATGTCTCTATGCGGACGCATTTCCTTCGCCGGCGCTATGGAACCCCCCGGCGCTCCGCCTGCGGGCGAGGCGGTCGCGCTCGGCGATCTGCCGGAATGGCGCCTCGACGATCTCTATGACGGAATGGATTCGCCGCGTTTTGCCGCCGATCTCGCGCGCGCCGCAGCGGACGCCAAACGGTTCGCGGCAAGTTATCGCGGCAAGCTCGACGCGCTCTCGGCCGGCGCTCAGGCGGGCGAGCGGCTGAGCGAAGCGGTCGGCGCCTATGAAGCGCTGCAGGATCTGATGGGCCGCATCATGTCCTATGCGTCGCTGCTCTACGCGGGCGACACCAGCGATCCGGCGCGCGCCAAGTTTTTTGGCGACGCGCAGGAGAAGGTAACCGAGCTCGCCGGCGAATTGCTGTTCTTCGAACTCGAGCTCAACCGGCTCGACGACGAGCGGCTCGATACCGCGCTGGCGACGTCTCCGCTCGCGCATTACCGGCCATGGCTGGAGGACATTCGCCGCGAGCGTCCGCATCAGCTCAAGGACGAGCTCGAACAGCTCTTTCTGGAAAAATCGATGTCGGGCGCGGCCGCCTGGAATCGGTTGTTCGACGAGACCATTGCTTCGCTGCGCTTCGATTTCGGCGGCGAGGCGCTGACGCTCGAACCGCTGCTGGGCAAGCTGCAAGATCCCGATCCCAAGACGCGCGAAGCAGCGGCGCAGGCGCTCGCCAAGACGCTGGGCGCCAATCAGCGGCTCTTCGCTTTGACGCTGAACGCCTTGATCAAGGACAAGGAGATTTCCGACCGCTGGCGGAAGTTCGTCGACGTCGCCGATTCGCGACATCTCGCCAATCGCGTCGAGCGCGAAGTCGTCGATGCGCTGGAAGCGGCGGTCACCGACGCCTATCCGCGCCTGTCGCATCGCTATTACGCGCTGAAAGCGCGCTGGTTCGGCAAGCCGCAGCTCGATCACTGGGACCGCAACGCGCCGCTGCCCGACGCGCCGGCGCGAGTCTTTCCCTGGGTCGCGGCGCGCGACACGGTGTTAGACGCCTATCGCGCTTTCTCGCCCCGCATGGCGACGATCGCACAGCGCTTTTTCGACGAGCGCTGGATCGATGCGCCGCCGCGGCCGGGCAAAGCGCCTGGCGCCTTCGCCCATCCGACGATTCCGTCGGCCCATCCTTATGTTCTGGTCAATTATCTCGGCAAGCCGCGCGACGTCATGACGCTTGCCCATGAGCTCGGGCATGGCGTCCATCAGGTGTTGGCCGGCCACAATGGCGCGCTGATGGCGCCAACGCCCCTGACGCTCGCCGAGACGGCCTCGGTGTTTGGCGAGATGCTGACGTTTCGCGCGCTGCTCGCCGGCGCCGCCGATCCCGCGACGCGCAAGGCGATGCTCGCGGCGAAAGTGGAGGACATGCTCAACACGGTCGTGCGGCAGATCGCCTTCTATAAGTTCGAGCGGCGGGTGCATCTGCAGCGCCGCTCAGGCGAGCTGACCCAGGAGGCGATCAGCGCCGCCTGGATGAGCGTTCAGGCCGAAAGCCTCGGCCCGGCGATCCGGCTAGGGCCCGGCTACGAGACGTTCTGGGCCTATATCGGCCATTTCATCCATTCGCCCTTCTATGTTTACGCCTACGCCTTCGGCGACTGCCTGGTGAATTCGCTCTATGGCGTCTATGAGCGCGCGCCGGCGGGTTTCGCCGATCGCTATCTCGACATGCTGGCGGCCGGCGGGACAAAGCCGCACGCCGAGCTGCTCGCGCCCTTCGGCCTGGACGCCCGCGACCCGGCTTTCTGGAGCATCGGGCTCGGCCTGATCGAGCGGATGATCGCCGAGTTGGAGGCGCTCGGCTGAATCCTCGCCGAGCGTCCGCTTTTTATAAAACATAAAATTCAAGTCTAATTTCGTTAATGTTACCGGAAGTGCCGGCTCATTAATTTTCGATAAACCAATCCTGTTTAGGACTTGAGACGCGATCGACAGACTCCAAGGGGGGCGTCTGCGGCATGAGGCCATTCGAATCGCGTCGGTTCTAGGGCTGACATGCCAGTTCCGCGTTCGACTGCGCCGCTCCGATCGACGGTTTTCGCCGCATGGGGCTGACGTTTCATCGACAGTTGAGCGCGTGCGTTCGGTGGAAGCGTTGCGCTTCGCGAGGCCCAATGGATTTGTTCGCACGCAGGTTCGCTCCCGGGTCGGAAGCTCGCGCGCCCCAGAGCGCACGAGTCTGCGGCGGGGGAGAATGATGACCAGGAGATCGTCCAATTTGCGATCGGGACGGGCGACCAAAGGCGCGTCCGTAAAGAAGACGACGGCTGCGCGCAAGCCTGCGTTCGCGAAGGGCGAATATTATCCGAAAGTCGATCTGAGCGATTTCGAAGACCGGCCCGCGTCCTCCTGGTCGCAAGCCAGCATCCCCGCGCCCGCCGCGCAAGAATCGATTCAAGAGTCGGTCCAGGAATCGATCCAAGAATCGATCATGGAGCCGCCGGTCGTCGAATCGATGATCGTCGAGTCGATATTCGTCGCGCCGTCGGCCGTTGAAGCCGAGTCGGTGAGCGAGGAGGAGGAAGTCATGCCGTCGCCCGTTGCGAACCCCATACCGTTCAGCGCGGCGGCGCTACAACCCGCTCCATCCAGACCCGGCGCCGCCGCGCCGATGGCGTCGGCTCCGCGCATAGCCGCGGCTGACGCGCTGCGCCTGCCGAATTCTCTCGATCTGCCCGCCGCGCGGCCGCTCGCCAGTCAGCTTATCGAGCGCCGCGGTCGGCCGACCGTTATCGACGCCTCCGCAGTCGGTCAGGTCGGCGCGCAATGCATTCAGGTGCTGCTGTCGGCGAAACGCACCTGGGAAGCCGACGGCGTCTCGCTGTCAATCGTCAACTGCGCGCCGCGAATGCTCGAGGATCTAACGCTCCTCGGCATCGATCCAGCGACATTCGTGAGTGGAGAACTGCCCCGATGAGTGTGACAATCTTGACTGTGGATGACTCTCGCACCATGCGGGATATGCTCAAAGTCGCTTTGATGGACGCCGGCTACCGCGTGGTTCAGGCGGTTGACGGCCAGCACGGACTTGAGGTGCTCGAGCAAGAGTCCCCTCAGGTTATCATCACCGACATCAACATGCCCAAGCTCGACGGCTTCGGCTTTATCGAGAGCGTTCGGCGCGATCAGCGCTTTCTCGGCATTCCAATCCTCGTGCTGACCACCGAGAGCTCGCCCGAGAAGAAGAATCTCGCGCGGCGGGCTGGCGCGACCGGCTGGATCGTCAAGCCGTTCGACTCCGTCAAGTTGGTCGAAGTCGTGCGTCGGGTGGCCGCGTAAGAAGATTTCGGGGACCGATTTCATGGATACGATGGCCGCCATCCGGGAGACATTCTTCCAGGAATGCGAAGAGCAGCTCGGCGAGCTCGAGGTCGGCTTGAACGCCATGGAGGAGGGCACAGCCGACTCCGAAACGGTCAACGCCGTCTTTCGCGCCGTCCATTCGATCAAGGGCGGCGCCGGCGCGTTCAAGCTCGATCGTCTGGTTCGCTTCGCGCATATTTTCGAGACGACTCTCGATTTGGTCCGCAGCGAACAACTCGCGCCCAGTTCGACCGTCGTGCGCACGATGCTGCGCTCTGCCGATCTGCTGGCCGATCTCGTCAAGGCCTCGCGCACCGACGCCGTCGTCGACGAGACGCGTGTCGACGCGTTGATCTCCGAACTGAAAGGCCTCACCGAGGGCGCCGGCAGGCCAGTCTCGGCTGCGCCGGTCGCCGCCAGCTTCAGCGAACCGGAAGCGCTCGATTTCCAACCGGTGCTGCTCAGCTTCGACGACGATCCGCCATCCGAACCCGAAGCCTCGTCGGGATACATAATCAAATTCATTCCCGCGCCCGATCTCTATCGCAAGGGCAATGAAGCCGTGCGTCTGTTGCGCGAATTGTCGCGCATGGGAACGATCCGCGTCGAATGCGACGCCAGCCACGTGCCGATGCTCGACGCGCTCGAGCCGGAAGGCGCCTATCTCGCCTGGCGGGTCTGGCTTCAGACGGAAGAGGACGCGGCCGCGATCCACGAACTGTTCGAGTTCGTCATCGACGATTGCGAGCTTGAGATTGTCGCCGC
>SSMV01000129.1 GCA_004799435.1 Bradyrhizobium sp.
GGCGATCTTGCCGTCCGGCTTGGGGTAGACGATCGGCGTCACCTTTTCGAGCGGCAGCAGCGTGTCGCAGTCGCGCTTGCCATGTTTGAGCGTGCCGAAGGCGGAGGCGCCGAGCAGCGAATTGGTCCACATGTCGAAAGCGCCGCAGGCGACGCCGAGCGCCAGACCGAGCCGCGACCAAAGAGGCTTGACGTTGCGCACTTTGCGAAGGTCGCGGCCGATGTCGGAGCCGCGCCAGCCATCTTCATAAGCCGTTAGTTCGTCGTTGCGGCGACCGGCGGCGAGCGCCGCATGCGCGCTCTCGGCCGCCAGCATCCCCGACAGGATCGCGTTATGCGAGCCCTTGATGCGCGGCACGTTCATGAAGCCCGCCGCGCAGCCGATCAGCGCGCCGCCGGGAAAGACGAGCTTGGGAACCGATTGCCAACCGCCCTCAGTGAGCGCGCGGGCGCCATAGGCGAGGCGCTTGCCGCCTTCGAAGACGCCGCGGATCAGCGGATGGGTCTTGAAGCGCTGAAATTCGTCGAAGGGCGACAGGGTCGGGTCGCGATAGTCGAGATGGACGACGAAGCCGACCGCGACCAGCCCTTCGTCGTAATGATAAAGGAAGGAGCCGCCCGAGGCGCCGCGGCTGAGCGGCCAGCCAAAGCTGTGCTGCGACACGCCCGGCTCGAAACGCGCGGGCGCGACCTGCCAGATTTCCTTCAACCCGATGCCGAATTTCTGCGGCTCGCGCCCGTCAGCGAGGGCGAAGCGGGCGATCGCCTGCTTGCTGAGCGAGCCGCGGGCGCCCTCGGCGAGCAACACATATTTGCCGCGCAACTCCATGCCGCGCGTGAAGCTGGGCTTGGGCGCGCCGTCGCGCCCGATCCCCATGTCGCCGGTGGCGACGCCGACGACCTCGCCGTTTGCGCCATAGAGAAGCTCGACGGCCGCGAAGCCGGGATAGACCTCGACCCCCAGCGCTTCAGCCCGCGCGCCCATCCAGCGGGCAAGCGCGCCCAAAGAGCCGATGAAATTGCCGTGATTGCTCATCAGCGGCGGCATCGGCCAATTGGGCAGACGAACGCCGCCCGAAGGCCCGAGCAGCAGAAAACGGTCGGCGGTAACCTTGGTTTTCAGCGGGCGCTCCGGATCGTCGCGCCAGTCGGGCGTCAGGCGGTCGAGGCCGACGGGATCGATGACGGCGCCGGAGAGAATATGCGCGCCGATGGTCGAGCCCTTCTCGACGACGACGACGCTTAAGGCTCCGTCGAGCTGCTTGAGGCGGATTGCCGCCGCCAATCCGGCCGGTCCGGCGCCGACGATGACGACGTCGAAATCCATCATCTCGCGGGCCGGAAGCTGCGTCGCCTCGCTCATGTCGGTCTCGCGCTGCGGATCGGCTTTCAGGGCCGCGACCGCCTCCCATCTTGGCTGCGCATTACTTGCGCGGATCGCCGCCGAAAGTCGACTCCGGTCGAAATCGGCGGCGCTCCCGTGCTAGATAGGGCCTCCGTCCCTCGAACGCCATCGCGATGAACTCAAGCGAAAAACAGCGCCCGCTCAGCGCCGCCGCCGCGGCCGAGGTTCTGCGCTGGTGGGCCGAGGCGGGCGTCGATCTCGCGCTCGACGAGACGGCGCATGATCGCTTCACTGAGAGCGCCGCGCCGCCGCCGCGCCATGTTCCACGAGACGCCGCGGCGCCGGAAGCGAGTCGATCGCGCGACGCCGACGTCAGAGGCCTGAGGCCTGAAAGCGCGCCGCCGCGCGTCATTGAAAGCCGCACGCCCGTTACGGTCGCCGCGCCGGATGAGGCTGCGCTCTCGGCGCGCGAGATCGCGGCCGGCGCAAAGACGCTGGACGAGCTGCGCGCGGCGCTGGAGCGCTTCGACGGCTGCGGCCTCAGGGCGACCGCGACCCAGCTCGTCTTCGCCGATGGCGCGCCCGGCGCGAGCGTCATGCTGGTTGGCGAGGCGCCGGGCGGCGACGAAGACCGCATCGGCCGGCCCTTTGTCGGGCGCGCCGGCCAGTTGCTCGACCGCATGTTGGCGGCGATCGAGCTCGATCGTCGCCAAGTCTATATCGCCAATGTCGTGCCATGGCGGCCGCCGGGCAATCGGACGCCGACGCCGCAGGAAACCTCGGTCTGCCTGCCCTTCATTCGCCGTCAGATCGCGCTCGCCGCGCCGCGCCTGCTAGTCTGCCTCGGCGGTTCGGCGACCCAGACTTTGCTTGGCGTCAAGGACGGCATCACGCGCGCGCGCGGCGTCTGGCGCGACTATGTCGGCGACGACGGCGAGACGATCAAGGCGCTGGCGATGTTTCACCCTGCCTATCTGCTGCGCACGCCGGCCGCCAAGCGCCAGGCGTGGCGCGATCTGCGCGAGCTGCGGCGGGTGCTGGACGAGATTGGTGTCCCTTCTCCCCGCGAGCGGGGAGAAGGTTAGGATGAGGGGCAGAGGGATTGGCCGCGACGTCCGATCAACGCCAAGCCCCTCACCCTGCCTCTCCCCGCAAGCGGGGAGAGGAGTGCGATGCGCCAGTGGCGCGGGCCTCCGCGCCCAAAGTCCCTTCTCCCCGCGAGCGGGGAGAGGAGCGCATCTCACCCCTCCGCCGCCATCGCGACGAGCCGGGCGACGGTGTTCATATTGCGCGCGGTGCCGAGTTTCGCCGCCGGGATTTTCAATTTCGAACGGCCCATGCCGGCGCCGTAATGGACATAGATCTCGCGCAAACCCAGGCGCATCTCTTCATCGGCCTGTCCGGTCGCGTGGCTCAGCGCGTCGGCCGGTGAGGCTTTATCAAGAAAAATGGCGAGCGTTTGCGCGGGCGGACGATCCGAAAACGGATTGGCCTGCAGAACCGCGCGCATTTCTTCAAGCGTGCGCAGGAGAACGCCGACCGGCTTCCCCGTATGCTTGGCGAGCCGCGTCTCCAATTCGCTTTTGACTTTCTGGGCCGTCGCGCGGCTCTCGAAGACGACATTGCCGCTGGCGATATAGGTGGCGACCTTGGAATGGCCGGCCGCGACGCAGATCGCCTTGAGATCGGCCATCGCCAACATGCCGGTTCCCCCGACATTCACCGCCCTGAGCAACGCGATATATCTGGTCATGTCCAAACCCAGTCGATCGAATCAGGCCTTGGGCGAAAACGCTTGCGGGTTGACGACATTGACCGGCGCGCCCGCAGCAAATGCATTGATCTGGTCGAATATGTCCGTGAATTGCAACTGGAACTCTTCGCGCGTGACGTAACCGATGTGGGGCGTGCAGACGACATTGTTCATGTGCAGCAGCGGATGATCGCCGCGCTCGATGGGTTCAACCTCGAAGACGTCGATCGCCGCGCGTCCCGGGCGCCCCGCCTCCAATGCCGCTGCAAGCGCGCCCGGCGCCACGAGGCCCGCTCGGCTCGTATTCACGATGAGCGCGTCCGCTTTCATTCGCGCCAGGTCTTCGCCGTCGACGATCCCGCGCGTCGCCGGCACGAGCCGCATATGCAGGCTCAGCACGTCGGAGCGGCAAAAGAAATCCGCCTTGTCGCGTGCGACTTCGTAGCCATCGGCACGCGCTCGCTCGCATGAGACTTCGCGAGCCCAGATCAATACGTTCATTCCGAAGACCCGGCCATATTTCGCCAGCTCACCGCCGATCCGGCCGTATCCGAAGACGCCGAGTGTTTTCCCGCGCAGCGTCGAGCCCAGTCCGACCTGCCAGCGACCCTGTTTCATCGCCGCCATCTGCTGGGGAATTCCGCGCATCGCCGCGATGATCAAGCCCCAGGCGAGCTCGGCGGTCGCGTATGACGGCGAGCCCGAATGAAGGTTCGAGCAAAGCAGCACCCCGCGCGCGGTCAGCGCGTCGACGTCGATGTGCGGGAAGACGCTGCGCTGGCTGACGAGCTTGAGATTTGGCAGCCGATTGATGAGCGAGGCGCGCAAGGGCGTCCGCTCGCGAATGAGCACCAACGCTTCGGTCTCGGCAAGTCGGCGGGCCAGCGCCGCTTCGTCGGTAAGGTGATCGTTGAAGACCGTCACCTCATGTCCGTCGAGCAGCGAAAAACAGGGCAATGTGCGGAGCGTGTCGCTCCAGTCGTCGAGAATGGAGACGCGCATCGATCATTGGTCCTGAACGAGAAAGGAGCGTCCCTGCCGCGTCACCAGGACCATACTGGTTCCCTCGATGCGCTCGCGCGTGACAAATCCCCGCTCGTTCGCATCCTCCCAAATCGGCAATCGCGGGCAAGACGTGCGCCAAGCGTCCATCACGTCCGCATAGGATCTCCCCTCCGGCCCGATCCAGGCGAGCAGGTCGCGCAGCAACGGATCAATGAAGTCCGACATCCGACCTCCCGGCTGGATCCCAATTGGGACTACGAAAACCTGTCTGCGGAGCGTCGAACTCGGCCATCCCTAGCCGCCGTGTTCGGCAGCCAATCGCAGGATTTCGATCGCTAGCTTCGCCGCGCCGCGACGAAACGCGCCGCCGCGCGCAGGCTGTCGCCGGCCTCGCCCAGTCCCGTCGCGTCGATCGCCGCAATCGCCTCCTTGACCAATTCGTCGCAGCGCGCATGCGCGCCCTTCAGGCCCAGTGCCGCGACAAAGGTCGCCTTGTTGCGCTCCGCGTCCTTGCCGGCGCGTTTGCCAAGCGCCTTGGCGTCGCCTTCGGCGTCGAGCAAATCGTCGGCGATCTGGAAGGCCGCGCCAAGCGCTTCGCCATAGCGGCCAAGCGCCGCCTGCACGGCGGCGGGCGCCCCGGCGATCAACCCGCCGGCTTCGACGCTGAAACGCAGCAGGGCGCCGGTCTTCATCGCCTGCAATTGGGCGATCGCCGCCGCGTCGAGAGGCGTCGAGGCGCTCTCGGCGGCGAGGTCGAGCATCTGGCCGCCAACCATGCCGGCAAGACCGCTGGCGCGCGCCAGCCCGGCGCAGATCGCCGCGCGGGTCTCGCCGGACGGCGCCGTCTCCGGCCGGGCGACAATCTCGAAAGCGAGCGTCAGCAGCGCGTCGCCAGCGAGGATCGCCGTCGCATCGTCAAAGGCGCGATGCACCGTCGGCCGACCGCGACGCAGATCGTCATTGTCCATCGCCGGCAAATCGTCATGGATCAGCGAATAGCCGTGAATGCATTCGATCGCCGCCGCGACGCGACGCGGGCCCTGGCCGATTGCGCCGAAAGCGCGCGCGGTTTCGACGACAAGGAACGGGCGAAGACGCTTGCCGCCGCCGAGCATCGCATAGCGCATCGCCTCGATCAGACGTTCGGGCCGGGCGATTTCGCCCTCGCGCGGCGCGGGGTCGAGCAGATCGGAGAGTTCCCTCTCGATTTCGGTGGCGACCGCCGCGAGCTGGGCCGCGAAGACTTTATTGTCCATGAAGCGGCTCCGGCGGGTTTACTCGGAAGGATAATCGGCGGGGTCGAAAATTCGCTTGGTCGAACAGAATTCGCAAGTGACGCCGATCTTGCCGTCGTCGCCGATCATGGCGGTCCGTTCTTCGGCCGAGAAATTCTGCAGCATTGCGTCGATCCGCTCGGCCGAACAACGGCAGGCGTCGTACAGGTCGGTCGGCTCGAACACGCGCACGCCGCGCTCGTTGAACAGGCGATAGAGCAGCCGCTCGCTCGACAGCGCAGGGTCGATCAATTCGTGATCCTCGGTCGTCGCGGCGCGCGTCTTGGCCTCGACCCATTCGTCGTCTTCGGGCGTCGCCTCGACGGACGTTCCCTCGGGCGCATCGCCCGGATGCATGTCGACATGGCGGCGCCGTTCCGGGGAATCAGGCAGGAATTGCACGAGCAAGCCGCCTGCCCGCCACTCCGTGCCGGCTGGCGTCACGCTCTGGCCGACCGCGAGGCGCACCAGCGTCGGGATTTGCTCGGAGCGGTCGAAATAGGCATGCGCCGCTTCTTCGAGGCTCTGGCCTTCGAGCGCGACGACGCCCTGATAGCGCGACATCTCGCCGCCCGGATCGATGGTGAAAGCCAGATAGCCATCGCCGAGCAGATTGGCGCTATCGCCAGCCGCCAGGCGCGCCGCCAGCGCCTCCTCGTCGAAACGGGCGAGCGCCCGCAGGTTCGAAGGCGCGTCGAAATCGACCAGCAGCATGTTCACCGGACCATTGGTCTTGGTCTGCAACTGGAACTGGCCCTCGAGCTTTAGCGAGGCCCCCAGCAGCACGGCGAGCGCGGTGGCTTCGCCGAGGACGCGGCTGACCGGATCGGGATAGGCGTGACGTTTGAGGATCGCATCGATCGTTCCGCCCAGACGCACCAGACGTCCGCGCGTGCTCAAAGGCTCGACGGCATAGGGGAGAACGATGTCGTCTCGACTGACGTCGGAAACATCACGGATGGCGTCCGTCATGCGTCGAGGGCTCCGAAGCACCAGGCGAGAACGCCCTTCTGCGCATGCAGCCGGTTTTCCGCTTCGTCGAACACCACCGACTGCGGACCGTCGATCACTTCGTCGGTCACTTCCTCGCCGCGATGGGCGGGCAGGCAATGCATGAAGATCGCCTCGGGCGCGGCGCGGCTCATCAACTCGCGATTGACCTGATAGGGCGCAAGCAGATTGTGGCGGCGGCCTTCGTCCTCGTCGCCCATCGACACCCAGCAATCGGAAATCACCGCTGCGGCGCCGGCGACGGCGGCGGCCGGATCGGCGCGCAGGATAACGTCCGCGCCACCGGCCCGCGCGTTCTTGATGCGCTCAGGCGGCGGCTGCAGCGCCTCGGGGCAGGCGATGTCGAGCTGGAAGTCGAAGCGTTGCGCGGCGTCGATCCACGACGAGAGCACGTTGTTGTAATCGCCGCTCCAGGCGATTTTCTTGCCGCGGATCGGGCCGCGATGCTCCTCGAAAGTCATCAGATCGGCCATCACCTGGCAGGGATGCGAACGCTTGGTGAGGCCGTTGATCACCGGCACTGTCGCGTGACGCGCCAGCTCGTCGAGATCGTCGTGATCGAGAATGCGCACCATGATCGCGTCGACATAGCGCGACAGCACCCGCGCCGTGTCGGCGAGGCTCTCGCCGCGGCCGAGCTGCATCTCGGCGCCGGTCAGCATGATCGTGTCGCCGCCGAGCTCGCGCATGGCGAGATCGAAGGAGACCCGTGTGCGGGTCGAGGGACGCTCGAAGACGAGCGCCAGGGTCTTGCCGGCGAGCGGGCCATTGGCCGGCCGCTGCCCCCTGACGCGCTTGGCCTTCATCGCGCTGGCCGCATCGAGAATGGCGCGCAGCTCCTCGCTCGAATAGTCGAGCAGATCGAGAAAATTATGCCGCTCGCGATCGAGCGTGGCGATCCTGGTCATGCGAGCGCGCCTTTCGCCGTGACCAGCAGCGACGATTCAATATCGTCGCAAGTCTCGTCGAGACGCCGCAGACCTTCGGCCAATTCCTCCTCGCTGACGACCAGCGGCGGCAGGATGCGCACGACACTGTCGCCGGCCGGAATCGTCAACAAGTGGCGCCCACGCGCCGCGGCGGCGAAATCCGCCGGCGGCACCTTCACTCTGAGGCCGATCAACAGGCCCTCGCCGCGAACCTCTTCGATCACGTCGGGATGGCGGTCCTTGAGCTCGGCGAGCCGCTGACGAGCGAAAAGCCCGAGCCGCGCCACGCGCTCGATGAAGCCCGGCGCGAGCACCACGTCGAGCACCGCGCCGCCCACCGCCATCGCCAGCGGATTGCCGCCGAAGGTTGTGCCATGCACGCCCGCGGTGAAGCCGCGCGCCGCGTCGGCGGTCGCCAGGCACGCGCCCAGCGGAAAGCCGCCGCCGATGCCCTTGGCGAGCGTCATGATGTCGGGGATCGCGCCCGAATGTTCATAGGCGAAGAGCTTGCCGGTGCGTCCGACGCCGGTTTGCACTT
>SSMV01000013.1 GCA_004799435.1 Bradyrhizobium sp.
GGCCATCAGCGCAGCGGCTGCGACGCGCGGGACGAAGGGCACGCCGATCACCGTCAGACCGAACACCAGGCTCAATAGCCCCGCGCCCGACAGGAAGAAGCCCTTGACGTCGAAGCGCGGGACGTCGCGTTCGCGGATATTGTCGATGAAGCGCAGCGCCAGCGCGACGCCGATGATTCCGATCGGCACATTGATCCAGAAAATCCACCGCCAGTGGAAATAGGTGGTGATGAAGCCGCCGAGCGGCGGCCCGACCACCGGGCCGATCAGCGCCGGCACGGTGAGATAGGCGAGCGCATTGACCATGTCGCTCTTTTCGACCGAGCGCAGCAGCACCAGCCTGCCGACCGGCACCATCATCGCGCCGCCGAGCCCCTGGAAGACGCGCGCCGCAATCAGGGTCGGCAGATTCCACGAAGCGCCGCAGCAGATCGAGCCGAGGGTGAAGACGACGATCGCCGAACAAAAGACGCTGCGCGCGCCGAGCCGGTCGGCGACCCAGCCCGAGGCCGGAATGAAGACCGCCAGCGTCAGCAGATAGGAGGTCAGCGCCAGCTTGAGGACGATCGGGTCGAGCGCAAAATCATGGGCGATCGCCGGCAAGGAGGTCGCGAGCACGGTTCCGTCCATGTTTTCCATGAACAGGGCGGTGGCGATGATGAAGGGGATGAGGGTCGCGTTGCGCATGGGAGCGCGGCCTTATTGGCGCCGTCCCAGGCCCACGGCAAGGCGCGAGCGCGGGCGTCGGCTCACAATCGGGTGAGGCGGGTTCTCTCCATTTCCTGTGGAGGGCGGAAGCCGTCGCGTTTGAAACCGTGACCGCGCGCGTGGATTCGGCGATGGTGCGGGATTGGCGACACGAGCCGAGAGAGAATCGAAAAAAGGCGCTGCAACGATGGGAGCCTCGCTGACGCGCAAGATGCTGGTCGCAGCCTGCGCCGTCATGGCGCCTTTGGGTTGTTCGGCGTTTGCCCAGGATGCGAAGCCGCCGGTCGAAGCCCGAGACGCGGGAAACGACAATTGGAGCGGGCCTTACGGCGGCCTGCTTGCCGGCGGCGCCGAAGGCCAGAGCTCCGCCAAGAGCACGGTTAATTGCGACGTCTTCGGATTTCTCTGCGATCCGACCCCGCATTATCCGCAATATGGGGCGTTGATCGGCGCTACCGCCAGCGGATCGAAGTCTGAGGGCGCTTTCGCCGCCGGCGTTTCGGCGGGCTATAACTGGCGTCTCGACAGGTTCGTCTATGGCCTTGAGGCCGATGTGACCTCGCTTCACCTCGATTTAGGCGATCGCGGCAGTGGCGCGTCCCTCAATCTCGGGCTGACCAACCCCGGACCAGTTCCGGTGATCTTCACCGTCGGCGCGGCCGCTGAAATCAACTGGCTGGCGACGCTGCGCGCCCGCGCCGGTTATCTCGTGACGCCAGACGTTCTCGTCTTCGCCACGGGCGGACTGGCGCTGACCGACCTCGCCGTTTCGAATTCTTATTCGGACAACTGGACTTCCAACGGCGGCGGTGTCGGCGGTTCGAAAGCCGCGTCGAACGTGAGGGGCTACGCCTTCGGCGGCGGCGCGGAATGGGTTGTCGCGCAAGGTTGGACGCTGAAGGCCGAATATCTTCGCGTCGATTTCGGTTCGGTGACGACTTCCGGCCCGATTTATCCGGTCCAGGTTCCATCGGCTGCCAATCCCTTCACCAGCTCGGCGGACTTGACCGTGAATCTCGTCAGGATCGGCCTCAACCACAGGTTTTGAGTTCGTCCAGGGCCCGAGGGGAAGAAAGCTAGGAACTTCGCTTCGCCCATGTTAGGCAGCCGCGCCATGCGGCGGCGCGCAGAGCGTCCGCGATTCTCCAACCCGGCGGGGACGGCTCCTCATGGCGATCCTGGAAAACACAGTCATTTCCGAAGGCCTGGCCTTCGACGACGTGTTGCTGCGCCCCGGCCATAGCACGACGATGCCGAGCGGCGTCGACATCGGCTCCCGCCTCACCCAGTCGATCCGCCTCAATCTGCCGATCATTTCTTCGGCGATGGACACCGTCACCGAGGCGCGGCTCGCCATCGCCATGGCGCAGGCCGGCGGCATCGGCGTCATTCATCGCAACCTGACGCCCGAGCAGCAGGCCGACGAGGTGCGTAAGGTCAAGCGCTTCGAGAGCGGCATGGTGATCGATCCGATCACGATTTTTCCCGACGCTACGCTGGCCGACGCGCTGGCGGTGATGCGCCGCGCCGGCATTTCCGGCGTGCCGGTGGTTGAACGCGGCGCCGACGGCAAACCGGCGCGGCTCGTCGGCATCGTAACCAATCGCGACGTGCGCTTCGCCGAAGATCCGCGCCAGCCGATCGTCGAGCTGATGACGCGCAAGGTGATCACAGTCGGCGAGGGCGTCACCAAGGACGAAGCCCGCCGCCTGCTGCATCAGCATCGCATCGAGAAGCTGGCGGTGGTCGACGAAGACGGCCGTTGCGTCGGTCTCATCACGGTCAAGGACATCGAGAAGGCGACCGCCCATCCCAACGCCGCCAAGGATGGCGACGGGCGCCTGCGCGTCGCGGCGGCGACGACGGTCGGCGACAAGGGCTATGAGCGCGGCGAGCGCCTGATCGAGGCGGGCGTCGATTGTCTGGTCGTCGACACCGCGCATGGCCATTCCGAACATGTGCTCGAACAGGTCAGGCGCATCCGCCACGCCACCAACAAGGTGGCGATCATCGCCGGCAATGTAGCGACCCGCGAGGGCGCGCAGGCGCTGATCGACGCCGGCGCCGACGCGATCAAGGTCGGCATCGGTCCCGGTTCGATCTGCACGACGCGCATCGTCGCCGGCGTCGGCGTGCCGCAATTGACCGCGATCCTGGAGGCGGCGCAGGCCGGGCAAAAGGCCGGCGTGCCGGTGATCGCCGACGGCGGCATCAAATATTCCGGCGATCTCGCCAAGGCGATCGCCGCGGGCGCCGATTGCGTGATGATCGGCTCGCTGCTGGCCGGCACCGACGAAAGCCCCGGCGAAGTGTTTCTCTATCAGGGCCGCTCCTACAAGAGCTATCGCGGCATGGGCTCGCTCGGCGCCATGGCGCAGGGCTCGGCCGACCGTTACTTCCAGCAGGACATCAAGGATCAGATGAAGCTGGTGCCCGAGGGTGTCGAGGGTCAGGTGCCCTATCGCGGGCCGGCCGGCGCCATTCTGCATCAGCTCGCCGGCGGCTTGCGCGCCGCGATGGGCTATGTCGGCGCGGCGACGATCCCGGAATTGCAGGCTAAGGCGAGGTTCACCCGCATCACCTCGGCGGGCCTGCGCGAAAGCCATGTCCACGATGTCGCGATCACGCGCGAGAGCCCGAACTATCCGTCGGGATTGTGAGCGACGCTACAGCGCGCTCACGCCCTGATGGCCGCCGGTGAAGGGCACGAAGTTCTGGATCTGGCCGTAATAGATGTCGCTGCGCGCCGCCGTGAATGAGCCGTCGCCATTGGGCTTCTTGAGCACCTTCAGCACATGCTGCGCGCCGGGCGGCCCGACGGGAATGACCATGATCCCATCCGGCTTCATCTGTTGCAGCAGCGGCGGCGGCACATGGTCGATGCCGCAGGTGACGATGATCTTGTCGAAGGGTCCGTGCTCCGGCCAGCCGTAATAGCCGTCGGCGTTTTTGGTGGTGATCGCCCCATATTCGCTATAGCCGCGCGCGATCAGCGAGTCATAGATCGCCCGCGTGCGCTGGGCGAGCGGCGGGATGATCTCGATCGAGAAGACATTTGGCGTGAGATTCGACAAGACGGCGCTCTGATAGCCCGAGCCGGTGCCGATCTCGAGCACCCGGTCGTCGCGCTTGATCGCGAGCGTGTCGGTCATCCGGCAGACGCTATGCGGGCCGGTGATCGTGACGCCGAAGCCGATCGTGAGGAAATGGCCCTCATAGGCGCGGGCGAGATTGTCATGGGTGACAAATTCCTCGCGCGGCGTCATCAGATAGGCGCGCGTCGTATCGGCGTCCCAGAGATCCTTGCCGGCGACCAGCTTGAGATAGCGGTCGTAGCGCTGACCGAGGAAATTGGCGTCCTCGCCGCGGTTCTTCACCATCCAGTCGACGAAAGCCTGCCGGCTCGCGGTCGGCGGCGAAGCGCCCCAATCATAGGGCGTCGGCACATTGGCGAGCGCGCCGCGTAGCGGCAGCGCCGCCAGCGCGGCGCCCATGACAAAAGAACGCCGATTCAGCATCTGCGACCCCCCTCGCGCGAAGCGGGGGCCAAACTAGCGCGCAATCGCCAATTCCCCAATCGCGATTCATGCGCTCGGGGCTTTTGCTTATTCCCGCCTCACGGGCTACAGGGGCGCATGACCCCCGCCGCCAGGATCGCCGCTGCGATCGACGTGCTTGCCGATGTCGAAACGCGCCGTCGCCCGGCCGCAGACGCCCTGAAAGACTGGGGTCTGGCGCGGCGATTCGCCGGCTCGGGCGATCGCGCGGCAATCGCCAGTCTGGTCTATGACGCGCTGAGGCGGAAATCGTCGTCGGCCTGGATCATGGGCGAAACGACCCCGCGCGCCGAAATGATCGGCGCGTTGAAGCAAATGCGCAGTTTAAACGAAGACGAGATTGCTGCGCTGTTCAACGGCGAGGGCCATGCGCCGGCGTCGCTGACTGAGAACGAACGTGCGCGCCTGCGCGACGGCGATCTCGCCGCCGCGCCCGACCATGTGCGCGGCGATTATCCCGAATGGCTTGCTCCCGCGATGACTGAGAGCTGCGGCGGCGCTGCGGTCGAAGAAGGCGTCGCGCTGGCCAGCCGCGCCCCGATCGACATCCGCGTCAACACGCTGCGCTGGACCCAAGAACGTGCGCTCGCCGGGCTCGCCCATCTCGAAGCGCAAGCCACGCCGCTCTCGCCCGTTGGGCTGCGCATTCCCATTCGCGCCGACGGGCGCGGCCCGGCGCTGTCGGGCGAGCCTCCCTATGTCAAAGGCCTGGTCGAAGTGCAGGACGAGGGCTCGCAGCTCGCGGCGCTGCTCAGCGGCGCCAAGCCGGGGATGCAGGTTCTCGATCTCTGCGCCGGGGCGGGGGGCAAGACGCTGGCGCTCGCCGCCCTGCTGGACAATCAGGGCCAAGTCTATGCGACCGACACGGACGGGCGGCGCCTCGCGCCGCTCTTCGCCAGACTTGAGCGTTCCGGGGCGCGCAACGTGCAGGTGCGCGCGCCCAAGGGCCAACGCGACGTGCTCAGCGATCTCGCCGGTCGGTGCGACCTCGTCTTTGTCGATGCGCCATGCACCGGATCAGGCGCCTGGCGGCGCAACCCCGACGCCAAGTGGCGCGTGCGGCCGGGCGCGCTCGAAACGCGCATCAAGGATCAGACGGAAACGCTTGAAAACGCTATCCGTTTCGTCAAGCCGGGCGGCCATTTGGTCTACGCCACCTGCTCGCTGCTGAAGGCGGAAAACGAGGACCGGATCGCCGCTTTCCTCGCCGCGCATAGCGATTTTCTTCCCCTTGAGGCGGCGCGCTGGGCGAGCGTCTGCAAATTGCCGGCGCTGGGTGAGTTCGCCTCCAAGCTCGGGGCAGGTCTGCGTCTCAGCCCCTTGCGCAGCGGAACCGACGGGTTTTATGTCGCCGCGCTGACCCGGACTGCCTGAGCCGGGCGCGAGGAGATGCGATGACCGTTCTGATCGATCGGATCGGGGATGGGGCGCGGGCCGAACGGCCGCGTCATCCGGAAAAGGCCCATCGGCCCGATCAGCCGGCGCAACGCAAGCCGGACTGGATTCGCGTCCGCGCGCCGGGCTCGACGCCGGGCTTCGCCGACACCAATCGCATCATCCGCGACCATAAGCTCGTCACCGTCTGCGAGGAGGCGCGCTGTCCCAATATCGGCGAATGCTGGGACAAGAAACACGCGACTTTCCTCATCATGGGCGACACCTGCACGCGCGCCTGCGCCTTCTGCAATGTGCGCACCGGGCTTCCCGAGGCGCTCGACGCCGCCGAGCCGGAGCGGGTCGCCGACGCGGTCGCCAAACTCGGCCTCGCGCATGTCGTGGTGACTTCGGTCGATCGCGACGATCTCGCCGACGGCGGCGCCGGGCATTTCGCCCGCACCATCGCGGCGATCCGCGTGTTTTCGCCCGCGACCACGATCGAAGTCCTGACGCCAGACTTTCTGCGCAAGGACGGCGCGCTCGAGATCGTCGTCGCGGCGAGGCCCGACGTGTTCAACCACAATCTCGAAACCGTGCCGTCGAAATATCTGAGCGTCAGGCCAGGCGCGCGCTATTTCCATTCGCTGAGATTGTTGCAGCAGGCGAAGGAGCTCGACCCGACACTCTTCACCAAGTCGGGGATCATGGTTGGGCTGGGCGAAGAGCGAAACGAGGTGCTGCAGGTGATGGACGATCTGCGCAGCGCCGACGTCGACTTCCTCACCATTGGCCAATATCTGCAGCCGACGCCCAAACATCATCCGGTTCTGCGCTATGTGACGCCGGAGGAATTCGCTTCTTTCGCGACGATCGGCGCGGCGCGCGGCTTCGCGCTGGTGTCCTCGACGCCGCTGACCCGGTCGTCGCATCACGCCGGCGAGGATTTCGCCCGCCTCAAGGCGGCGCGGCTCGCCAAGGCGCAGGGCGCGACGGCTTGAGAGGAGGGCGGGCGCGGTCGCGTCCCGTTCTATTGACCCTGACGGGTCGGGCCTGTAGGCACTGTGCGCCCGATGCGGGCGAGCGCGTAGCTCAATCGGTAGAGCATCTGACTTTTAATCAGAGGGTCGTGGGTTCGAGTCCCACCGCGCTCACCACTCATAAAGCAAAGACTTAGACGAAAATTGCCGGCGCGAGGCTTCGGTCAATTTTCGGTAGGGGTAACTCACGGGGTAGCAACGCGCGACGCCAGTCGACTATGGCGACCGCATAAACGTTACGGCCGCAAAACTCGAAGCGCATTCTGAGAAATTGCGCGGCGCGCGGAGATTGCTCGTGAGCGGATGGCGGATCGAATACATTCCTGCCAGGGGTGAGTCGCTTAACGTGCCGCCTTAGGGCCGCCCCGCGAGCCGCGCCCTTGATGTTGCGATCGGAGCCTCTTTGTCCACTCGTGGAATCCTGCGGGGCCGCTCGCGCTTCGCTCGAGACGCCCTCAGCGCCGGGTCACAACGAAGGCAGCGTCCGCTCCGCTAAATCCGAAAGCATAAGCCGTCGGTCCGCCGGCGCCATTTTCCGCGCGATCGTCTCGATCACGTCCAGCCGCCCGGCGTCCCACGCGGCGACGGCGAACGAAAAAAAATCTTTGGGGTCGACGAGCGCCTGCCCCCAATCGCCGGATTTCGCCGCCTTCTGTATGACAACATCGCGCTTTTCTCTCCGTATGAGATCATCGAGCATTTTGTCCATTTTGTCGGGACTTGCCGACAATTTGTCGCCGGCCAAAGCTTGGGCCTTTTCCAAGTCGCCACGCGCGGCAAAGCCTTCAGGGACTTGGCCCAGGATCGCCGCGTGATACCAGATCACAGACTTCTGAACGTCACGGCCAAAGCGCGGAAGAATGGTCTTGAGCGTGGCGGCGAACCGCAACGCGTCGTCGAAACGTTCGAGATCGCACGCGAGCGTCGCGGCGTGATAGAAGACTTCAGCGAAGCGATGGTCAGCCGTGTCTGCCGGATCGGCGAGGCTGTAAGCGAGCAACTGATTGGCGGTCTGCTCCTCGAAGGTCAACAGGCGGGGATTTATGTCCTTGGCCAGAGCCGGGGAAAGGGCCAAAAATTGGGCAAGCAGATTCCCATCCTCTGGGGACGAATTGTCGAAGGCGTCCAGCGCCATGGCGACGGCTTCCGGCTTCCGTCCCAATAGCCAAAGCGAACTCGCGACGTGGACGCCGCTGGACGCGCGGTATTGGGGGCTGCCGATGGTCGCCAAAAGACCCGCGCTTTCGTCGACGAGTTCGCCCGCGCGTTTGCGGTCGCCGAGGAGGTCGAACGCACGAGACGCTTCGAGCGTCTCGCGAATGCGGTCCTCCGTGCGCGTGTCGCGGTCGTTGTGCTCGACAACCGGCCTGCCGTCGTCGAAGCGCTCGATGTCGGGCCGTTGGGTCAAATAGGAATCGAGCGCCTGTCGCGCAACCGCGCCGTCCAGTGCCATGGCGGCGCGGGCAAGCTTGAGATCGGCCTCGTGCCTCCTCTGGCGAAGGGAGAGGTCTGCGGTCAATTCCTCCGCTCGGCGCAGCGCCACCGTCGCGGCGGGATCGTTGGCGGCGGCCCGCGCGCCGGCGATCGCGGTCCAGTCGCCCTGCAATTCGGACGCGCAATTCGCCCTGAGATCCGCGTCGGCGATTGTCGAACAGGGCGAAGCGGATTTCAGTTCCTGTTCGAGCAAGTCGGCGATGGGTTTGGCCAGCGCCGCCAGGGCTGGACGGGAAACCGACCTGGGCCCGTCGTCCGCTTCAGCGAGCGGGAGCGCCCGCAACCCGTCAGTGAAGGCCGACCGCGACGTCGCCCATTTGTCGTCGAACGCCCCAGCCGCCTCGATCGATTCCTGGTCAGCGATCTGAGTGCGCCGGCCTTCGGCGATCTCGGCGTCGCGCGCGAGGAATTCCTCGCGCGCCTTCGGCGCCAGCGCCGCGAGGAACGTCGAGGGAAGGCGGGAGGGAGGCGCGCTCGCCTTCAGCAGCACGAGCTCGTCGAGATCGGCCATCGTCCAATAGCGCCCGTCGATGCCTAGTAGCGACAGCTTCCAGCGCCAGCCGGCTTCGGCGAAGGCGGGCCGATCGACCGGAGCGATCGTCAGCCCCGCTCGGCGAAGTGTCTCCAGCGCCTCGCGCTCGAGATCGAAATTCCGCGCGCTGCACGCTTCGGCCGCCGATTGCAGCCACGTCACCACCTGACGGCGGGCGGGGGTCGTCAGACTATCGACGTTCCCCCGCAAAACGAAATAGATCGCATGGACCCTGGAAAACGTCAGATTGACGAACCGCGCCGACTGAGCGAGGCCAAGCGCCGGCGCGTCGATCAGCGGCGCCTCCATCAGGTCGATGCGCTCCGCGCGCATCTTGCCGGCGTCAGCGGCGTAGTCGTCGTAGTTGTCTCCGCTCAAGATGCTGTTCAGCATCAAGGGTCCGAACACCGCCTTGAACTGGCCGTAAAGCTGAGCGTGGATCGCGCCGCCAACCTCGCGCCCGGTGAAATGCTGCGGCTCGGTCGCCGCCGCATCGCGCGAGAACAATTGAAAGAAGCCCCCGTAAGCGATCGTCGCCAGCGGCCTCATGGCGTACCACGACTTGGCGACGCGCAACGCGATGTCGCTCGCCAGATAGGCGCGAAAATGATCGATGTCACGGATGGCGAACGGCACGGCGAGGATGTCCTCATCCATGTCCGGCTCCAGCGAGACGACGAGGCGATCGAGTGGGTCTTTCCTATTGCCGCCTTGGCGGGGCGCGAAGTCCAGTTTGGGCGTAACCGGCCCGCTCTTCGGGGTCGCCGCCTTCAGCGCAGCGACGCAACTCTGCGTTGCGACGTCGCTAGTGTCGTAACTGACCGTGACGGGGATTTCCGCTGCGTAGACCGGCGCGGCGCCGAGCCAAACCAGCAGCGCAAGCCCGGCCGAGAAGCGGGCGCGCGGATCGCCACGCAAGGCGAAGGCCTCTTCCGACATGGGTCTATTGCTCCGAACCGAGAGGAGTCAGTCCGATGAAGCCGGGCAGAGGCTTGCCGAGGTCGCCGTTGTTCAAGCGGTCGCTATTCGTGTTCCGCAGGTGCAGATAGTGTTGGAGCGGGTCATTCTGATCCCAATCCGGCTGCGGGGTCGCGCCACTGTCGGCCACCTTGGGCCCCGCGGTCGCCTGTTGCGGCGCGTCTGCGTTGGCCGGCGGCGCGCCCGGCGCGGCCTCATCGGGAGTATCCCTCTCGGCGAGCGCGCGGTCCAATTCGTGGCGCAGACTCATTCTCATTTGATTGGCGGCTTTCGACGGTCCCGGGCCGCCGTTGATGCAGTTCGCGCCGTTCGCCTTAAAGTAGCAATTGTCTTGGTCGTCGCCCGCGACGCGTCGCGCGGCTGTCTTAAGCGCGCAGTCCTCGATGGCCGCCTGCGAGGGCTCCATCGAACAATCGTCGCGGATCGCCGGATCCGCCGCCATGATGGCGCGCGCCTCCTGTTGGCGCAAGCAAGTCTGCCAAACCGTCGGAGTCGATTCCGCATAAGCGCATCGCTTCTTCGCCAGGGCGGAAATGGCTGCGGCGTCGATCGGCGAATCGGCTGCGGCAGGGCCTCCGGCCGCCGCCGACTTCGAGTTGGCGAAGGGGTTGGCCTTGGCGTCGTATACATTGGCGCCGCCATAGCGCTGCTCGGCGTCGCGGACCCGATTGTCGGGGCGGACGGCCGCATAGCGAGCGCTGGCGTTGGCAAGGTTTATGCGCACAATCGCGATGTTCTTGGAGTCGCCGCAAATGCCAAAGGTCGCAATGGCGCGATTGTAAAAATCAATCGCCCCGCCGGGATTGCCTGCGTCGAACAGCTGGTTGCCGGCGTCGTTATCCGAGGAAGCCTGGCGCCAATTTGCCTGACACTGCGCCACGCGAGCCTGCGCATCCGCCCGCGCGCGCGCATAATCCTCGTTCTGTTGCTGCCTTTGGCGCTCGTCGAGATCTTGCAATATCGAGCCGAAACCGCCGAGCGCCGCCCCGGCGGCGCCGATTGCGGCGCCATAATTGCCGCCCCCGCCGCCGCCGCTTCTGCACGGAACGGAAGTCCAGCCGTTGTTCGCTCCGCCGGAATTTACGCCGGGTCCCAGACACTGGGCGTTCGCCGCATGATTGGCCGCCAGACAGAGCGCTGCGGCGACGGCGAGAGACGCCATTCCGTGGGTTACCCGCGACATTGAAACCCTCCTTCCGCGGCGCCCTTCGCTCAGACTTCAACGCCGCCCCGGTCAAACATCGCTTCAACGCCCCGGACGTTCAGGTCCGGGCTCCACCGCGAACGCCGCTGCGGGCCGACGCATTCTCCCGCAGTCGCTTGCGGCTCTTCACGCCAACCCAACTCTAGCGGACGAGCCTTCCCACCGCCACCAGAGACTGCCGCAATCTTCAATCGCGCGTTGCCCATAGTCGGACGGGCGACGGTTTCTTGACGCATCCGCGGCCTTCAGCTGCCCCGCGCCACAAACTCGCGTCTGTCGCGCTTTGTATCGGCGCCGTCGCAATCGGACATCTGATCGCGGCGCGTCTCAACGACGGAGCGGTTCCCATCGCTCAGATCGAGATCGAGGAGGAAGGCTGAGACCAGATATGGAAGATCGAGCTCCGGGACTTCGCGTTCCGGCGGAAGTCTAGCCGCCGGCGCGACGAACCAGCTACGATGACGCCCTAAGGGGAGCGAGCGCGAGATGTCGTTGAAGGTCGCCATCATTGGCGGGGGGCTCGGCGGACTGGTTGCGGCGCTGTTCTTGAGTGCGCGCGGGATCGCGGCCGAAGTCTATGAACAGGGCTCCTCGCTTAATGAGGTTGGCGCCGGCATCGTCGTGCCGCCGAATATGGTGCGCCTGCTGCGCAAGCTTGGCCTCGCCGACGGCCTCGGCGAATTTGCGATCAAGGTGGAATACGCTTGGGAGTTCCGCCGCTGGCAGGATGGGCGGATTCTCGCCACGACGCCGATGGGTGAGGCCTGCGAGCGGCTCTATGGGGCGCCGTGTTTTGTCGCCCACCGCGCCGATCTCCTCGCGATGTATCACCGCGCGCTGCCCGATGGCGTCGTCCATTTGGATCGCCGCTGCGTCGGCCTTCGTCAGAATGAAGCCGGGGTGGCGCTCGACTTTGTCAGCGCTGAGGGCGGCCACACGCGAGTCGAGGCGGATGTCGCAATCGGCGCAGACGGCATCCACTCGATCATGCGCGGCGCGGTGACTGAAGAACAATCGCCGCGCTTCTCCGGTCTTTGCGCCTTTCGCTGCCTGGTTCCCGCCGAGCGCGTCCCCGAACTGGCCCTTCGGCCAACCCACACATTGTGGCTCGGACCGGGCCGTCACTTCGTCCACTATCCGATTTCCGCCGGGCGGCTCGTCAATGTCGTGGCGGTCGCGCCGGCGGGCGAGTGGCGATCCGAATCCTGGACCGCCGACGGCGATATCGCCGACTTGCTCGCCGAGTTCGCCACATGGGATCCGCGGCTCAAGCAGCTCATTGTCTCGGCGAGCGAAACCAAACGCTGGGCGATGTTCGATCGGCCGCCGCTCGATCGTTGGACGGCGGGACGCGTCGCATTGCTTGGCGACGCCGCCCACGCAATGCTGCCATTTCTCGCGCAGGGCGCTGCACAATGCGCCGAGGATGCGGACGTCCTCGCCGACTGCCTCGCGAGCGCAACGGCTTCGACGGCCAAGGCCGCGCTCATGCTCTATGAAGAGCAGCGTCGCCCCCGCGCCAATCAGATCCTGTTGGGCAGCCGGGGTCGCGAAATCCGCAATCATTTGCCCGATGGCCCGGAGCAGGAAAAGCGGGACGCCGAACTCGCAGCAAGCGATCCGCTCAGAGAAGTCGCCTGGCTCTATGGCGAAGGCGTCGAGCGTTCGAGAGCGTAAGCTTGAACGCCGCGGCGAAGCGCAGGCCTATTGGGACTTGAAGCCGTGGCGGATCAGCCGCCGCAAAACCGGCGGCAGAGCGCGCGTCATCTGTACGAAGACGCTCCTCGCCTCGAAGGCGGGGACCAGGCCAGGATGACGTTCCTCGCTCCACAGGGCTTCGTGCGGCGCGCTGTCCGCGCCAAGCGCCGGTGTGAAAGCGGCGAGATCGACCGGCGCATCGAGGAACTGGCTCGGGTAGAGATGGATCAGCGCCAGTTTCCGCTCGCGGTCGTTCGGCCCGAGCGGCAGCGCTTGCCGGCGCAGAAAAAACCCTTTGGCCGCGTCGAGTAACCGCTCGATCCCGCGTTTTCGCGCCTTGCGGTTGGCGGCATAGGGAAGATCCTCATAGAAGGCGATGCGATAGCGCGCCGACAGGCGTCGATAATGGCTCATCACGACGGCGAGGGTCGCGACGTGGTCGACATGATCGCCAATGCCGCCGGGACAATAGAGCCACGGCCGGGTCTCGCGCTGGCCCTGTTCGGCGAAGGCGAAGAGCGCCTCGATCAATGGGGCGCCAATCCTTGCCGCATTCTCCTCGACCCGGCTCAGATCGAACGGGTCGTGACCGAGGAGCGACGAGACCGGCAAATCGAGAAAGCGCGCTTCAAAGCCGCATGCCTGGCAAAATTCGCGGTCCTCCGCCATGCGGATCGCGGTGACGCGCTCGGCGCTTGGCGCAGGCGTGCCGGGGCGAAGCGGAACATAGGCGGTGGTCGGACAGATCGTCAGGGCCGTGCCGCGAGGGCGGCGACTGGCGAGCGCGCCGAGCGAAAAGCAGACATCGTCGGAATGCGGTTGAAGATAGATGTCCATGCTCGCCTTCGCCAAGACGCCGCGCTCTGCGTCAGACGGAATGATCTCGCGCCCTCGCGTCGGGCCTTTGAGAAGGCGCCGGTTCAAGCTGCGCAATCGCCTCGCTCATCAGCGCGCGCATTAGCGCCCGCTTTTTTGTTGGGTCTCTTTGCGTCTTCAACCACAGGCTGTCGGCCTGATCCTCGGCCAGCGGCCGCAACCATTTCTTCCGCCGCTTGATGCAGATCAATGGCACGCTCCGCCGCTTCGCCTCCAGCGCGAGCTGAAGGTCCGAGTGGTCGTAGCCGACCCATTGCCTGACGTCGAAATCCATCACCTCGGAGAGAAAGGCCGACGTGCCGGCGCCGAGCGCATCGGCCCGCGTGTCTTCCTTCAGTTCGGAAGAAAAGTGATACTGCGTCCCATCGGTGACATAGGATTCATAGGGCGGCTTGAATATGCCGCCATGCACGCCGATGACGGCCTTGCCCGAGGCGGCGGCGAGACGCCTGACCATTCGCGCGACATAGTTGCGCGGATATTTGATGTCGTCATCGACGACGAGGACCACCGAGGGCGCCTCGAGCACGCGGAGCGCGAGAAAGCGCCCGGTGCTGTGAAGCTCGCCGACCTCTTGCGAACGCAGGACAGTGATCTTCCGATCGTCGAGCAGGAATCCCGGCGTCGCTTCGAAGCCGTCGAGGAAGACGAACATCCTGTCGACCTGCGGCAGCAGCCGCGCGACCACTCTGGCGAAGGTCTCGATCCGCGTGGGCATGGTGGCGATCGTCGCCACGCGCGGAAGCGAACGGATTCTCCATGCTTCCAGCAGATGTTTCAGCATCAATGTTCCGCCGCCTTTTGAAAGGCAATATCAGGCGGCGATTTGTCGTCAAGGCGCTGGACTTGGTCGGCGGTCCGCTTTTCGAGCAATCGACAAGCCCTCTGAAGCTCTGTGGTATTCGAGCGCGCGGAACGCTTCTCCGCAGATGCGCGTTTCTCGTTCGCCGCGCGATCTGGTCGCGCGCGCGAAGTTGGAGACTGCTATGATCACCATGACCACGAAGGGATTGCTTCTCGCGCTGGTCGGCGCGGGAGCGCTGGCTCTGTCGGCGCAGAGTGCGTCGGCGCGCATCGTCTGCAACGCCAGCGGCGATTGCTGGCACACTCAGGGCGACGCGCAGTTTAAGCCCGAGCTGAAGCTGACCGTCCATCCCGATGACTGGAAATGGAAGGAAAGCGAGCACAATCGGTGGCGTGAGCACGATGGCCGCGGCTATTGGCAGGGCGGCGAATGGAAGTCGATGTAATCCCCGACCCATCGTCAAACGCGCGCCTCGGCCGCATAAAGCGGCCGGGGCGCGGTCGGGTAGGTCGCGCGAGCGGCCCCTAATTCTGCGGCGGTTTGGGCGTCCAGTGCTCGGCGGCCTGTCCGCGGCGCAGCAGATAGAAAGAATCGGCCGCGGCCTGGCGCCAATCGTCGGCTTGTCCGTCGGGCCAGACGACCCGCACTTCAGCCTTGTCCGTTGCCCCGAGGCCGAAATGGGTCCAGGTCAATTGGCCGCTGGCGTGGCCGCCGCCGACCGTCAATTCGCGCCGCTGCACGCGATCGTCGCAGCGCACTTCGATCCAGCCGCCGATGGCGTCGCGGTTCGGGCTGTCGTCCTGGGCTTTGATCTCGATCCAGTGACCAATGCCCGGCGTATCATTGCGCCAAACCCGCGCCGGTTGATTGCGATTGACGACGAGCAGGTCGATCGCGCCGTCTAGATTGAAATCGGCGAGCGCGGCGCCGCGCGCTTGCGAGTAGCTGGCGATGCCCGCGACTTCGCCCATCTCGACGAACTTGCCGTCGCGTCGCTGCATCAGGAGATCGTTCGGGTCCTTCTGCGCGAAATCGGGCATCGCGGAAACATTGCCCTTGGCGATGAAGAGATCGGCGAGGCCGGCGTTGTTGAAATCCTCGAACTGGGCGTGCCAGCCGGTGCTCGGCCGCACGTCGCCGCCCGCATAGGGCCGCGCCGCCGAAAGCCCCATCGGATAGGCGACCTCTTTGAAAGCCGGCTTGGAGGGGCCGCCGCTCGTGGGAGAATCAAGCCGCTGCAGCTTCTGATCGGCCATGCTGGTGAGGAAATAATCGGGATAGCCCGAACCGGTGAGATCGTAACTGGCGATCCCCATTCCCCAGATGCGAACGTAGCGCCAACCATCCTGCTCGGTGTAAAGGCGCGGGGCCTCGCCCGGCGCGATGCGCCACATCTGCTCCTGTCCGCCCTCGTAATATTCGCGGTCGTTGGAGACGCGCAGCGATTGGGTTCCCGAGCGGTTCCAATCGGTGAACAGCATCGACAGCGGACAATAGCTCGGCGCGAGCGCGACCGGAGCGGCGAATTGGCGCTGTGGCGCGCCATCGTTCTGCGCCGGGCGGTAGAGCAGGTTCTGCGTGCAGGTGCCCCAGGGCTCGATGTCCTTGGTGCGATCGACATAGGAGCCGAAGGCGAGCGTCGGCCATTTCTGGCCCTTTTCCCAAGTGGCGGAAAACGCGGTCCACCAGGCGTCCTGGCTCTTGAAGCCCCAGGCCTCGTTTGCGTGCTCGAAGCGACAGCCGCCAAGCCCGCGCATGAGATCGACCTCGCCGACGCGCAGCAGCACGATGTCGACCTCGCCGTCGCCGTCGATATCGATCGGATAGGCGCCGACGACGCGGTCGAGCTCCAGCCCGCTCGTCTGTTCGACGAATTTCAACGCGCCGCCGACTTCGGAGACATTGCGGAAGAATCGCGCTGGCTTTTCGCCCCCGGCGATCAGCACGCTGGCGCGGCCGTCATGCATGCAGTCGAAGGCCGCCGCGCCGCCGCCGACCATATATTGCCATTGCCCGGAATAGACGGCGTTGACGCCCGCCGTCGCCGTCTCCTCGGTGAAATGGGGCGCCAGCGGATCGTCGTCGGCCCGTGCGCTGAGGCTCGTCGCCGCGACGATGGCGAGGCCGGCAAGCAACCGACGCCCGAACTGCGACGCGCGTGACCGCATGGAACGCTTCCCCTTCGAACGAACGGCGATCGCTTCTTTTCGACGGTCGCGCACGCGATGTTATGGGCGGCGTGGCGGCGGCGCAACCGAGGCGGCGCAGGGGCAGCGTGAATCGATGGTTAGCGCCGGCTGAATGATGAAAACTGGCCGCTTCCCCCTATAACATTTTGATAAATAGTGTTTTTCTCCTTCGTTGAGGCAATGATCGCAGCCGCGAGCGGGCCGCCGCTGAAGCTGGCGAACGAGCATGCCTCGCGCAACGTCCGGCATTTATAAATAAACAAGGTTCAACCCGTAGAACCTGTTGAGGCGGCTGGTCTTGTCGACCCGCGCCGGGGCGTCGCCGCGACCCCCGGCGAGCTGGGTCGGCCTCGGTCGGCGCCCAAGCGCGCTGGAGTCGGATCCCTTCGCTTTCGGGTCCGACGGCATGAAGCCTCATCCGGCGCGAAGCGCGCATTCGCGCAATGTCCTCAGGCCGCATTTCGCGCCGCGTTTCGCTTTTGCAACGGCAAGCCAGCCGTCGCCAGGGCGATTTGGTGCAACGCGGTCGAGACGCAATTCCGCGAAGATCAGCCAAGGTTTGAATCCATGAGTTCGATCATCTCGTATCTCACGGCCAACCAGATCACGTCGCTCTCGACGACCACGCTGGGGCTGCTGAAGACGGCGGATATTGCGGGCCTGAGCACGACCCAGATCGCGGCTCTGACTTCGACCCAGGTCGCCTCACTGTCGTCGGCCGATCTCGCGGCCTTTAGCGCGCCGCAGATTGGCGCGCTGACGCTGAGCGCGCTGATGGGGCTTTCGGGCTCCCAGTTCTCGGGTCTTTCCACGGCCGAGATTGTCGGGCTCACCACCGGCCAGACCGCATCCTTGACGACCGCCCAGATCGAGGCCCTGGCGACCAATCAGCTGGCGGCCCTGGGAACGGCGACAATCGCCGCGTTGACGGCGGGGCAGGCCGCCAATCTGACCACCGCCGACATCGCCGCGTTGTCGACGGCGCAAGCCGCGGCGGTGACCGCCAAGGATGTCGCCGCGCTGACCACGGCGCAAATCGGTGTGATTGCGACCGCCGATGTCGCCGCGTTGACGACCGGTCAGGTCGCCGCCCTCACTTTGACCGAGATCGGCGCGCTTTCGACCGATCAGGTCGCCGCGCTCACCACCGCGCTGATCGGCGCGCTGAGTTCGTCCCAGACGGGCGCGCTGACCACCGCCGACATTGTCGCCTTTTCGACCGATCAGGTCGCCGCCTTGAGCGCCAAGGCGGCCTCGGGTCTGACGACCGCGCAAATCGGCGTTCTCAGCACAGCGCAGGTCGGCGCCTTGACGAGCGCCCAGCTTGGGTCGCTCACCGCCGCGCAGGCTGAGGCGCTTTCGACCGCCAATTTCTCCAGCCTGTCGACGAGCCAGATCGCCGCGTTGAGCGCTGCGACCGTCGCGTCGCTGACCACAGCCGAAATCGCTTCGCTTTCCACCGCGCAGGCCGCGGCCCTGACAAACGCGCAAGTGGCTGCGCTGACATCGACCGAGGCGACGGCGCTGAACACCGCGGACATCGCCAGTCTTTCGACGGGTCAGATCCGGGTTCTCAGCCTCGGCGACATGATGGCGCTCGTCGCCAGCCAGATTCAGGCGATCTCGACTGGCGACGTCGCCGCCCTGACCGCGACGCAGGTCGGCGGCTTGACGACGGGGCAAATCGCATCATTGACGACCGGCCAGATCGCCGCGCTGACTTCGAGCCAGGACGCCGCGCTGACCGCGAAACAGGCGGCGGCTTTGACCAGCGCCGAACTCGGCGCCTTCGTCACCGGCCAGATCGCCGCGTTGAGCGCGAGCGCGGTCGCGGGGCTGACGACCGCTCAGATCAGCCTGCTGACGACGGCGCAAGCCGGCGCGTTGACCGCGCCGCAGATCGCGGCCCTGACGACGGCTGAGGCGGCGACGTTGAACACGGCCGATATCGCGGCGCTGTCGACCGGCCAGATCGCCGCCTTCACCACCGCGGCGACGGCGGCTTTGACCGTCGCGCAAATTCAGGCGCTCTCGAGCGGGCAGGCGGCTTCGCTGACGACGGCGCAGCTTGCCGCGCTGACGACCACGCAATTTGGCGCGCTGTCGTCGAGCCAGGTTTCGGCGTTGACCAATGCGCAGTTCGGCGCGCTGAGCGCCGGGCAGGCCGCGACGCTCTCGACCAGCGAAGTCGCCGCGCTCTCGACCGGTCAGATCGCTGCATTGAACACCAAGACGACGGCGTCGCTGAGCACGGCGCAGATTGGCGCGCTCACGACCGATCAGGCCGCCGCGCTTCTGACGGCGCAGGCCGCCGCGCTGACCTCGACACAGGTGGCGACGCTCTCCACCGCCGATCTTGCCGCGCTTTCCACCGGCCAGATCGCCGCGCTGAACAATAAGGCGGCGGCGGCTTTGACGACTTCGCAGATCGTCGCGCTCACAACGGGGCAGACCGGCGCGCTGACGACGGCGCAGCTCGGATCGCTGACCTCGATCCAGTCGCCCGCCCTGACCACCGCCGATCTCGCCGCGCTCTCGACCACCCAGATCGCCGCCTTGAGCGTCGCGGCGGCGTCCGGGCTCACCAGCGGGCAGGTCGCTTCGCTCGCCACCGTTCAAGCGGCCGCGCTCACCAACAATCAGCTTGCCGCGCTCAGCACCGCCGCTGTCGCCGCACTGACCACCGATCAGATCGCGATCCTGTCGACTTCGCAGGTCGGCGCGCTGACCTCGACGCAGATCGCTTCGCTGACGACCAATGAAATTGCCGCGCTCTCGACGGGCCAGATCGCCTCGCTGACCGCGAAAGAGGTCGGCGCACTCACCACCGCACAGATCGCCGCCATTGCGACCAGCGATTTCGCGATTCTGTCGATCGCTCAAATCCGGGCTCTGACCTCGGTTCAGGCGCCGACGCTGACGACCGGCGAAGTGGCGGCGCTCTCGACCGCTCAGGTGGCCGCCTTGAACCCCGGCACGGTCGCCGCATTGACCACCGACCAGGTCGGCGTCTTGTCGACCGATCAATTCGCCGCGCTGACGATGAGTCAGGTCAACGCGCTCACGACAACCCAAGTGTCGTCGCTGGCGACCAGCGATGTCGCCGTGCTCTCGCTCAATCAGATCGCCGCGCTCAATACCGCGGCTCTCGCCTCCTTGACCACGACGCAGATCGGCGTTTTGACGACCAACCAGTTCGCGTCGCTGACGATGGGACAGGTCGGCGCGCTGACCACCGACCAGGTGGCCGCGCTTTCGACTCAGAATATCGCGGCGATGTCGGTCTTCCAGGTGGCCGCCTTCAACACCAGCGCCATCGCCGCCCTGACGACGGATCAGGTCGGCGTACTGACGGTCGGCCAGTTCAGCGCCTTCACCAACGCCCAGCTCGGCGCCTTGACCACGGATCAGGCCGCGTCGCTGGCGACCGCCGATCTCTCCGCGCTCTCGGACTTCCAGATTTCGGGGTTCAGCGCCAATGCCGTCGCCGCGCTGACGACCGACCAGATCGGCGCCTTGACGACCGATCAGGTCGCCTCGTTCACAACCGCTCAGACCGCCGCTTTGACCACCGATCAGGCCGGCGTGCTGTCGACCGACGATATTGCGGCTTTGACCAATGATCAGGTCGGGGCGCTGTCGACCGATGTCGTGGCGATCCTGTCGACCGACGACATTGCGGCGCTTTCGACCGACCAGGTCGGCGCCTTCACGACCAACCAAACCGCGGTGCTGACCACAGTTCAGGCGGCGGTGCTGACGACCGACGACATTGCGGCGCTCTCGACCGACCAAGTCGCCGCGCTGAGCACCGATGTCGTCGCCGCGCTGTCGACCGACGACATTGCGGCGCTGTCGACCGATCAGGTCGGCGCACTGACGACCGCCCAGACCGGCGCCTTGACGACGGATCAGGCGGCGGCGCTGACCAGCGACGGCGTCTCCGCCTTCTCGACCGCCCAGATCGGCGCGCTGAGCTCCGCCGTCATCGCCTCGCTGAACCCGAACCAGATCGGCGCTTTGACCACCGATCAGATCGGCGCGCTCAACTCGGGCCAGGCGACCGCGCTGTCGACCGACGATGTCGAGAGCCTGTCGCCCGATCAGGTCGCCGCCTTCTCCTCATCGGCCATTTCCGCTTTGGGAACGGATCAGGTCGGCGTGCTATCGACCGACCAGGTCGCCGCGCTGTCGTCGACCCAGGTTGGCGCGCTGACCTCCGGTCAGATTGGCGCCTTCGGTCCCGAGCAAGTCGCCGCCCTGTCGACCGGCGACTTCTCCGCCTTCTCGACTTCGGAAGTCAGCGCGTTGGGCACGCTTGCGCTGCTCGGCCTCTCGACCTCCGACATCGGCGCGTTGAACAGCACGCAGGCTGGCGCATTCACCTCGACCCAGATGCAGGCGCTGAACGCTTCGCAATTGGCGGCGGTGATCGCGGCTTACGAAGGCAGCTAGCCGCGACAGGGCGCTCGAAACAAAAGCGAAAAAGACCCCGCAGGCTTTACGCCGGCGGGGCCAAGATTGGCGCAGGGTGGATGGGGGCGTCGCTCCCCGCGCATGCTTTTCCTTACGGGATGAGGGCCGCGTCGATTTTGAGCGCCGTCGCGCCGTCGCGATCCGTGAAATAAACTGGCCATTGACAGGCCCGCGCCTGGGGCGACACGATTCATGCGCCCGAGCCTGTCCGGCGAGTAAGACTTCGCGCGGACCTCCCACGAGACGCCCCATGTTGAAGCTGCAAGATCCCTCGCTGCTGCGCGATCGCGCCTATATTTCGGGCCAATGGAGCGACGCGGCGAGCCGCACGCCGGTTCGCAATCCCGCCAATGGCGAATTGATCGCCGAGGTGGCCGACGTCGGCGTGGCTGGCGCGCGGGCGGCGATCGACGCGGCGCAGACCGCACTTGGCCCCTGGGCGGCGAGAACCGCGCGCGAGCGTTCGCTTATCCTCGCCAAATGGAGCCAGCTTCTCCTCGACAATGCCGAGGATCTCGGGAGCATCCTCACCGCCGAAATGGGCAAGCCGCTCGCCGAAGCGAAGGGCGAGATCGCCTATGGCGCGAGTTTCATCGAATGGTTTGGTCAGGAGGCGCGTCGTCTCTATGGCGACGTCATTCCGGGGCATCAGGCCGACAAGCGCATTCTGGTGCTGCGTCAGCCGATCGGCGTCGCCGCTTCGATCACGCCATGGAATTTTCCCAACGCGATGATCGCCCGCAAGGTCGCCCCGGCGCTCGCCGCCGGCTGCGCCTTTGTCGCGAGGCCGTCGGAGCTGACCCCGCTCTCAGCGCTGGCCATGGCGGTGCTGGCTGAGCGCGCGGGCGTTCCCGCGGGCGTGTTCAATGTCGTCACCAGCGCCGACGCCGCCGGGGTCGGCCTCGAATTTTGCGTCAATCCCAAGGTGCGGAAAATCTCCTTCACCGGATCGACGCGGGTCGGCGCGATTTTGATGCGTCAGAGCGCGGACGGGATCAAGAAACTCAGTCTCGAACTCGGCGGCAATGCGCCCTTCATCGTCTTCGACGACGCCGACATCGACAAGGCGGTCGAAGGCGTACTGATCGCGAAGTTCCGCAACTCCGGCCAAACCTGCGTCTGCGCGAACCGCATCTATGTCCAGCGCGGCGTCTATGACGCCTTCGCCGCCAAGCTGGCGACCGCGGTCGCCGCGCTCAAGGTTGGCGACGGCGTCGAGCCCGGCGTTCAGATCGGGCCGCTGATCTCGCCTGCTGCGCTGGCCAAGGTGGAGGCCCATGTCGCCGATGCGCTTCACCACGGCGCCGAGGCCAGGGTCGGCGGCCGGCGGAGCGCCGCCGGCGCGCTTTTCTACGAGCCGACGCTGCTCACCGGCGCCAATGCCGACATGAGGCTCGCGCGCGAGGAGACTTTCGGACCGGTCGCGCCGCTCTTTGCGTTCGATACGGTCGAGGAGGTGATCGCCATGGCCAATGACACCGAATTCGGCCTCGCGTCCTATTTTTACGCGCGCGACCTCAGTCGCGTGTGGAAGGTCGCCGAGGCGTTGGAATATGGCATGGTCGGTGTCAACACCGGGCTCATCTCGACCGCGGAGGCGCCGTTTGGCGGCGTGAAAAGCTCCGGCTTCGGCCGCGAAGGCTCGAAATACGGCATCGACGACTATGTGACGATGAAATACGTCTGCCTGTCGGTCTGACGCGCGGCGCGGCCGGGCGCTCACTCGTCGTCAATTGTCGGGGCGTTCGCTGCGATATCGAGAAACAGGCCCAGACACAGCAGCCAGAGAATCGCCCCTGCCGTCATCGCCGCCGCTTATTCCGCCGCGACGCGCGAGGCATGGCGCTCGTTGACCGCTTTATGATCGGCGCTGAAGCGAAAGCGCCCCGTCATGCGCGCCAGTTCCTCGGTCTTTTCGGTAAGGGCGCGCGCAGCGTCGGTCGTCTTGAGCGCCATTTCGGCGTTGCGCCTTGTCGCGGCGTCCATCTGGCTCACCGCGGAGTCGACCATCTGCAGACCGTTGGCCTGTTCCTGCGAGCTGGCGGCGACTTTGGAAACAACCCCGTCGATTTGCGCGACCTGTACGACGATTCGCTCCAGCGCCTCGCCGGTCTGGCCGACGAGATCGACGCCGAGATTGACCTGCGACGCCGAAGACGAAATCAGCCCCTTGATCTCTCTCGCCGCTTCGGCCGAGCGCTGAGCCAATGCTCGCACTTCGGATGCGACGACGGCGAAGCCGCGTCCCGCATCGCCCGCGCGCGCCGCCTCGACGCCGGCGTTGAGCGCCAGCAGATTGGTCTGGAACGCGATCTCGTCGATCACGCTGATGATCTTGGCGATTTCCTGCGACGACTTCTCGATTTGCCGCACCGCCGCGATCGCCTGGCGAACGACCTCGCCGCCGCGCTCGGCGTCGGCCTTTGCCGTCGAGACGACCTTGTGAGCCGCGTCGACGACTTCGGCGGTCTTTTTCACTGTGCCGGTGATCTGGTCGACCGCCGCCGCCGTCTGCTCAAGGCTTGTCGCCTGGCCCTGACTGCGATTCGACAGGTCTTCGACTGCTGTCGAAATCTCGTCGGCGCCGGAACGAATCGATTGCGCCGCGTCGACCACGGCTGACATGGCCGATTGAAGCGCCGCGGCCGCCGAATTGAAATCGAGCCGGAGTTGGTCGGCGTCCTCGGGCAGCGGCGTCACGACCCGCGCGGCGAGATCGCCGCTGGCGAGTTTGGCGAGGCCGGCGCCGAGCGTCATTCGGACTTTTTCCAGGCGTTCGGCCGCATGCGAACGCTCCTCGGCGATCGCGGTCTCGGCCTGTTTGAGCGCCGTCAGGTCTTGCAGCGTCTCCTGCACCCCGATGACCTTGCCGTTCGGGTCGCGAATCGGAATGGCGTCGATCGCCAGATAGACACGGGCGCCGCGCGGCAGGTCGCACCAGTTTTCGGCGTGCAGGCGGCCGTCCTGCGCCCCGGCGCTGGCGCCGCCTTTGGCGGCGTAAAGCGCGTCAACCTTGCGAACGCCGCCTTCGAGCGCGAGATCGGCGAGGCAGGGGCGGGCGGCGAGATAGAAGCCTTTCCAATGATCCTTGGTGCCAAGAACCTTGTCGGCGGTCAGCCCGGTCAGGCGGGCGCAGGCGTCAT
>SSMV01000130.1 GCA_004799435.1 Bradyrhizobium sp.
CACGAGATCGGGATGGGCGACCCAGGTGCCGTCATGGCCATTGCCCGCCTCGCGCTCCTTGTCGGCGCGCACCTTGGCGAAGGCGGCTTCATTGGCCGCCTGATCGCCCTTGATCGGGATTTGCGCCGCCATGCCGCCCATCGCGAAGGCGCCGCGCTTGTGACAGGTCTTGATCAGGAGCAGCGAATAGGCGGCGAGAAAATCCTTACCCATCGTCATCGCGGCGCGGTCGGGCGTCAGGAAGGCCGGGTTCTTGCCCAGCCGCTTGATCATCGAGAAAATATAATCCCAGCGGCCGCAATTGAGGCCGACGATATGGTCGCGCAATTCATAGAGAATCTCGTCCATCTCGAAGGCGGCCGGCAGCGTTTCGATCAGGATCGTCGCCTTGAAAGTCCCATGCGCGACGCCAAGCGTGGCTTCGGCATGCGAGAACACGTCGTTCCATAGTCGCGCTTCGAGATGGCTCTCGAGCTTGGGCAGATAGAAGGCCGGCGTCGAACCTTTGGCGAGCTGCGCCTTGGCGCAATGAAAGACATAAAGCCCGAAGTCGAACAGCGAGCCCGACATGACCTTGCCGTCGACCGTCACATGGCGTTCGTCGAGATGCCAGCCGCGCGGGCGCACCATCAACGCGGCGGGCTTGGGCTTCACCGCGTAATGCTTGCCGCTGGTCGCATCGGTGAAGTCGATGCGGCCGCTCCACAGATCGACGAGATTGCCCTGGCCCTCGATCATATTGGCGAAGACCGGCGAGGAGGCGTCCTCGAAATCCGCCATAAAAACCTTGGCGCCCGAGTTGAGCGCATTGACGATCATCTTGCGGTCGACCGGGCCGGTGATCTCGACGCGCCGGTCGGTCAGGTCGGCGGGGATCGGCGCGACTTTCCAGTCGCCGTCGCGGATCGCCCGCGTCTCGGCGAGGAAGTCGGGCAATTCGCCGGCGTCGAAATACCTCTGCCGTTCGGCGCGCTTGGCGAGCAGCTCGCGCCGGCGCGGATCGAAGCGCCGATGAAGTTCGGCGACAAAGGCCAGCGCCGCGGGACTGAGAATCTCGCCCGCGCGCGGCGCATCGCCGTGAAGTGCGACTCCGGCAGGCGCTGATCCGGGCATGGCGTAACCTCCGACAGGCGGCGCGAGAAACGCCGATCTCCCATCGGTATACAAAAAACGCGTGGCCGAGGCATAGACGGGCGCGCGTGGAATTTTTGAAGAAGGCCCTCCGGCCGGCCTCGCGTCAGGCGGCCGGCTTGCAGGGCGCGTGGCCGTACCAGGCGCGCACCGCGCGGGCCCGGGCGAGACGGTCGCTGGCGTCTTCCTCGCGTGGCGGCGCGCCGCGCTCGTAAGGATCGGCGCGCAACTGACCAATGTCGCTGAGCTCGCGATCGGACATCTGGGCGAGCTGGGCGGAGGCCCGGCGCGTCTCGATGGCGCGGGCCGGCCAGGCGAGCGCCTGTCGCAGCAGGGCGCTAAAGTCGCCGCGAAGCGAAAGATCGGTCATGGCAGGCCCTCCACTCAGTCGAGTGTCGCTCCCCGCGGTCCGCCAGTCGGCGCGCTGCAAAGGCTCAACTCTCTGTTGACGAAGGCGACTTTGCTCCGAATCGGCTGATCGGTCCAACGAATGTTTCGGGGGAAATCCATCGCCAATTCGAATGAGTATTCGCAAAACTGTCGGAATTCCGGGCTGATTCGCGGATTTCTCGCCCGGCGGCGCCTCCTGGCCCGGCGAAGCGGAAGCGAATCGTCATGGCCGATGGCTCGGATAGAAAATTTCTGTTTTTTCGTAATTGATCGAAAATGCGAAGGTTTGTAAAATCATCCATCGCGATTGAAGATCGATTCCCATGCTCGACACCGACCAGCTCCGTTCCTTTCTCGCCATTGTCGACACCGGTTCGTTCACCCGCGCCGGCGAGCGGGTGCACAAGACCCAGTCGGCGGTCTCGATGCATATCCGGCGCCTCGAGGAGGAACTTGGCTGTGCGCTCTTCGTCAAACAAGGCCGCGCGGCGCGGCTGACCGAAGAGGGCGAGCGGCTGATCGACTACGCCCGCCGCATGATCCAGGTCGAATCCGGCGCGGTGGCGGCGCTATCGCGCAAAGGGCTGCGGGGCGCCGTCAGGCTCGGCATACCTGATGACTACGCCGAGGCCTTCCTCGCCGACATTCTCACCGAGTTCAATCGCCGTCAGCCGCTCGTCGCGGTCTCGGTGGTCTGCGAGAATTCCGCCGAACTGAACGCGCAGATCCACGCTGGCGCCATCGAGCTGGCGCTGATCACTGACCATGAAGACGTCACCGGCTTTGAGCTGCTGCGCGAGGAGCCGCTGGTGTGGGTCGCTTCGCCGCGCTTCAAACCGCCGGAAGGCGCGCCCATTCCGCTGGCGCAGGGCAGCCCAACCTGTCTGTGGGGCAAGGCGACCAAAGCGGCGCTGGCCGATTGGCCGGTCGCCACGCATGGGCTGTTCTTCTCCAAGAATTACACCGCCGTCATCAATGTCGTGCGCGCCGGTCTCGCCGCCACCGCGCTGCCGATCGGCATGATCGGCCCCGGTCTCCAGCCGCTTGGCGAAAACGATGGCCTGCCGAACCTGCCGCAAACCCGTATGGGACTGATTTTTGCGGCCGGCCGCGCCTCGGCGGAAGCGAAGGCGCTCGCCGATTCGATCCGCTTCGCCATCGCCGAGCAGAGCCGCAAGGCGGCGTGAATGTCGCGGAGCTAAGCGTCCGCCTTCGCCGGCTCATCGACCCATCCGCAGGCCACGAGCGCCGCGCGCATATGGTCGGGGACCGGCGCCTCGACGACAATCGGCGGCTGGTTCTTCGACAGCGGCACCGCGACCCGGCGGGCGAGCAATTGCAACGGTGTCTCGTCGCGCGCGCCATAGATCGCGTCGCCGAGGATCGGCCAGCCCTCGCTGGCGCAATGAACGCGCAATTGATGCGTGCGCCCCGTCAGCGGCTCAAGCTCAAGCCACGCGATCGGCTGGCCGCGCCATTCTGCGCGCCCCCTCGCCCGCCAACGCGTCTGCGAGGGCTGGCCTTGGGCGTCGATCTTCATCCACCAGCCGATCTTGTCGTCGAGTCGGCCGAGCGGCTTGTCGATCAGGCCCGCGTCGAGCGCCGGCGCGCCCATGACCACCGCCCAATAGGTCTTGGCGACCTTGCCCTGTTTGAACAGCAGCCCAAGTTTCTCTAGCGCCTTGTGATGGCGCCCAAGCACCAGGCAGCCGGCGGTGTCGCGGTCGAGCCGATGAGCGAGCGCGGGGTTGCGCGGCAGGCCGAAACGCAGCGCGTCGAAATGATCTTCGAGACAGGCGCCGCCTTTGGGGCCGCGATGGACAGCGATGCCGGCCGGCTTGTCGATCACCAGCATCAGCCCGTCGCGATAAAGCAGCCGTGCCCTTGTTTCTTCCGGGGTCATAGGATGATAGCTAGCGGCCGCGGCGATTGCGGACAAGGCGGGGCGCCAGTCGAAAGAATGAGCCCGGAAGGATGAGCCTTTGAGCGGATCGGGCGACGACCAGCCCAAACCGGGACTGTTGAGCCGCATGCTGAAGCGTGGCGAAGCGCCGGCTCCCGAGACGAAGGCGACGCTTGCGCGGCCGAGCTGGCTTGCCCGTCTCAGCGCTGGCCTGTCGCGTTCCTCCTCGGCGCTCGGGCGCGGCGTCATCGACATTTTCGCCAAGCGCAAGCTCGACGCCGCCGCGCTCGACGAACTCGAGGACATTCTCATCCAGGCCGATCTCGGCCTGCCTGCGGCGACACGCATTCGCGAGGCGGTGGCGCGCGGTCGCTACGACAAGACCATTTCGCCCGACGAGGTGAAAGCGATCCTCGCCGCCGAGGTCGCGCGGGCTCTGACGCCGGTCGCGCTGCCGCTGGCGATCGACCGCACCAAGAAGCCTTTCGTCATTCTGTTCGTCGGCGTCAATGGCTCGGGCAAGACGACGACGGTCGGCAAGCTCGCGGCGAAATTCTCCGCCGAGGGTCTCAAGACGACGCTCGCCGCTGGCGACACGTTCCGCGCCGCGGCGATCGAACAATTGCGCATCTGGGCGACGCGCGCCGGCGCCGACATCGTCGCGGGCGAGCAGGGCGGCGACGCGGCGGGACTGGCCTATACGGCGTTTGAGCGCGCCAGAGCGGCCGGCAGCGACGTGCTGCTGATCGACACCGCCGGGCGCCTGCAAAGTCGCGCCGAACTGATGGGCGAATTGGAAAAGATCATCCGCGTGCTGAAGAAGCTCGATCCCGAGGCGCCGCATGCGACGCTGCTGACGCTCGACGCCACGGTCGGGCAGAATGCGCTGAGCCAGGTCGAAACCTTCCGCCGCATGGCCGGCGTGACCGGACTGGTGATGACCAAGCTCGACGGCACCGCGCGCGGCGGCATCCTTGTCGCAATCGCGGAAACATCCGGCCTGCCGGTGCATTTCATCGGCGTCGGCGAGGGCGTCGAGGATCTCGAACCTTTCGCGGCCGAGGATTTCGCGGCGGCGATCGCCGGATTGGAGAATTCCTGAGCATGCGCCGCGGACCCGAAATGTCATGGCCAGCAATGACGGAAAAATTGGAGCGCGTCGATGAGCAATGAATCCGTCGCGCCGCGCAAAGCGCTTCAGCCCTGGCTCAAGTTCACGCTCGAACTCGGGCCCTTAGCGCTGTTCTTCGCCGTCTATTCGCGGCTCGGCATTTTCGCCGCGACTGGCGTGCTGATGGCCGGCGTCGTCGCGACGCTTGTCGTCTCGTGGTTGATGCTGCGCCGCATCCCGATCATGCCGCTGGTCACCGCAGCGATCGTCGTCATCTTCGGTTCGTTGACGCTGCTGCTGCATGACGAGACGCTGATCAAGGTCAAGCCGACGGCGCTCTATATACTGTTTGGCGGCGCGCTGATCGCCGGCCTGGCGCTGAAAAAGCCCTTGCTGAAAATCATGTTCGACGGCGCGCTCAATGTCGACGAGGAGGGCTGGCGCCGGTTGACCTGGCGCTGGGCCTTTTTCTTCCTGGCGCTGGCGGCGTTGAATGAACTCATCTGGCGCACGCAGACGACCGACATCTGGGTGAAATTCAAGACCTTCGGCTTCCTGCCGCTGACGCTCGTCTTCGCGCTCGCCCAGGCGCCGCTGATCATGCGCCACGAGCTCAAGGGCGAGAGCGCGCCGACGACCGAGGATTTCTAGGCCGATTTCTAGGCCCTCTCCGACGCGCCCCGCGCAATCGCGTGGTTATCGACGAACCATCGGTAGACCGACGCGACTCCCTCCGGCAGCGCGATCGACGGCGCCCATCCCATCGCGCGAATCTTCTGCGAATCCAGCAGCTTTCTCGGCGTTCCGTCCGGCTTGGTCAGGTCGCGCTCGATTCGCCCGGCAAAGCCGGCCGCCGCCGCGACCAGTCGCGTGAGTTCGAGGATCGTCACGTCGGCGCCCGACCCGACATTCACGGGACCGTCGCTGGAATAATGCTTCGCCAGGTGCAACAGCGCGCTGGCGCAATCGTCGACATGAAGGAACTCGCGCCGTGGCGCCCCACTTCCCCAGATGGTGATCGCGCTCGCCCCCGCCGCTTTGGCTTCATGGGCCTTGCGAATCAGCGCCGGCAGCACGTGGCTCGAATTCGCCGCGAAATTGTCGCCGGGCCCATAGAGATTGGTCGGCATCGCCGAAATGAAATCGACGCCATACTGCTTGCGGTAGGCTTGGCAGAGTTTGAGACCGGCGATCTTGGCGATTGCGTACCACTCGTTGGTCGGCTCAAGCGGGCCGCTCAGCAACGCGTCCTCGGCGATTGGTTGCGGCGCGAACTTCGGGTAGACGCAAGACGAGCTGAGGAAGACGAGCTTGTCGACCCCGATCTCAAACGCCGCCCGAATGACGTTGGCCCCAATCATCAGGTTGTCGTAGAGAAAATCCGCAGGGTAGGCGTCGTTGGCGAGGATGCCGCCGACCGTGGCGGCGGCGACGAACACGAGGTTCGGCCTCGCGTCCCGCATCCAGGCGTTGGCCCGAGATTGATCGCGCAGATCGACTTGGTTGCGCTCAGTGGTCAGCAGTTCGCAATTCTCCTGAGCAAGCCGGCGCATCAGCGCCGACCCGACCATGCCGCGATGGCCAGCCACCCAGACGCGCTTCCCGGCGAGTGAGAATCGTTCTTCGCTCACCGCAACACCCCTGCGCGGCTGGAGACCGATGCAATTTTTCGTCGATCGTTCGGTGCAATCACGGATTTGCCTCTCGCCGGAAATCTGCCGCTCTTTTCCGGGCGCGACAAGGCCAATCCGCCGCCCGGCGGCCTGAACGCCGCGAGCCGTCGTGCAATGTCGGCGAACTCGTTTGGCAAGTTCGTCGGCCCAGAACGCAGGAGCGCTTGCGCGCGAGGCCTTGGGGCGGATCCTTTGTTGCTCTGGCGCGGCGAGCTGGTTCCGCTATCGTGTCGGCATGACCTATGTCTGCATGCGCATTCACTGTGGCCTGGGCAATCAGCTCTTTATGGCCGCGCTGGGATTGCGCCTGGCGCAAGAGAGGAAGGTCAGGCTGATCTTCGACGCGTCCGCCTATCTCCCGCGGGAGGCCGATCGGACCTATCAACTGACGAACTTTTCGATCGCCGCCACGACGCTGAGCGCTCCCGAAAAGAAGGGCTTCGCACGGTCACCGTTGCGCTTCCTGAACCCTCAGTATCGACTCGCCAAGAGGCTTGCCTCGATGCGCAGGCACAACTTCGTCAGACAGAGGATCTGGGAGTTTGATCACGACGTCGTCAAAGTTGTGGCGCCTGTGTATCTCGAGGGCTACTGGCAGACGGAGCGATATTTCTCGAACGTCGAAGGGTTGATCCGTCAGCAATTCCAACTGCGCCAGCCGATAACGGAGCGGCGGCGGGAATGGGTCAAATCGATCGCGCGCGCCGGCGCTTCCGCGGTGTCGCTGCATGTCCGGCGCGGCGACTATGTGACTCAGGCCCAGAGTGGCGGCGCGCTATGGCTTTGCCCCGCCGAATGGTACGCGAGCGCGATGACGGCGATCGCCGAGCAGATCGAGGCGCCGCAGTTTTTTGTGTTCAGCGACGATCCTGGCTGGGCGCGGGCCAATCTGCCCGATACATGGCCGCGCAATTTCATCGAGCCCGATGCGGACGGCAGGGACTTTGAAGATCTTTACGTCATGTCGACATGCCGTCATCATGTCATCCCCAATAGCACCTTCAGTTGGTGGGGCGCCTGGCTCAATCCCAGGCGCGACAAGACGGTGATCGCGCCGCTCAAATGGTTCACGACTCAGTCGATCGACACAAGCGACATGACCCCCGCGAACTGGCGTCGCATATGACAGGCGCTCGAGCGAGAGCGATCCGAGCGCCGGTCGCTCAGCGGCCTGCGCTCGCGCCCCAGTCGCCGCGCCCGCGCAGATAGTCAGTGAGGCCGCCGGCGAGCCAATCATAGAGAAGCCGCACGCGGCGGTTCGCCTTGAGGTCCTGATGCATGGCGAGCCACATCTCCAGACCAAAGCGGATCGCGCCGGGTAAAACCGGGGCGAGATCACGCGTTCGTCGCGCGATGCCCTCCTGACAGCCGCCGATGCCGAGGCCGGCGCGGAGCGCGGCGATTTGCCCGAGGTCGCTGTCGCAGCGGAAGCGGAAGGCGTCGCGCGACAGGCCCTGTGAGCTCGCGCCGACCGAGCGGAAGGCGCTGTCGTCGCGGTCGAAGCCGATCACGCTATGTCCGGCGAGATCGGCGATCGACTGCGGCGTCCCGCGAAGCGCAAGATAATCGCGATGAGCGAAGAGGCCGATCATTGTGCGCCCCAACCGGCGCGCGACGAGCGCGCTTTGGGTCGGGCGCACCATGCGCACGGCGATGTCGGCTTCGCGCCGCGCAAGATCCTCGTTGCGGTCGTTCAGCGCCAGCTCCAGCGTGACGCCGGGATGCGCGGCGGAGAAGCCGGCGAGGATGCGCGGCAAGACTTCGCAGCCGATCACATGGCTCGCCGTCACGCGAACGACGCCATGTTCCTGCGCCGCGTCGCCGGACGCCGCGCGCTGCGCGGCCTGCGCCGCGAGTGTCATCGCCGCGACATGGGGCGCGAGATCGAGCGCGGCCTGCGTAGCGCTTAAGCCGCGCGGCGAACGGGCGAACAGGGCCACGCCGAACGCGGCCTCCAGCGCGTCGATATGGCGCCCGATCGTCGGCTGAGTCAGTCCGAGCCGCCGAGCCGCGCCCGACAGGCTGCCGTCGCGCATCACCTCGCCGAAACTGCGCAGCGCGTCCCAGGGCGGGTCTCCCTTCATCATACGAATATGTATAATAGACCAACGTAAATATGCAATTCCGTATGTCGAGCGTCCGGTTCATGATCCCGGTCACTCGCCAAAGGGAGCCCGATCATGACCGCCGCCGCTGAAGCCCATCTCGCAATTGTCCCCACCCGCCGAGCCTCGTCGCCCGACGGAATCGCCTTGCTGCTGCGCGCCGAAAGCCTCGCCGTTTTCGCCGCGGCTGTCGCCGCCTACGCCTATCTCGGCGGCTCCTGGGCGCTCTTCGCCGCGCTGCTGCTCGCCCCGGATCTCGCGATGCTCTTCTATCTCGCCGGCCCGCGCGTCGGCGCGGTCGCCTATAATCTCGTCCATGCCTATGTCGCGCCGCTCGCGCTTGCCATCGCTGGCGTGGCCTTCGCCGCGCCCATGGCCTTGTCGGTCGCGCTGATCTGGCTCGCCCATATCGGCCTCGATCGCGCGCTGGGCTACGGCCTCAAATACCCGTCCGGCTTCGCCGACACCCATCTCGGCCGCATCGGCCGCGCCCGCTAGTCGGAGAGACGATCATGCGCATTCACGCGATCAGCACCGGCTTGGTCAGGATCAAATCGAGCCAGGTCACCGGCCAGGGTCATGGTTTGCGGCGCCGTCTCGCGCCGCTCATCGACAACGAATGGACGGACTGGCTGCCGACTTACGCTTTCGCCATCGAGCATCCCGACGGCGTGATCGTCGTCGATTCCGGGGCTAACGCCGGCCTCAAGCGTCTGCCGCGCTGGAATCCCTATTTCCAATTCGCGGTGAATTTCGACATCGCGCCGGAACAGGAACTCGCTCCGCAATTGCGGGCGATTGGCATTGGCCAGCGCGACGTGCGCTTGATCGCGCTCACCCATCTTCACATCGATCACGACGGCGGTCTCGCCGGCTTTCCGCATGCCCGCGTTCTGGTCGCGGCCGGCGAACTTGCCGCGACCGCCGGCGTGAAAGGGCGCATGTTGGGCTATCTGCCGCAGCGCTGGCCGAGCGGCTTCGATCCCGAGCCGCTCGATTTCACTGAGGTGCCTTACGGGCCATTCGCGCGTTCGCGCCGCCTGACCGCCGACGGCGCCGTGATCGCCATTCCGACGCCCGGCCATACGCCCGATCATGTCTCGGTGGTGGTCGAGGACGGGGAAACGCGCGTCGTGCTGGCCGGCGACGCCGCCTATAGCGAGGCGAGCCTGCTGTCGGGAACCGTCGACGGGGTGAGCCCGGACGAAGGCGCCGCGCTGGCGACGCTCGCGAAGCTTCGGGCGCTCGCCACGGAGAGGCCGATGATTTTCCTGCCCACCCATGATCCGCGCTCGGCCGAGCGGTTGGCGCGGCGAGAATGCGTCGCCCTTCCGGTGCCCGCGATCGCGGCTTGAGGCGCGACGGGCGCCTGCGCCTTGCGAGGGTTCTGCGCCCGTGTTAAGCGGCGCGCGACCCCGCCGGCAGGCTTCACCCTGTCGTCGCGCCCCGCGGAGAGGTGGCAGAGTGGTCGATCGCACCGCACTCGAAATGCGGAGTACGGGCAACCGTACCGGGGGTTCGAATCCCTCCCTCTCCGCCAGATTTTCGTTTTCTGACGTTCGCCGACATTCGCGAACCTCTTGGATCGCTGAGATAAAGCTGGCGTTTTATTCTCCGGCTTTCGCATTCGGTCCTTGATATTCGCCCAATGCCGCCGCGAAAGTATGGGTAGAATGATGTGTACAGAAATTAGGCGATGGCCGAGTCGGGAAAGCTGACGGCATTAGCGGTCCAGAAGGCAAAGAAGCGCGGTTATCTCGGTGACGGCGGGGGTCTTTACCTGCAAATCGGCGCGAGCGGCGCAAAATCGTGGGTCTTCCGCTTCCGTCAAACCGATGGCCGCTTGCGCGAAATGGGTCTCGGTCCTGTCGCCGACGTGACGTTGGCCGAGGCACGGGCCGGGGCGGCCGCTGCCCGGAAACTCCGCCGCGAGCGACTTGATCCGATCGCGGAGCGCCGAGCGGCTAAGGCGAAAGCCGAAAATGCCACGTCGTTCAAGCAAGCCGCTGCGGCATTCATCGACTCGCGCAAGGCCGGATGGAAGAACGCAAAGCACGTCAAGCAATGGTCTTCGACGCTCGAGGCCTACGCCTATCCCGCTGTCGGTACGGCGCCCGTCGCTAGCATTACGACAGAGCATATTCTGTCGGTCTTGAAACCAATCTGGATAAATAAGCCCGAGACCGCAGCGCGTGTGCGCGGGCGCATCGAGAATATCTTGGACTATGCCATCGTACGAAATTGGCGTCAGGAGCTAAACCCGGCGCGCTGGAAGGGCCACATGTCGCAGCTTCTGGCGAAGCGCAGTTCAATCCAGGCGATTGAACATCACGCTGCGATGCCTTTTGCAGATGTTCCTGCCTTCATCAGTGATCTGCGCAAGCGCAACGCCGGTGCGGCACTGGCGCTGGAATTTGCAATTCTAACGGCTGCTGGGACCGGCGAGGTTATCGGCGCAGCGTCGAACGAGATCGACTCAGATGCGCTGGTCTGGACCATCCCGGCGGCGCGTATGAAGGCGCGAGCTGAAGAGGATGCGAGTCAGGACGGATTTGTGTTTGCCGGCACCGCTCCTGGCCGGCCTATGTCGAATATGAGCTTTTTGATGCTGCTGCGCCGTATGGGTAAGAGCGAGATCACGACGCACGGATTTCGATCGAGCTTCCGCGATTGGTGTCGTGAACTCACCAACTTTTCCCGCGAGTTGGCCGAGGCGGCGTTGGCGCACGTCGTTGGCGACAAAGCCGAGCTGGCCTACCGGCGCGGCGACGCGCTCGAAAAGCGGCGGCCGCTTATGAGTGCCTGGGCCGATTACTGTGAACCGAAGCCCTTGGCGACGTAATCCGCCTCAAGAGTTGACGTCCCAACCATGCTCGCGGATCGGCCGGTTAGCCGAAAGCCTAATGACATGTGCCGGTTCCCGCGTGCCAACAGAGATCGGTGGGGTTCAAATGGGGCGGCTCACTCTCGCTCGAACGAGCTGCCGAATAGTTGATTCGTCCACATCTGCACTATCGGCTGTGTTTCGATCCATCCGGTGCGTTGGGCGTGTCGTCTATCGCAACGACGCCTCCAAGCGCGCCTTTCGAGCCTCCCAATCGGGCATGATCATCGACAGCAGATTACGCCAACGCAGCCCATGATCGGCATGTAGGCCGTGCGCGAGTTCGTGTGAAATCACGTGGCCTCTGATTCTCTGAGTCCTCAGCGATTCATCGCCTCGGCTAGTCAACCCTGGCGGCCAAAGTTCTCCGATGACGACTGTCCCTGCCAACCGCAGCCGCTAAGTCTCCTCGGCGCTCGGAGAGAATCTCATCAAAATATACGCAGCGCTATACACGCTCCCATGCATACATATCTGGAGCCTTAGCGCAGATTTGAGGTGCCAGCGTGATTCGGGACGCCAGCACGTTCGATTTGGAATCCGCAGGATTGCTGCTTCAACTTGAAAAACGCATCGCGATGTTTCGAAGTTCTCTCTGCGATCGCAGGCTGTCGACAGTTCGGCTCGCGAGATCTGCCCGAGTTGACAGTGTCAAACGCTGGCTCCCCGGGCTCAGTGACAGGCAAAGCCAGGATTGCCTTTGACTATTCCGGTATCGTCCAAGTGCTACATTCTTCGCACGCGATGCCTGCAGGGATCGACGCCGTTCCTATCGCCCTCGACGTCAACGACGATCCGATGCAGCCGGGGCCGAACTCCCGCTAAAGAAGGTGTCGAACAAATCAGTTGGCGCGGGGTTGTCGTTTCGGTGCGCGGCGACGGTCGAGCGCGCTCGTGCCGAGCCGACGATCAGTGCATCATGAACGAACGTTGTCAGGCTTGTGCACGGGCCTCGCCGCATTCGTCGGGCCCAGCGTCACGCTTTGCAACCAATCCGGCGCGTCATGGACGACGGTGCGCCGGAATGGTCCTCGATACAGCGCAATCGAAAACAAACGTCGTTGACGTCAGTGTTTTTACTCAGACGAAAATTAATCCCGCATAGGACGACGCGCGTTAGCGTTGGAGCCGACGAACAGCCCGTCGTGCTTGTCCGCTCGAAGAGGCCGCTCCATGGTTACGCCGCGCCCGCACGAGACACAATCGATGTCGTGTCTTGCAAAGGCGACAGCGCGAATTCTCGTCATCGATGACGATGCCTGCGTCACTACCGCAATTCAGGCTATCCTGCTCCAGCGCCGATACGAAACGGTCGTTGCGTCACGGGCCCACGCCGGTATCCACACTTTCCAGGCAAGCCAGTTTGACTTGGTCGTGATCGATCTCTTCATGCCTGGAATGAACGGGTTCGACACCATCACGCGTATTCGAGGCGAGTCGATGGTGCCGATAATTGCCATGTCCGGATTTCGCCTTCGGAATTCGCTGGTTCCCGATCAGGATTGTCTCGGCATAGCTCGGCTACTGGGCGCCACCACGTCTCTGCGCAAACCATTTTCATCCCTGCAACTAGTTGAAGCCGTCGAGCGCGCCCTGAACTTGGCGCCCTCGAATGGGGGGCACTGCAATGACGCCAACCGAAAATCAGAGAGTCCATCCAGCCCATCCGGCAAGCACGGGGTGCGGGGACCAAGTGACCGGTGAGATTGACGCGGCACGTTTGTCTGCGGAGCGAACACGGGCGGTGAACGAAGTAGGCTCCGCCATCGCGCATCAAATCGCCGATCCGTTGACTTCGTTGCGGCTATACGTCGGAGAGATCCGGCGTCACGCAGCCAAGTTTTACGGTCCAGCGGAAGCGCAGGGTCACATGCTCAAAATGGTGGAGGCGATGTTTCAGGAAACGGAACGGGTTTGCGCCATGATCGCAGAAATCGCGGACAGTTTCGAACAGCCGCTTTGTCCGGAAACCGCGGCCGCGCTGGGCCGGGATGTGACCACCTGGTGGTCGCGGACACGGGAGGCGAACGGCCGCGATCTAGAAGAGACAATTGCCATCCGCGAGGTTCTGTCCCGCCGAGAGCGGGAGGTTCTGGCGCATATCAGCCAAGGCTGTTCCAATAAGCAGGGCGCGGCGCGCTTACTAATCAGTCCGAGGACATTCGAAAGCCATCGCGCTCGGATCATGAAGAAGCTCGGGGCCAAAAACGGAGCGGATCTGGTTCGCATATCGCTCGGCGAAAACTCGGTGACGTTGTGACAGCTCCTGTGCCAACCGCCGGAGCGCGTGGGCCGGCCCGCACGCGAAATTTGTGGCGTAAGCTCGCGTGGCCTCTCTCGCTGGCGTGCGCGCTCATGATATTTGTGAGCACGTCCTCGATCTATCTCGTGGTCTCGTCTCAATCCGCTAGCGAATCAATGAATCGCGCCTTGCAGCTCGAAAACAAACTCTGGGCAATGCTAACCGTTGTTCGGGTCGCGGAGAGCGAACAGCGCGGCTATCTCCTGACCGGCGATCCCGGCTACCTGCAAGGCTATCACAATACGATTGACGCAAGCGTGGCAGAAGCCGCTGGCGTGAGAGATGCGATCGGTGACGATCCGACACAACAACGCGCGCTGACTGAAATAGAGTCGCTGACGCTGCGTAAGTTCTCGGAGCTGCGGGAGACAATACGTCTGCATGACGTCGGCGATCCAGCGGCGGCCCTGGCCCTTGTCCGGACGGGCGTTGGTCGCGATCTCATGACAAAAATCCACTTGGCGACGGTTGGCCTGATAGACGCGCAACGAAATTTTGTCTCTTTGCGAACGTCGAATTTCATATCGAGAAACGTCTGGCTACTAGTCGGCAATCTCGTCGGTCTGGCGCTAGTCGTCGTTCTGGCGGCGATCTCGATTCTTGCGATGCGTCGCGCTTCCGCAAAGGAGCTCGCCCTGAGCGAAAGCCGCGGCGATGAGCTCCGAGCGGCAGCGGGTCAAGTCCGCAAGACGGAACAAAAATTCCGCGACCTGCTGGAGGCGGCTCCCGATGCAATCATCATCATGGACCGAAGCGGAGATATCGTGCTCGTCAATGCGCAGGCCGAGACGCTGTTTGGCCATGCGCGGCAGGCCCTCCTCGGCCAGAAGATCGAATTCCTGCTGCCGCCGCGATTTCACGACAAGCACCCATCGCACCGCGATCGGTTCTTTGCTGGACCGAAGGTGCGTCCCATGGGCGCTGGCCTCGAACTCTATGGGCAGCGCAAAGACGGCACTGAGTTTCCGATCGAGATCAGCCTAGGTCCGATCGAAACCGAGGAGGGGATGCTGGTTTCGAGCGCGATCCGCGATATCAGTGCGCGAAAGGAAACCGAAAAGAATCTGGCCCAGTTGGAGGCAAGGTCGCGTGGTCTATTGGAGGCCGCGCCTGATGCGATGGTCGTCGTGGACCATTCGGGAGATATCGTTCTGCTCAATCTTCAGGCGGAAAAGGAATTTGGCTATAGCCGGGATGAACTTCTGGGGCAGAACATAAAGAAGATCATACCCAACCGCGTTGAGGAGCGTTTGATCGACAGTGGTCTTCCGTTCTCTCGAAATGGGCTTGGGTTGCAGATCGGTTCCGACATTGAGCTTACAGGTCGGCGCAAGGATGGCGGGGAGTTTCCGATCGAGATTATGCTGAGGTCGTTCGAGAGCGCTGAGAGAATCCTGGTCATTCGCGACATCAGCGTGCGCCGGCAAACGGAGCGGCTGAAAGACGAATTCGTCGCTACCGTAAGTCACGAATTGCGCACTCCTCTGACTTCGATTTCTGGCTCGCTTGGTCTGCTCGCCGGACAGTGGGCAAGCAAGCTGCCTGAATCGGCCGCACGCTTGCTGACGATCGCGCACACCAACAGCCAGCGGCTGGCGCGTCTCCTCAACGATATTCTGGACATCGAAAAGCTGGAGTCCGGCCGTGTCGTGTTCAGTATGAGCAAGGTCGCCGTTCGGAGTCTCGTGGAGCACGCAATCGACGACAATCGCGGGTTTGCGGAGAGCTACGGTGTGAGCGTTCGGCTCGATGGCGCCTCGGTCGAGCTTGAAGTGAATGCGGATCCCGACCGGCTTGCTCAGGTCATTGCCAACCTTCTTTCGAATGCGATCAAATTTTCTCCGTCCGGCGGAGAAGTGATGGTCGCCGTGACGAAGAATGCCGGAGATGTGCGCATTACCGTCCGCGACCATGGCTCCGGTGTGCCGGATCAATTCAAACCCTATGTTTTCGAGAAATTCGCCCAGGCGGACGCCACCAACACCCGGCAGAAAGGCGGCACCGGTCTTGGCCTCAGTATCGTCAAGCGGATCGTCGCGCGATTGGGCGGCACGATTGGCTTCGACGATGCGCCGGGCGGCGGCGCGATCTTCTTTGTCGAATTGCCAGTCTGGGATGGCACGGCCGGCGGCGAAATCGACGACGGCGCCGGCGTGGGCAATGTCCGCGTCCTGTTTTGCGAGGATGACCGTGAGGCGGCTGCCACCGTACGCGAGCAATTGCGCCCAGCCGGTTTCGCTGTGGACTATGCCCATACCGTTGCGGCGGCGATCGAGCGAACCGACGCAACCCGCTATGCGGCCGTCCTGGTCGATCTGCAGCTCCCGGATGGGGATGGCGTCGGCCTGATTGTTCAGCTACGGGCCCAGGTGCACTATCGGGATGTGCCGATCCTCGTCATTGCCGGCGATCCCGACCAAGGCCGAAGCGACGTCAGGTCATCGAGGCTCAATGTGCTGCATTGGTTCGACAAGCCGATCGCCTTCGAGGCCCTCATCGATATTCTCAAAGCTGCGATCGTTGCGCCCGCGCGCCGACATCCACGCATCCTGCACGTCGATGACGATTACGACGTGCTCGCGCTGGTTCATCAGGAACTCGGTTCGATTGCCGACGTGGTTTCTGTGGATAGTATCGATAGCGCGCGCCGCGCGCTCGCCACCGATCGCATCGACCTCGTCGTACTCGATATAGCGCTTGGCGAGGCGTCCGGCCTGGATTTGCTGCCGGACCTTCGCGGAGCGCGGGGAAAAGCAATCCCGGTGATCATCTTTTCCACTCACGGTGCGGATATGGCCTGCGACGAACAGATTCATGCCGCGCTGTCCAAGATGAATTCGTCCGTCGAAAGTCTCAAGGCCGCGGTTCAGGATCGACTGACGCTACTGCCGGCGTAACTTGCAAGGAAAGTCGCATGACGACGATTCGCGTTCTCCACGTCGATGACGAGCCTGACATCCGCGAGGTGGCGAAAATATCGCTTGGCCTGGATCCCGACTTTAGCGTGCGAAGCTGCGGTTCGGGCGCGGAGGCGTTGGCGGTCGCAGTCGATTGGCGGCCCAACTTCATTCTGCTTGATGTCATGATGCCTGTCATGGACGGGCCCGCGACACTGGTTCGATTACGAGAGGACGCCAGGACCGCAAGTATACCGGTGATCTTCATGACGGCCCGCGCTCAGGCTCGCGAGGTCGATCGCTTTCGCTCGCTTGGCGCCGTCGGCGTGATTCCCAAGCCATTCGACCCGATGACCTTGGCAAGTTCAGTGCGCAGCTACGTGCAGTCCACGCACGATCCATTGGAGGACTTGCGCGCTGGATTTCTGAATAGGATCAGAAAGGACCTCGTGGCCCTGATGGGCGACCGCGCAGCGCTGAAGGATGGGAGCCGGTTGCCTTCCGTGCTCGATCGAATCAAGCGTTGCGCGCACGGTCTTTCCGGAGCAGGTGGAATCTACGGCTTTGCTGAAATTAGCGAGGCCGCCGCAGACCTCGAGGACGCCGCTGTCGCAGAGCTTGCCGAACCTGGTCGCGGCGAGGACACCGACCGAGCGCTTGATGACCTCATTTTCCTCGCCGGGCATCGCGACGATATGGCGGCTCGGATCGTGCGGGCGCGCCAGGAAGTCGGTTAGCACGATCGCGGCCTCTTATGCATTTATACGGAGACGATACTTAACTGCATCTTGGCTTATCCGCTGTCTGATCACTGTTGGAATGCAGCGCAGCGTGCTGACGCATCGACGACGGCAGACGTCGAAATTCGAGTGTTCGGGACAGGGGTAAGTCATGCGTCAATTTGTTGATGAGGTCGACCAGCCCCAAATTCAAAAAAGCTCTCC
>SSMV01000131.1 GCA_004799435.1 Bradyrhizobium sp.
GCCGCCCATGCTGCATATCGACGAACTCACCTACCGGCTGGGCGAGCGTCTGCTGATCGACAAAGCGAGCGTGACTCTGCCGAGCGGCGCCCATGTCGGGCTGATCGGCCGCAATGGCGCCGGCAAGACGACGCTCTTCCGCCTGATCTGCGGCGAGCTCAGTCCGGAAGGCGGCGCCATCGCCCTGCCCCGGCGCGCCCGCATCGGCCGCGTCGAACAGGAAGCGCCCGGCGGCGCCGAGAGGCTGATCGATTTCGTGCTCGACGCCGATGTCGAGCGGCGCGCGCTGCTGGGTGAGGCGGAACAGGCCGCCGACCCGTTGCGCATCGCCGAAATCCAGACCCGTCTCGTCGACATCGAAGCCCATGCCGCTCCGGCGCGCGCTGCGCGCATTCTGGCCGGCCTCGGCTTCGACGAACCGGCGCAGGCGCGCCCGCTATCGGAATTTTCCGGCGGCTGGCGCATGCGCGTGGCGCTGGCCGCGGTTCTGTTTTCCGCGCCGGACCTGCTGCTGCTCGACGAACCGACCAACTATCTCGATCTCGAAGGCGCGCTGTGGCTCGCCGATTATCTCAAGACGTCGTCGGCGACGACGCTGGTCATCAGCCATGACCGCGATCTGCTCGACGATGTCGCCCAGCACATCCTTCATCTGGAGCGCGGCAAGCTTACGCTGTGGAGCGGCGGCTATTCGGATTTCGAGCGTCAACGGCGCGAACAGCAGGCGCTGCTCGGCAAGGCGATCAAGAAACAGGAGGAGCGGCGCAAACACCTGCAAAGCTTCGTCGACCGTTTCCGCGCTTCGGCGACCAAGGCGACCCAGGCGCAATCGCGGCTGAAGATGCTGGCGCGCATGGAGCCGATCGCCGCGCTGGTCGACGAGAATGTCGCGCCCTTCCGCTGGCCGCCGATCGCCCGCAAGCTCAGTCCGCCGATCGTCGCCATGGAGAAGGTCAGCGTCGGCTATGGCGAACGGATTGTCTTGTCGAAACTCGATCTGACGCTCGCCGATGACGATCGCGTCGGCCTGCTGGGCGCCAATGGCAACGGCAAGTCGACTTTCGCCAAGCTGGTCGCCGGCCGCCTCGCCGCGACAAGCGGCAAACTGGTGCGCGCCGCCAAGCTCGACGTCGGTTTTTTCGCCCAGCATCAAGTCGACGATCTCGATCTCGAAGCGACCCCCTTCGCCGCCGTCGCCGAGCGCATGCCCGGCGCGCCGACCGCCAAGATCCGCGCCCGGGCGGCGCAGATCGGCTTTCCCGGCGATCGCGCCGACACGCGCGTCGCCGCTCTGTCGGGCGGCGAGAAGGCGCGGCTTCTGATGGGCCTTGCGACCTTCGACGGGCCGCAGCTCCTGATCCTCGACGAACCGACCAATCATCTCGACATCGACAGCCGCGGCGAGCTGATCGAGGCGATCAACGCCTATGAGGGCGCCTGCATCATCGTTTCGCATGACCGGCGACTGTTGGAGGCTTGCGTCGATCGGCTGTGGCTGGTCGCCGACGGAACGGTGAAGACATTCGACGGCGACGTCGCCGATTACAGTCGTTTCGTGCTCGGCCAGCGCGCGCCCGAAGGCGGGAGACGCGAAGCCGCGCCGAAAGCGAGCCCGCTCCGCCCCGCTTCGGCGCGACGCGATCTCGCGCCCTTGCGTAAAGAGATCGCGGCGATCGAAGACAAGATGCGTCGTTTCGAGGATCTGCTGCGCCGGGTCGACGAAGCTTTGGCGCAAACCAGCGCCAACGCCGGCGAAGCTGAAAAAATCGTCGATCTGGCGGGAAAACGCGGCGAGCTTGAGCGCGCGCTGGCGGCCGCTGAGGAGACTTGGCTGGAGCTTTCAGCGCGCGTCGAAGCGACGAACTGACGCGCAGGGTTTTGCGGTCAATCGCGCGCCTATCGCGCCTTCTCCCATTTGCCGTCGTCGCCTTCCCGCCAATAGCTTGGCGCGGCGCCGGTCGCCTTGATCAGAGACCAATGACGGCGCGCCTCGGCGACCGCCTCCTCATTGCGGCCCTCGAACAACAGGACGACGCGTTCATAATCCGCAAATGGGCAAGCCGCGGCCTCGACACCCGAGAGCAGCACCCTGAGGCGCGCGCCATTGGGATTCTCGTCGCCGGCCGTCAGATAGACGGGTTGCGCCTCAGCGTCGCCGTCGCGCGCCGAACCATGCGGCAGAAAACTGTCGTCGGGATGGGTCCATAGGCGTTCACTGACCGCTTCCGCCTGCTCGTCGGAACTCGCCTGAACCACCGCCCGCCAGCCGGCGGCGAGCGCCTCCTCAAGCAACTCGGGCAGAGCCTGATCGATACGGCGGCGCTCAAGATGGCAGAAACGAACCTCGCCCATGGCGGCGTCGCTCACTCTTCGGCGCCGACGATGATGAAGGCGCTGTCGGTGTCGGTGACGATGAGGCCGAGGCTGACCCCGCCGGGTTCATGCGCTTCCGTCTTGCCGGAAATATAGATGTCGCCGCGCTGGCGCGAGGCGGCAAGATATTCGCGCGCTTCGATCGCCAGTTCATGCGCCGTCGACCGGCTCTTGGCGACGTCCCAGCCGAAGGCCGCTTTGAGCGCCGAAGCCTGGAAGCTTTCGAAATCGCCCGCCGCCTTGGCGCTCGCCGGCTCGGACATGCGCGCTTCAAACCGTATGAGCCTGCCCTTGCGGCAGCTCATATCGCCGTCGATGCCTGAGCTGGCGGAAATGTCGAAGACGTCGGTGTCGCTTCGCGCGCGCGTCACCACCAGGGCGTGGGTGAAATCCACCGCGAGATCGCCGGCGCCGGCCCGCAGTTTCTCAATGAATCCGTCGCAACCAATGTCGGCCGCTTCGGCCGGCGCGAAGGCGATAGAGACGCACAACGCAACCAATGCCAAAGCGAATTCCCGCCGCATGTTTGAGGCTCCCGACCCAGTCCTTTAGCTCTCGTAATATTCGGCGACTAGCCGATCGAGCAGTCGCACGCCCCAACCCGAACCCCAGGACTGGTTGATGTCATTGGCCGGCGAGCTCATGCCGGTGCCGGCGATGTCGAGATGCGCCCAGGGCGTGTCGCCAACGAAGCGTTTGAGGAATTGCGCCGCCGTGATCGCGCCGGCATTGCGCCCGCCGGTGTTCTTCATGTCGGCGAAGCGCGAGTCGATCATTTTGTCGTAGGCGCTGCCGAGCGGCATGCGCCACACGGTCTCGCCGGTGGCGACGCCGGCGGCCGAGAGCCGCGCCGCGAGTTCGTCGTCGTTGGAGAACAGCCCGGCGTGTTCCTGGCCCAGCGCCACCATAATCGCGCCGGTCAGCGTCGCCAGGTCGATCATGAAGCGCGGTTTGAATTTTTCGCGCGCATAGGTGAGCGCGTCGGCGAGCACCAGGCGCCCCTCGGCGTCGGTATTGATGACTTCGATCGTCTGGCCGGACATCGATTTGAGAATGTCGCTTGGCCGATAGGCGCCGCCGCCCGGCATGTTCTCGACCAGGCCGATCACGCCGACCGCGTCGACCTTGGCCTTGCGGGCGGCGAGCGCGCGCATCAGGCCGACGACGCAGGCCGCGCCCGCCATGTCGCCCTTCATGTCTTCCATGCCGGCCGCCGGCTTGATCGATATGCCGCCGGAATCGAAACAAACGCCCTTGCCGACGAAAACGACCGGCTTGCTCTTGCGCCCCGGCGCGCCGCGCCAGCGCATGACGACGAGGCGGCTGCCGTGTTTGGAGCCCTGACCGACGCCGAGCAGTGCATTCATGCCGAGCTTGGCCATCGCCTTGTCGTCCAGCGCCTCGACCTCGACGCCGAGCGGCTTGAGCTCCAAGGCGCGGGCGGCGAAAGATTCGGGAAAGAGAACGTTCGGCGGCTCGTTGACCAGCGTGCGGGCGAGTTCGACGCCCTCGGCGATCGCCAGCCGCGGCGCGAAGGCGGCGCGCGCCGCCGCCGGCTCGGCCACTTCGATCGTCACCGAGGGGGCCGCATCGTCGGCGTCGTCGCCATCGTTCTTCTTGTTCTTATATTTATCAAACCGATAGGCGCGAAGTCTCAGGCCAAGCGCGAATTCCGCCGCGGCCGCCGCGTCCCATTCGCCGGCGGGCGCAAGAAAGGCGACGGCGACTTTCTTGGCGGCGCCGAGTTTGCCGAAAACGAATCCGCCGAGGCTCGTGAAATCGATCGGCGCGCCGTCCTTGCCGGGCGCGACGCCGACGACCAGCAGACGGACGCCCTCAAGCCCGGCCGGCTCGATCAGATCCATCGCGCTCGACGGCTTGCCGCGAAAGCGAACCGTTTTGGCCGCCGGTTCGAGCCGCGCTTGCGCGGCGCCGAGCAGCGCAGCGACGCGCGGCGCCGGTTTCACATCGGCGGCGACAAAAACGACATAGGTTCCGCCCTTCGGCGCCGCGACGGCCCCGTAGGCGATCTTGACGAATTCGGTCATGCTGCTCCTCGCGGGCGACGGCCGATTCCGCCATCGCGGCAGCAGTCATCATGGGCTTTCGGCCCGCCGTCAATAAGGCGCCGAAAGCGTGAACGGGGCTGTTCCGCCTCGCGCCTTGCCACTCGCGCCCCGGCGCGCTAGCGCTGCCGAGGAACGCTCGGCGCCGCGTTTGACGATCGGCCAAAGGAATTCGACCGCCGGATGTTGCGAATCGAACGATATGTTTTCCGCACCGCCGCCTCGGCCTTCCTCGCCGGGCTGGGGGCGCTGACCGGCATCGTCTGGATCACCCAGGCG
>SSMV01000132.1 GCA_004799435.1 Bradyrhizobium sp.
GACCATTCTGCCGCAGTTCGTCGGTCTGACCTTCGGCGTCTACAACGGCCACAAGCATGTGCCGGTGGCGGTGAGCGAAGAAATGATCGGCCACAAGTTCGGAGAGTTCGCGCCCACGCGCACCTTCCATGGCCATTCGGCCGACAAGAAGGCCAAGAGGGCTTAACGCGATGTCCCAGAAACGCAATCCGCGGCGGCTCGCCGAAAACGAAGCGAAGGCGACTATTCGCATGCTTCGCATCAGCCCGCAGAAGCTCAACCTGCTCGCGCAGCTCATTCGCGGCAAGAAGGTCGCGACCGCGCTCGCCGATCTGGAATTCTCCAATAAGAGAATTTCGGTCGAAGTGAAGAAGGCGCTCGAGTCGGCGATCGCCAATGCCGAGAACAATCATGAGCTGGATGTCGACGATCTCGTCGTCGCTCAGGCCTATGTCGGCAAGGACATGGTGATGAAGCGCTTTTCGCCGCGCGCGCGCGGCCGGGCGGGGCGGATCGAGAAGCCGTTCTCCAATATCACGATCATCGTGCGCGAAGTTGCGGCAGCCGCCGCCGACGCCAAAGCGGCGTGAGGAGTTAGCGATGGGTCAGAAGATCAATCCGATCGGGCTGCGCCTCGGCGTCAACCGCACCTGGGATTCGCGCTGGTACTCCAGCAAGGACGAATACGGCAAGCTGTTGCACGAGGACATGAAGATCCGCGAGCTGTTGACTGGCGCGCTCAAGCAGGCGGCGATTTCGAAGATCGTCATCGAGCGGCCGCACAAGAAGTGCCGGGTCAACATTCACTCGGCCAGGCCCGGCGTGGTGATCGGCAAGAAGGGCGCCGACATCGACAAGCTGCGCAAGCAGGTCGCCAAGATGACCCAGTCGGAAGTCGCCATCAACATCGTCGAAGTTCGCAAGCCGGAAATCGACGCGACGCTGGTCGCCGATTCGATCGCCCAGCAGCTCGAGCGCCGCGTCGCCTTCCGCCGCGCGATGAAGCGCGCCGTGCAGTCGGCGATGCGCCTGGGCGCCGAAGGCATCCGCATCAATTGCTCGGGTCGTCTGGGCGGCGCGGAAATCGCCCGTCTCGAATGGTACCGCGAAGGTCGCGTGCCGTTGCATACGCTGCGCGCCGACGTCGATTACGGCGTCGCCACGGCCCACACCGCCTATGGCACCTGCGGCATCAAGGTCTGGATCTTCAAGGGTGAAATCCTCGAACACGATCCGATGGCGCAGGACAAGAAAGCCGCCGACGCCGACCATTCCTCGACCCATCGTCCGCGCCGCGAGCCGCGCGATCGCGACCACGGCCGCGACGCCGCCTGAGCAGTTTTGAAGGTCCACGACCATGATGCAGCCTAAGAAGACCAAGTTCCGGAAGGCGTTCAAAGGACGCATTCACGGCGTCGCGAAGGGAGGCTTCGCGCTCAACTTTGGCGAATTCGGCCTCAAGGCGTTGGAGCCGGAGCGCGTCACCGCGCGCCAGATCGAGGCGGCGCGCCGCGCGCTGACCCGCCATATGAAGCGCGCCGGCCGCGTCTGGATCCGCGTGTTCCCGGATGTGCCGGTGTCGAAGAAGCCGATCGAAGTGCGCATGGGCAAAGGCAAGGGCGCGCCGGAACTGTGGGTCGTGCGCGTCGCGCCGGGCCGCATCATGTTCGAGGTCGACGGCGTGCCGGCGCAGGTTGCGCGCGAGGCTTTCGCGCTCGCCGCGGCGAAGCTGCCGATCAAGACGCGCTTCGTGCAGCGCATCGCCGAGTAAGGAGAGAGAGATGAAGAACACCAGCCGTCTCTCGGATCTGAGCGTGATGACCGAGGATCAATTGGACGAAGAGGCCGCCAAGCTGAAGAAGGAGCAGTTCAACCTGCGCTTTCAGCGCGCCAGCGGTCAGTTGCAGGACACGGCGCGGGTGCGCGTCGTGCGCCGCGACATCGCCCGCGTCATGACCATCGCCGCGCGCAAGCGCGCCGCCAAAACCAAGAGCTGAGGGCGAGAACCATGCCGAAGCGAATTCTTCAGGGCGTCGTCGTCAGCGACAAGCAGGAAAAGACCTTGGTGGTCAAGGTCGAGCGGCGGTTCACCCATCCGCTGTTGAAGAAAACCGTGCGCCGGACCAAGAACTACCACGCGCATGTCGAGAACAAGACGCAGAAGGTCGGCGATCAGGTGTCGATCGAGGAGACGCGTCCGATCTCGAAGTTGAAGCGTTGGCGCGTCATCGACGCGCCTGCGGGCTAAGGAGCGCGGAGCGCTGAGGACAGGAATTTGGAGGCGAGAGCCTCCTCAGGCGGCGACGAATAGCCCTCGGGCGGTTTGGAGCCGGTCTGACAAGAAAGGCGTTTAGGCCATGATTCAGATGCAAACCAACCTCGAGGTCGCCGACAATTCCGGCGCGCGTCGCGTGATGTGCATCAAGGTGCTGGGCGGCTCGAAGCGGCGCTACGCCTCGATCGGCGACGTGATCGTCGTCTCGATCAAGGAAGCGATCCCACGCGGCCGCGTCAAGAAGGGCGATGTGATGAAGGCGGTGGTGGTGCGCACCGCCAAGGACATTCGCCGTCCCGACGGGTCGGTGATCCGCTTCGACTCCAACGCCGCCGTGCTCATCAACAACCAGGCCGAGCCGATCGGCACCCGCATCTTCGGACCGGTGCCGCGCGAGCTGCGCGCCAAGAACCACGTCAAGATCATTTCGCTCGCGCCGGAGGTGCTGTAATGGCCGCCAAGATCAGGAAGGGCGACAAGGTCGTCGTTCTCACCGGCCGCGACAAGGGCAAGACCGGCGAGGTGACGAGCGTCAATCCGACGGATCGTCGCGCGATTGTCGCTGGCGTCAATCTCGTCAAGCGCCACACCCGTCAAAGCGCCAAGAGCGAAGGCGGCATCCTGTCGAAGGAAGCTTCGGTCGATCTCTCCAATCTGGCGATCGCTGACCCCAAGACGGGCAAGCCGACCCGCGTCGGTTTCAAGATTCTCGACGACGGCCGCAAGGTTCGCGTCGCCAAGCGTTCCGGAGACTTGATCGATGGCTGAGGCAAAAACGGACAAGGGCGGCAAGCCGGCAAAGGCCGACAAACCCGCCGCGAAGACCGGCAAGGGCGACGCGGCGGCCGGGGCTAAGGGCGCTGAGGCGAAGAGCGCCGGAGCGAAGGAAGCCAAGGTCGCCAAGGCCAAGGCCGCCAAAGGCGCGCCGGCGGAATCTTCCGGCCCCGCCAAGGCGCCGCCGAAGGATTATGTGGTGCGCATGAAGGCGCTCTACGACAGGGAAATCGTGCCGCAACTGGTCAAGGAGTTCGGCTACAAGAACCAACTCCAGGTGCCCAAGATCGAGAAGATCGTGCTCAACATGGGCGTTGGCGAAGCGGTCAACGACACCAAGAAGGTGAGCGCGGCCGCCGCAGATCTGGCGCTGATCGCCGGTCAGAGGCCGATCGTCACGCGGGCGCGCAAGGCGATTTCGACCTTCAAGGTGCGCGAGAACATGCCGATCGGCGCCAAGGTGACTTTGCGCAAGACCCGCATGTATGAGTTTCTCGATCGTCTGGTGACGATCGCGCTGCCGCGCGTGCGCGACTTCCGCGGCCTCGACCCGAAATCCTTCGACGGTCGCGGCAACTACGCGCTCGGGGTGAAAGAGCACATCATTTTCCCCGAGATCGACTACGACAAGGCCGAATCGATGCTCGGCCTCGACATCGTCGTGTGCACGACCGCTAAAACCGACGCCGAGGCGCGCGCTCTGTTGCGTGCGTTCAACTTCCCGTTCCGGCAGTGAGCGCCGAGCGCTCAAACGCGGAAAATGGAGGCCTGTGAATGGCAAAGAAGAGTGCAATCGAGAACAACTTGCGCAAGCAGCGCATGGCCAAGAAGTTCCTGGCCCGCCGCAAGCGCCTGCTGGACCTCGCCAACAATGAAAAGCTGCCGATGGAAGAACGTTTCGAGGCGCGCATCCGGCTCGCCGCGCTGCCGCGCAACGGCGCCGCGGTGCGCATTCGCAACCGCTGCGAAGTCACCGGCCGCCCGCGCGGTTACTATCGCAAGATGAAGATGAGCCGCATTGCCCTGCGCGATCTCGGCAACAGGGGCCTGATTCCAGGCCTCGTGAAGTCGAGCTGGTGAGGAGGGGAGCATGGCAATGAACGATCCGTTGGGCGATATGCTCACCCGCATCCGCAACGCGCAGATGCGCAAGCGCGGCAAGGTCTCGACACCGGGCTCCTCCCTTCGCAAGAAGGTGCTCGACGTGCTGGAGGCCGAAGGCTATATCCGCGGCTATTCGACGACCGAGTTCGAAAACGGCCGCACCGAGTTCGAGATCGAACTCAAGTATTTCGACAACGAGCCGGTCATTCGCAAGCTCGAGCGCGTGTCGAAGCCGGGCCGGCGCGTCTACGCCAATGTCGAGGCGGTGCCGCGCGTCGCCAACGGTCTTGGCGTGTCGATCCTGTCGACGCCCAAGGGTGTCATGGCCGACCACTCGGCGCGCGAACTTCATGTCGGAGGCGAAGTCCTCTGCACCGTCTTCTAAGAGGCCGCATCCCGAGGCCGACCCGGTCGGCGTCCGTAATTCTGGAAGCAATGCAATGTCTCGTATCGGCAAGAAGCCAGTCGCCATTCCCTCCGGGGTCACCGCCAAGCTCGACGGCAAGTCGATCGCGGTGAAAGGCGCCAAGGGCGAATTGAAATTCACCGCGCCCGAAGAGGTGTCGGTCACCATCGAAGGCGGGCAGATTCACGTCGCGCCGCATAGCGAGGACAAGCGCGCGCGGGCGATGTGGGGTACGACACGGGCGCGGATCCAGAATCTGGTCGCCGGCGTGACCAAGGGCTTCGAGAAGAAGCTGGAAATCAACGGCGTCGGCTATAAGGCGGCCGTCGCCGGCAAGAACCTCCAGCTCTCGCTCGGCTACAGCCACGACGTGATGTTCCCGATTCCTGTCGGCGTGACGATCGTCACGCCCAAGCCGACGGAAATCACCATCACCGGCATCGACAAGCGTCAGGTCGGTCAGACCGCCGCCGAAATCCGCGCTCTGCGCGGCCCCGAGCCCTATAAGGGCAAGGGCGTCAAATACGCCGACGAATTTATCTTCCGCAAGGAAGGCAAGAAGAAGTAAGGGGCGCCGTCATGGCCAAGTCCAACAAATCCACCGAGCGTCGCAAGGCTCGCGTCCGTCGCGCCATCGCCACGCGCAGCGCCGATCGGCCGCGCCTCAGCGTCTTCCGCTCGTCGAAGCAGATCTATGCGCAGATCATCGACGACGAGAAGGGCGTGACCCTCGCCGCCGCCTCGACGCTGGAGAAAGAGATTCGCGGCGCGGTCAAGACCGGCGCCGACATCGCGGCGGCCAAGCGCGTCGGGCAGGAGATCGCCCAGCGCGCCAAGAAGGCTGGCGTCGGCAAAGTCGTGTTCGACCGCGGCGGCTACATGTATCACGGGCGCGTCAAGGCGCTCGCCGAGGGCGCCCGCGAGGGCGGCCTGGAATTCTGAGGTTCGTTTCGAGACAACCCAAGCGAGCGGCGCCGATCCGGTTGCCGCGTTCAGTGACGGAAAGAGACAATGGCGCGTGAAGGAGAAGGCGGCCGCGGCCGCGACCATGGCCGGGACGATCGCGACAGCGAGTTCGTCGATCGGCTCGTCCACATCAACCGCGTGGCGAAAGTGGTCAAGGGCGGCCGACGTTTCGGCTTCGCCGCGCTCGTCGTCGTCGGCGACCAGAAGGGTCGCGTCGGCTTCGGCCACGGCAAGGCGCGCGAGGTGCCGGAAGCCATCCGCAAGGCGACCGAGGCCGCCAAGCGCGGTCTGGTGCGCGTGCCGCTTCGCGAAGGCCGCACGCTGCATCACGACGTCTACGGGCGCCATGGCGCGGGACGAGTCGTACTGCGCGCCGCCTCTGCCGGCACCGGCATCATCGCCGGCGGCCCGATGCGCGCCGTCTTCGAGTCGCTCGGCGTCCACGACGTGGTCGCCAAGAGCCAGGGTTCATCCAACCCCTACAACATGATCCGCGCGACCTTCGACGCGCTGTCGCGTGAAGACAGCCCGCGCTCGGTGGCGCAGCGGCGCAGCATCAAGGTGTCGACCCTGCAGTCGCGCCGCCAGGGCGTCGAAGCCGACGCCTCGGATTCGTGATCGCGAGGCCTGAGACATGACCAAGCACAAGACAGTCACGATCGAGCAGACGAGCAGCGCCATCGGGCGTCATCACGCGCAGCGTGAGACGCTCAGGGGTCTCGGCCTCGACAAAATTGGCCGCCGCTCGAGTCTCGAGGACACGCCGGCGGTACGCGGAATGATCGCCAAAGTCGCGCATCTCGTGCGCGTCGTCGACGGCCATTGAGGACGCGACCATGAAACTCCACGAAATCAAGGACAATCCCGGCTCTTCCAAGAACCGCATCCGGGTCGGACGCGGCATTGGCTCGGGCAAGGGCAAGCAGGCGGGTCGCGGCGGCAAAGGCCAGACGGCGCGTTCGGGCGTTCGCATCAAAGGCTTCGAGGGCGGCCAGATGCCGCTCCATCGTCGTCTGCCCAAGCGCGGCTTCAATCCGCCGTCGCCGCTCGATCTCAACGAGGTCAATCTCGGCCGCGTGCAGGTCGCGATCGACGCCGGCCGTCTCGACGCCAAGAAGCCGATCACCGTCGAAGCGCTGATCGCCGCTGGCGTGGTGGCGCGGGCGCGCGACGGCGTGAAGATCCTCGGCAAGGGCGAACTCAAGGCCAAGGTCGCCTTCGAGGTCTATGGCGCTTCCAAGAGCGCCCATGCCGCGATCGAGAAGGTCGGCGGCAGCGTCAAGACGTTGCGGCCCGAGGCGGCGCCCGTCGCCGAGTGACAAAACGCCGCCCTCGTGGGGGTGGCGTTTTGGCGCGGCCGGGCCATATGATTTGAACGGCGCGCCGTCGGGGCCGCCCCTCCGTGCGCCTTGCAGCGCGCGGCGCAGATCGGAGCGCATGAGCGATGGCATCGGCCGCCGAACAGCTTGCAGCCAATATCAATTGGTCAGCCTTCTCCAAAGCGGAGGAGCTGAAGAAGCGCATCTGGTTTACGCTGGGCGCGCTGGTGATCTATCGCCTGGGGACCTATATCCCGCTGCCGGGCATCGATCCGAAGGCCTTCGAGGCGTCCTTCACTGGCCATAGCCAGGGCGTCCTCGACATGTTCAACATGTTTTCGGGCGGCGCGGTGCAGCGCATGGCGGTGTTCGCGCTGAACATCATGCCCTATATCTCGGCCTCGATCATCGTCCAGTTGCTGAGCTCGGTGCTTCCTTCGCTCGAAGCGATCAAGAAGGAAGGCGAGGCGGGCCGCAAGGTTCTCAACCAATATACCCGCTATCTCACGGTTTTGCTGGCGATTTTCCAGGCCTATGGAATCGCGATCGGCCTTGAGGGGCGCGGCGGCGTCGTCGCCGATCCGGGGATCATGTTTCGCATCTCGACGGTCATCACGCTGACCGGCGGCACGATGTTTCTCGTCTGGCTCGGCGAACAGATCACCGCGCGCGGCGTCGGCAATGGTTCGTCGCTGATTATATTCTCCGGCATCGTCGCCCGCTTGCCGGTCGCGGTGGTGCAGTTGTTCGAGCTCGGCCGTCAGGGTTCGATCTCGACCGGCACGGTGCTGGCGGTGCTGGTGCTGGTGCTTATCGTCGTCGCCTTCATCGTCTTCATGGAGCGCGCGCAGCGGCGCGTGCCGATCACCTATCCGCGCCGCCAGGTCGGCAACAAGATGTATGAGGGCCAGAGCTCCTTCCTCCCGCTCAAGCTCAACACCGCCGGCGTCATTCCGCCGATTTTCGCCTCCTCGCTGCTGTTGCTGCCGACGACCGTCGCCAATTTCATCCAAGGTTCTGCCTCGAACAGCTTTCTCTCGACGGTCACGACCCTGCTTGGCCGCGGCGGCCCGCTCTATCTCCTGCTCTATGTCGCGTTGATTGTGTTCTTCGCCTTTTTCTATACGGCGACGGTCTTCAATCCGGCCGACACCGCCGAGAATCTCAAGAAACACGGCGGCTTCGTCCCGGGCGTGCGGCCGGGCGAGCGCACGGCGCAATATATCGACTGGATTCTCACCCGCATCACGGTGATCGGCGCGGGCTATCTGGCGCTGGTCTGTATCCTGCCTGAATTGCTGACCTCCTATTCCTCCGTCCAGCTTTACTTCGGCGGCACGTCTCTGCTGATCGTCGTCAGCGTGACGATGGACACTGTGGCTCAGGTCCATGGTCACCTGCAGGCGCATCAGTATGAAGGCCTGATCCGCAAGGCGAAGCTGAGGGGGAGGAAGAAATGAGGTTGATCCTGCTCGGCCCTCCCGGGGCCGGCAAGGGCACGCAGGCAAACCGGCTGGTGGGGAAATACGGCATACCGCAACTGTCGACTGGCGACATGTTGCGCGCTGCGGTCGCGGCAGGCTCGCCGATCGGCCGCAAGGCCAAGGCGGTGATGGACGCGGGCGATCTCGTCTCCGACGACATCGTTGAGGGCATCATCGACGAGCGCCTCGATCAGCCCGACGTCCGGAAGGGTTTCATTCTCGACGGCTTTCCCCGCACGCTCGCCCAGGCCGAGGCGCTCGACGCGATGCTGGCGCGCAAGGGGATGAAGCTCGACGTCGCCATCGAACTTAAGACCGACGCCGACCAGCTCGTCTCGCGCATTCTCAATCGGGCGGCCGAGGCGAAGGCGGCCGGTCGGCCGGCGCGCAGGGACGACGACCCGGAAGTCTTCAAGGCGCGTTTGGCCGCCTATTATCGCGACACCGCAGCCGTGACGCCTTATTACGCCGCCAAGGGCGTGCTGCGCCAAGTCGACGGCATGGCGGGCATCGCCGAGGTGGCCGCGGCCATCGATGCGACGCTCGCTGAGGTGAAGTGAGCGACGCCGCGGGCGCGAGCGCCGAACGGCGCGGCGCCGCAGGACTGATTATTCTCGACCGGCCGCAAGCGCTCAACGCGCTGACGTTGCCGATGGTGCGGCTCATGGCCCGCGCGCTCGACGCCTTCGAGCGCGATTCCCGCGTGGAGCGGGTCGTGATCGCCAGCGCCGGCGGACGGGCCTTCTGCGCCGGCGGCGACATTCGCCTTCTCTACGAGCAGGGCAAGGCGGGCGACCACGCCGCGCAACTCGCCTTCTGGCGCGAGGAATATCAACTCAATCGTCGCATTAAACGCTACGCCAAGCCCATCGTCGCACTGATCGACGGCATCGTCATGGGCGGTGGCGTCGGCCTCAGCCTCCATGCCGCGCATCGCGTCGCCACCGAACGCTGCCTGTTCGCCATGCCGGAGGTCGGCATCGGCTTCTTTCCCGATGTCGGGACGAGCTACGCCCTGCCGCGTCTGGCGAGCGGCGTCGGCGCTTTATTCGCCGCGACGGGCTTACGCGCCCGCGCCGGCGACGTCGTCGCGCTGGGCCTGACGCAGACATTCGCGCCGAGCGCAGCAATGTCCACTCTCACGACGGCGCTGACGGAAACGGGGCCGACGGAAGCGATCCTAGCCCGTTTCGCCACGCCGCCGCCGCCGGGCGAATTGATCGGCGAGGCCGCGAAGATCCGCGGCTGGTTCGCCTCTCTCGATCGGCGCGCTGTCCTCGACGCCCTTGCGGCTGCGTCCGCGGGCGGTTCACCGCTCGCCGGCGAAGCGCTGGCGGCGATGCAACGGACCTCGCCGACCAGTCAGTCGATTGCGTTGCGCCAGATGGCGCTCGGCGGCGGCCTCACCTTTGAAGACGCGATGCGGCTCGATTTCCGCATCGTCTCGCGCATCTGCCGTGGCCATGACTTCTATGAGGGCGTCCGCGCGACCCTCATCGACAAGGGCGACGCGCCGCTCTGGCGCCCCGGCTTCGAAGAGCCCATCGACGAACGGGCGATCGAGGCCTATTTTGCGCCATTGCCTGAGAGCGAAGAACTGAGCTTCCCGGAGATTGTCGCCTGAGAACGGTGATGCGCCAGAGCGTCGATGGCGTGACGCAGATCGTCGACCGGGCGCCGCCCGGCGAGTTCGGCCGCGCCGGCTATTCGGTGAAATTCTACTGGGGCGACGCGCTCGTTTGGTTCATGCGCGTCATTGCCTGGGTCTGGGTGGTTAAGGGACTCTATAATTGGGGCCTGATCATCGGCGCCTTCGGCCAATTCGGCGCCTTTACCGACCTGCCGCGCTCCTTGCAGGGCTCCATCGTCTTTTTTGCCGCCGTCGATCCGCTTGCCGCCATTGGCCTGTGGCTCGCCGCGCCCTGGGGCGGCGTGCTGTGGCTGCTATGCGCGTCGATCGAAGTTGTCTCTCCGGCCCTCGGCGTGCGCGGCGCGGTCAGCGGTCTGCTCGGCGTCGGCTTCGACATCGCGCTGGTCGCGGTCTATTTTTTCCTGAGCTGGCGCACCGGTCACGAGCGCATTTAAGCTTTGCGAAAGCGACAATTTTAACGGTCTGCAAAGGTCAACAAACCCTTTGATTTAGTTTAAGTTTACTCTCATAAGTAAACCCTGGATTCATCCTGACTCTTAAACTCGTCTTCATGGGCGTAGGTTACTGTCGACCTGCTCAACGGACCGAATAATAATCTCGGCCAGGGACAGTCGAACAGGCGAGTGTGTCATGAAGAATCTTGCGAAGACAGAGGAAGGGGCCTTGCGCACGGAGCGAATTGCTTCCGTTCGCCCAGCATATCTAGAGACCCTTACAATGGTTGAGCGGCTGCATCGTCGGCTTCTCGACGTCATCAAGGACGAATTCGACCGG
>SSMV01000133.1 GCA_004799435.1 Bradyrhizobium sp.
GATGCCCGGCTGTCCTAAGGGCGAGGGTCACTTCGCCGGCTTCATCGCCAACGCCGTCAAAGTCACCCAGATTGCAACTGGCCAGGAAACGGATATCTCGCGACCGCCGCCGTGACGCGTGCGCGGCACCCTCCACTGAGCGCGGCCCGAGACCCAACGTGCGCGCCTGAGTTGGCGCCGCGCGCGATCCCACATTAGTTTGCCGCCGGGCGCAGTCGACACCCGCTTGCGTCAAAACGGCGGCATTTCGCTGATCGAGCCAATGACAGCCCGTTCTTCGTTCCACTCGTATCGGCCAGACATTGATGGGTTGCGCGCGGTCGCGGTCGCGCTGGTCGTCGCCTATCATTATTTTCCCGGGACGGCGCGCGGCGGATTCATTGGCGTCGATATCTTTTTTGTCATTTCCGGCTTCCTCATCGCCGGGCTGATCGGCGAGGCGATCGCGGCCGACCGCTTTAGTTTCGCCGATTTTTATGCGCGGCGGGCGCGACGCCTGTTCCCGGCCCTCGGCGCAACCCTGGGCTTTTGCCTCATCGTCGGCGCCTTTCTGCTCGACGACAGCGAATACCGCTCGCTTGGCCTGCATGTCGCGGCCGGCGCCGGGTTCGTGTCGAACCTGCTGCTGTGGTCGGAGGCTGGTTATTTCGACGAGGCGGCCGGATTTAAGCCGCTGCTGCACCTATGGAGCCTGGGGATCGAGGAGCAGTTCTACCTGCTCTGGCCGGCGGCGCTCTATCTCTGGGCGCGATTTCGTCGCCCGCTCTGGCCGCTTGCGGCGGCCTGTGCCGCGGCGTCCTTCGCCCTCAATCTTTACGTGTCGACTTTCGACCAGGTCGCCGATTTCTATTTCATTTTCACCCGCATCTGGGAGCTGTTGATCGGCGCCACCCTGGCGCTCGCCGCGCCCGCCGCCCTCAAAGGCCGGCCGCGCCTCGCCCATCTTGCGAGCGCGGTCGGAGTGGTCCTGATCGCCGCCAGTGTCTTGCTGATACAGGGCGACCAGCTCTTTCCTGGCTGGCGCGCCCTCGGGCCAACGCTCGGCGCGACGCTGCTGATCGCTGCGGGGCCGGAGGCTTTCGTCAACGCCCGCCTGCTCGCCGCACGGCCGATGACGGCGATCGGTAGGATCTCCTATCCGATCTATTTGTGGCATTGGCCGCTGCTCGTCTTCCTACGTTATGCGACGGGCGGCGAATTTGGGCCGCCGGTTCGTTGGGCGCTGATCGCGCTGACGATCGTTCTGGCGCAAGCGACCTATCGCTATATTGAGCGACCGATCCGCTTTGGCGCGGCCCGTGTCAGCCGCACGGCGTTTGCCTCTATCGCCGTTTCGGCGCTGGCGCTGGTCGGACTACGCGATTTCAGCGCCGGCGGGCTGTTCTTCCCCAACGTGACATTCGTGCGCGTGGTCAACGAGGGCGATATCGGCAGCCGACTTTTCAAATCCTATGTCGCAGCCCACTCGTTTTCCTGCGACGCCAAAACCTTCCCGACCGCGGATGCGAGTCAATCGGGCGACGCCTCCTGCATCCAGTCGATCGCCGGCGCGCCGCCTGAAGTGGCGATCCTTGGCGACAGCCACGCCAATCATCTCTATGCCGGTCTCGCTGCGGCGCTGCCTGGCCGCAGCGTCGTCAGCTACACCGACCAGGCCGTGCCCTCGATCGACGACCCGAATTTCACAAGTATTTACAAGACGCTCGCCGCCAGCGCGAGCGTGAGAGCGGTAATCATTTCGGCGGCGTGGACGGTTCGCCTCTCGCATTTGCGCAAGAATGAAAATCTTCGCGACGAGCTGGGCCATACCGCTGCCTTTCTGCTCGCCGCTGGCAAACGTGTTTATATCGCGAACGATGTGCCCTATTTCGAATCGCGCGTCGGGCGTTGCAAATTCGGCGGCGGCTTCGGCCTCGCGCATCGCTGCGACGAGGACGAGCTGATCCTCGAGCGTCAGCTCGTTTCTTATGGGGAGGATTTGGCCGCCGTCGTCGCGGCCAATCCGGGCGCGCGCCTGCTCGACACCGCCCATATGCTTTGCTCGAATACGGTCTGCTCAATGGCCGCGGATGGAAAGCTGCTCTATCGCGACAGCAACCATCTCAACATCAACGGCTCGCTGCGGATCGGCGCCGGGATCGTCGCGGCGGCACCCGACCTCGCGGACTAAGGTCAAGCGTTCCCTGAAGGCGCTCTTACGTGGCACCTCTCCATCGTCTTATTGCTTTTGAATGAGGACGCGTCCAGCAAATCTCGATCGAATAGGCAGGCTCGCCGACGCCGTCGGCAAGGAAGTCTTGAAGCGCGCGCCCGAGAACATGTTGCGCGAATGGACGGTATCCTCGCGCGTCAACAAGTCCGGAGCCTTCGACGACAACCCGACGCTGGTCGATCCGATTTAATGTGGGCGCGGACGCGCGCCTCCCGGCCGCAAAGGAGTGACTATGGTCGACACCGCCGACGCGCTGCGCGCATTTTTCCTCGCGCCTGAGCGCGTGCCGCTGGCTGGCGGCCTCACCGTCCACCTGATCGATCACGCTGAGGCGGTCGGGCCGCGGCGAAGTCTCGATGGCGCCCTTGTTGTCGAGACCGCCGACGGCACGCTTCGTCGCATGACCGGCGCCGAGCTCGCCGAGTTCGCGGAGCTCAACCCGTGGGTGAAACGTTGGCGGATCGAAGACGAGGAAGTTCCGTCGCCATTCTGATGCGCCAGCTCGAGAGCGGTCAAATGATCGCGGACGCGCGCTTCTGGCCCGCGCATTCCACCGCCACAACGCGGCGAATCTTGACGTTGCCTTCAGCGTCTCCTATCGATTCTCGCCGACCGAAGGATTTCCCGTGACCACTCTGGCCGCCAGTGAACTCGCCAAATTGGCAAACGAAGACCGCTTCCTTTTGTGGATCGATGTTATCAATTGGACCGAGGCGCGGACTGTGCTTGAGCTCGGCGTCTGGAAGGGCGTCTTCGCTCAACGCATTCTGCAAAACTGCCCTAGCGTCGAACGCTATTATATGCTCGACCCTTGGCGTCACTTGGATCGCTGGAATAAGCCCGCGAACTGGAGCCACGATCAATTCGAGGAGGTCTATGCCGAAGCGCTTGCCCGGACGGATTTCGCTAAGGACCGGCGCGTGATCCTGCGCGGTGAAACCACCGAAGTCATCGACCAGATCGGCGACGGCGAACTTGATCTCGCCTATATCGACGGCGATCACACCTTGAAGGGGATCAGTATCGATCTGGTGAGAACTTATCCGAAGGTTCGCGCCGGAGGCATAGTGGGCGGCGACGATTACTCGCCCACCATTTGGCAGCACGACCCCAAGTTCGAGCCGACGCTAATTTGCCCCTTCGCTGCATATTTCGCGGAAGCGTTCGGCGCCGCGCTGGTCGTCTATCCCCAAAACCAATTCGCAATCGCTAAACCGGCAAATGGCGGCGCGCGGGATTTTCGCATCGTGGACACAACCGGCCGCTACGGGGAGCCGCTGATCGGCCCGCAGATCAGCAGACCCTTGTGGGCGCATCACTCAAAGCGCGTTCGGCGCCTTGTGCGACCCTTCTCGAAGGCACCGTTCAAGGGGTAAATGGCGGCGATTTGCTCGGCCGAGGCAATCGAACATTTTACGAACGCCGCCAATCGTCAAAGCCGCGCGTGACTTCATAGACGCTGTTCGCGGCTGAGCAACGATAACCGATCTGGCCCGACGTGTTCGTTGTCAGAGGCGTATCTGCGACCATTTGTCCGGACGCGCCGACCGCATAATCATAAAGCGGAACGCTCGAACTGTTGAGAGCGGCGGGCGCAACATCGGTCTCGTCGGGCGAGGTAAAAATGCAAGTGTAAGAGGAATTGCTGCCCCATTCTCGCGTAAGAACGGCGAGGCGAATATCGACGGGCACGTTGAGCGCGGCAAGGGTTCTGCTCGCTGTTGGCGCTGTCGTGTTCGCAATGTCTTCGGTCTGCGTCGCCAAATAGGCGCGATACGCGCCACCTTCCTTTTCAAAGGCGGTGAAGGGGATTGGAGCGCCCGCGCCAGTCGTCATGAAGGAAAACAGGCGGCGCACGTAGGACTGATAGCCGCTCGGGCAAGACGCGGCGCTGGGCGGGTAGGACGAATGAGGGATTGCGTAGAGCCCGTCGCCCGAGGTGCCATGACAATCATACATATGGATTGTCGTGGAGTTCGGAAGCGTCGTGCCGCCCGAATAGCCGTTAATGGCGTTGCCGTTGGAAACCGCCCAAGATTTCGAGCCGACATAGCCAATCGTCGCCGCGTCGGCTGCATCGGTCGCGGTCAACGCCGAGACGGTCATTGCCGCCGTGGTGGAGCTCCCCGTCATACCGGACGGCAAACCGCCCGTGATCGCCCATTGCGTAGGACTAGCGCTCACGCCGGAGAGCGCGGCGGCCACGAAAGCATCCGTCGCCAGCTTGGTTGTGTTGTCGCCCGGTGTTTGCGTTGGCGCAGCCGGGCTACCTGTAAATGTCGGCGAGGCAAGCGGCGCGTAGGACGTTGCGACAAAGGCGTCCGTTGCGATTTTCGTCGAATTGTCGCCCGGCGATTGAGTGGGAGCGCCGGGCGAGCCGGTAAGGGTCGGCGAGGCCGAGCCGACCGGAGAGCCGCTTCCGGTCGCCGCGGCGGTAAGCAGCGTCGAGACGCCGGTTCCGAGGTTGTTAAGATCGGCGACCGGGATCGAGATCGTCTGTTGCGAGAGCGCGGTCAGCCGCCCTTTCGCATCGACGGTCGCCGAAGCGGTTTGCGAGGCCGAGCCGTAGGAGCCCGGCGAACCGTTCACCGTCGCCAGCGTCGCAACGCCGGTCGAGGGCACGAGCGTGAGGTCGCCTGAGAAGGTGAAGCCGGCAAAAGCGCCGGCGTTGTTCCATTGGACTTGACCGCTCGATCCGCCGGCGACGCCGCTCGAGCTGATCGTCTGGTTCGGCCACGTCCCGGTGATGCTGACGCCAGCGCCCGCCGTCAGCGGCGAGAAGCTGGTCCAGTCGATATTGAGCGCCGAGAACATGCCCGGCGCGACGGCGGCGATTTCCTGCGGCGCGATGACAGCGTTCGGTCGCGGGAAATTGACCGCTCGCCTTTTCGCCAATCGTCACCGACTCGCTTAGAATGCACGCCGCTCGGTGATCGATTCGGCGCGTTTCGAGTTCGAGCGAACGATCGTCGAACCGGGAGGGCTCGCATGGCCCAGGGATTGGCCGATCGCGCCGTGTTGGAGACGCGCCTGGCGACGTTCGAGGCGCAGCTAGCGCATTACCAGGCGGCTTTCGCCGCCATTTCCGAAGGCGTCTGCTCGTACGACCGCGACCAGCGGCTGATTTTCGCCAACGCGCCCTACGCCGAGATTTATCGCCTCGCCCCCACGCAGCTGACGCCGGGCATGTCCTTGCGCAAAGTCGTGGAGCTTCGCTTCGCCGCCGGAACCTGTCCGACCTCCGTCGACGACTATCTCGCTTCGACACTCGCGATCAACGACAGACGCGAGGCGCGCGACTGGATCGTCACGCTGAAGGACGGCCGGGCGATTCGCATCCGCTACCGCCCGATGCCGGACGAGGGCGGGATATCGACCCATGAGGACGTCACCACCGCCCGCGAGAGACGGTTGCTGATCGAAGAGCGCGTCTCGCTGCAGTCGCTCATCGACACCGTGCCCGACAATCTTTGGGTCAAG
>SSMV01000134.1 GCA_004799435.1 Bradyrhizobium sp.
CCGCAGCCTGTCGAGGCCGCGCACCTTTAGGCGCGCATCGACCACGGCGAGCGGATCGTCGTCGCGGCCCATCCTGGCCGTGCCGACCGGATGAAAGATCGTCGTGCCGATGTCGCTGGCCGCCGCGGCCAGTTCGGCGTCGCTGACCGCCGCCGCGCCCGGACGATATTCTTGCGGCGAGAAGCGGGCGAGCGCCGGGGCGGCGGCGAGACGACGCGCCAGACGGATCGAATCGACGGCGACGCGGACATCCTCGTCGGTCGACAGATAGTCCGGCTGGATCGCCGGCGCGGTCAGCGGATCGGGACTGACGGCGTGCGAGGCGCCGCGGCTGGTCGGCCTGAGATTGCAGACGCTGAGCGTAATCGCCGGAAAGTCATGCAGCGGCTCGCCGAAACGATCGAGCGACAGAGGCTGAACATGAAATTCGACATTGGCGGTGGCGAAATGCGGCGAGGTTCGGGTGAAAATGCCGAGCTGCGACGGCGCCATGGTCAGCGCCCCGCGCCGTCGCAGCGCATAGTCGAGCGCCATGGAAAGACGCCGTAACCGCGAGCGGGAATCGAGGTTGAGCGTGCGCGCGCCCTCGATGCGAAAAACCGTCCGCAATTGCAGATGGTCCTGCAGGTTCTCGCCGACGCCCGGCGCCGCATGGACAATTTCGCGGCCAAGCCCGGAGACGATATTCGGCCGTCCGACGCCCGACAATTCGAGCAAATGCGGCGAACCGATCGCTCCGGCGGCAAGTACGATCTCGCCGCCGGCTCGCGCCTCCGATACGGCCTCGCCGATGCGATAGCGCAGGCCAACGGCCCGTCGTCCCTCGAACAGGATCGCTTCGGCATGCGCGCCGGTGGCGATCCTGAGATTGGTCCGCTGTCGTATCGGTCGCAAGAAGCCGGTGGCGGCGCTCCAGCGCCTGCCGCGCCGCTGATTGACCTCGAAATAGTCGACGCCCTCATTGTCGCCGCCATTGAAGTCCTTGACGGCGGCGATCCCCAATTGCGTCGCGGCGTCGCGCACCGCCTCAAGGATCGGCCAGGATAGTCTTTGCCGCTCGACGCGCGATTCTCCGCCTGCCCCATGCAGCGCGCCGGCGCCGGCGTGATGGTCCTCGTGACGAATGAAGAAGGGCAGCACGTCGTCCCAGCCCCAGCCTTCGAGCCCGAGCTGACGCCAGCCGTCATAATCGGCGGCCTGACCGCGCATATAGATCATGCCGTTGATCGCCGAAGATCCGCCGAGCACCCGGCCGCGCGGATAGGCGATGGCGCGACGATTGAGGCCCGCCTCCTCGCCGGTCTTGAAGCGCCAGTCGGCGCGCTTGTCGCCGATCGCATAGAGATAGCCGACCGGAATATGCAGCCATATCCAGTTGTCGCGCCCGCCCGCTTCGATGAGCAACACGCGATTGCGCGGATTGGCCGAGAGGCGATTGGCGAGCACGCAGCCGGCCGAGCCGGCGCCGACAACAATGTAGTCGTAATGCTCGCTCATGGCGCCCCCGCCCGGCGGCTGACCCGTCGGCCCGACTGTCCTTGAGCGGCAGGGGCTTGCGCTTTGGCGCGCGTTTTCGCCATTGCCGCTATCGAACCGCGTTTTCGCCTGCCGCGCAACGGGCTCGCGCGGACCCTCCCGCTTTTACAGACGCTCGATCCGGCCGCGCGCCTCAAGTTCGGCCACGACGCGCTCGGCGAGCGTCTCGACATCGACGCCGCCGGCGTCGAGCGTCAATTCGGCCGCCTCGGGCGCCTCATAGGGTTGATCGACGCCGGTGAAATTCTTGATCTCGCCGGCGAGCGCCCGTTTGTAGAGGCCCTTTGGATCGCGAGCGATCGCGATCTCCAGCGGCGTGGACACATAAATCTCGATGAACTCGCCTGTCGCCGCGGTGTCGCGCGCCAGCGCCCGCTCGGCGCGGAAGGGCGAGATAAACGAGGTCAGCACGATCAGACCGGCGTCGGTCATCAGGCGCGCCACTTCGGCGACACGGCGAATGTTTTCGACGCGATCTTCCGTAGTGAAGCCGAGATCCTTGTTGAGGCCGTGGCGGATATTGTCGCCGTCGAGCAGCACGGTGTGAACGCCGCGCGCCATCAGCTTGCTTTCGACCAGATTGGCGATGGTCGATTTGCCGGCGCCGGACAGGCCGGTGAACCACAGAACCGCCGGTCGCTGATGCTTGATCGCGGCATGGGCGTCGCGATCGACCGCCAGACCCTGGCGGTGAATATTGGTGGCGCGGCGCAGGCCATGCGCGATCATGCCCGCAGCCGCAGTCTCGTTGCTCGTCCGGTCGATGAGAATGAAAGCGCCGGTCTCGCGATTTTCCGCGTAAGGGTCGTAGGCGACCGGCGCGGTGGTGGCGAGATTGGCGAAGCCGACCTCGTTGAGCGCCAGGGTCTTGGCGGCGAGCTTCTCGAAATTATCGACGTCGATGCGATGCTTGAGCTCGGTCACCGAGGCGGGCGTCGTGCGCGCGCCGATCTTCATCAGATAGGAACGGCCGGGCAGCAGAGGCTCCTGGCTCATCCAGATCAGGTGGGCGGTGAACTGATCGGCGACCTGCGGGCGATTGTCGGGCCGCGCCAACACGTCGCCGCGCGCGATGTCGATTTCATCGGCAAGCGTCAGCGTCACCGCGTCGCCCGCCTCCGCTTCCTCCACGGCCGCGTCGGCACGCAGAATTCCGGCGACGATGCTTTGGCGGCCCGAGGAGGCGACGACGATCGGATCGCCGCGCTTTATGCGTCCGCCGGCGACCGTGCCGGCGAAGCCGCGAAAATCGAGATGCGGACGATTGATCCATTGCACCGGCAGACGGAAGGCGGCGTCGCGCCGCTCGTCCTCGACCTCGACGCGCTCAAGGTGATCGAGGAGAAACGGCCCCTCATGCCACGGCGTATTTGGGCTCAGCGAGGAGACGTTGTCGCCGAAACGGGCCGACATCGGAATCGCAACCACCGAGCGGAAGCCGAGCGGGGCGGCGAAGGCCTCGAAATCCTTGACGATGCGGCGATAGATCGCTTCGTCGTAGCCGACGAGATCGATTTTGTTGATCGCCAGCACGACATGGCGGATGCCGAGCAACGAGACGATGATCGCGTGGCGATGGGTCTGGGTCAGCAGCCCCTTGCGCGCGTCGACCAGCAGGATCGCCAAGTCGGCGTTGGAGGCGCCGGTCGCCATGTTGCGGGTATATTGCTCATGGCCGGGCGTGTCGGCGACGATGAAGGAGCGCCGCGTCGTGGCGAAATAGCGATAGGCGACGTCGATGGTGATGCCCTGCTCGCGCTCGGCCTCGAGACCGTCGACCAGCAGCGCGAAGTCGATGTCGGCGCCGACCGTGCCGTGCTTCTTCGAGTCGCGCTCCAGCGCCGAAAGCTGATCGTCGAAGATCAGCTTCTGCTCATAGAGCAGGCGGCCGATCAGGGTCGATTTGCCATCGTCGACCGAGCCGCAGGTCAGCAGGCGCAGGGTCGGCAGGGCGTCGTCGCGCAAGGGATCGGCCATCAGAAATACCCCTCGCGCTTTTTCTTCTCCATCGAGGCGGATTCGTCGCTGTCGATCAACCGCCCCTGACGCTCGGAGGTGGTCGCCTGGCGCATTTCGTCAATGATGGCGTCGAGCGTATCGGCGTCGGATTCGATGGCGCCGGTCAGCGGATAGCAGCCGAGCGTGCGAAAGCGCACGCGCTTCATCTCGGGCTTCTCGCCGGGCTCGAGCGGCATGCGGTCGTCGTCGACCATCAGCAAAGTTCCGGCGCGCTTCACGACCGGCCGCTCCTTGGCGAAATAGAGCGGCACGACCGGAATGCCTTCGGCGCGGATATATTCCCACACGTCGAGTTCGGTCCAGTTCGACAACGGAAAGACGCGCATCGACTCGCCGTCGCGAATGCGCGTGTTGAACAGGCGCCAGAGTTCCGGCCGCTGATTGCGCGGATCCCAGGCCTGCGTGACGGAGCGATGCGAGAAGATACGCTCCTTGGCGCGGCTCTTTTCCTCGTCGCGCCGCGCGCCGCCGAAAGCGGCGTCGAACTTGCCCTCGTTGAGCGCCTGCAGCAGCGACTCGGTTTTCATCACCTGGGTATGAACCTGGCTGCCCGAGGCGAAGGGCGAGACGCCGCGCGCCAGACCCTCCTTATTGATGTGAACGCGCAGATCGAGGCCGAGGCGACGCACGGTCTCGTCGCGGAAGGCGATCATCTCGCGAAACTTCCAGGTCGTATCGACATGCAGCAGCGGGAAGGGCAAAGGCGCCGGGTGAAAGGCCTTCAGCGCGACATGCAGCATCGCGGAAGAGTCCTTGCCGATCGAATATAGCATCACAGGATTGCGGAATTCGGAGACAACCTCCCGTAATATGTGAATTGCTTCCGCCTCAAGGCGTCTCAGGTGCAGCGGCAGGTCGGCCATGGGGGAAACGCCTCGGGGGATCGCGAACCGATGCACTTAGAGAGGTTGCCCCTGCAAATCAAGCAAACCGGTCCGCGGACCGCGCGGCGACGCCCGGCGTGCAAGCCCTGTCAGGGCTTGGGCTGGGCGTGCGGCGGCAGGGGCTTCCGCCCGCCGGGTGGCGGCGTCGCGTCGCTCTGATCGGCGTCCGGCGGCAGGCTCAGGCTGCCGCCCGGCTGCATTTCCATGCAGGTCCAAAGCTCGACATAGCTCGGATTCTGCTTTTCGCCGCCGAGGCAGTCTTCACGCGCGGCGGCCGAATATTTGGGCCAGCGATCCTTGAGCCTATCGAGGGCGGCCTGTTCGTCATGGACGCAACTGTCATAGGCGAGTTTGGCGTCTTCCTGCAGCGCCGAGTTCTGCGCGTCCTTGCAGATCGCCGCCATGTCGAAACTCGGTGGAGCGCCGGAGAGCGCGATCAAAACCAATGCCGCGATCATATTCAGCCTCCCTGAGCCGATGCACCCCGGCCCGACTTGGCGCGAGCCAGACGCTCTATTATGCCGCTTGCGTTTAGCGCGCGCCACAGGCTCTTGGCTCAATCACACAATCGTGGACGCCGGGCGAGCGCGTCGAACAGGCCGAGACGCGCGCCGACAGACGCAAAAGTGACATGAAGAGCGGCGATCCGTTACCCTTGGTCGCCGATCGGAGTTTTGTTTTGAATTTCGCCCGCTGTCTGCTTGTCGCCCTTCTCGCGCTTGGCTCGAGCGCCACCGCGCGCGCGGCGGAGGACGCCGCCTGTCTCTATGCCCCCACGCCGACTGCGACCCTGGCGAAAGCGGAGGCCGTCGCCGACTATCGCTCCACGCTCAAAGCCTGCACGGCCGCCGATGGGCGCGAGAGCGTGGCGATCCGTACGATGAGCGTCGATGGAACGCCGCTCTTGTTGCTTGCCGATCCCGAGAAGCTGACGACAAGGCTGGAGCGCGCCGCCTGCTGGAGTTGCGCGGACGCCGACGAAGCCTCTCTCGCTTCGACCCGGATGATGCGGGCGATCGGCGAATCGGCCGAGGCGCCGGGCCTCGTGCATCGCGGTTTTCTACGCAACGCCGGTCTCGTTCACGGCGCGGGTCCCGGCGCCTTCGTCACCGGCGACCTGTGCCCGAGCCTGAAATCTCTCGACCGCGGCTTTGTCGAGCGCGTCGCCGCGCAAGGGCCGCATACGCCGCTCGCGCTGTCGATCTCCGGCCTCTGGCTGACCCATCATTTCGCCGACTATCGCTGGCTCGTCGATCAGCAGACGAGCGGCGCGCTCGACATTCTCTGGGTCAATCACACCTATCATCATCCTTACGCGCGCGGCGCGCCGGACGACCGCAATTTCCTGCTCGAACCCAAGGTCGACCCCGACGCGGAGATCCTCGAAGTCGAGCGCCTGCTGATCGCCAATGGCGAGACGCCGTCGCTGTTCTTCCGCTTTCCCGGCCTGATTTCGAGCGCGCCGCTGATGGAGGCAGTGCGTCGGCATCATCTGATTTCGCTTGGCGCCGACGCCTGGCTGGCGCTCGATCAGCGTCCGCATGACGGCTCGGTCGTCCTCGTCCACGCCAATGGCAATGAACCGCTCGGTGTCAAAATCTTCGAGCGCGACCTGGCGCATAACACGCTGCCGCTGCCCTTCGAGCCGCTCACCGCCGCGCCGGACTAGCGCTCACCCTCGCCCGACATAAGGCATCTTGGTCGCCATCAAGGTCATCGTCAGAACGTTGGACGATAGCGGCAGGCTCGCCATATGGACGACCGCTGCGCCAATTTCGGCGACATCGATGCGCGGCTCGACGGCGATGCGTCCGTCGGCCTGCGGCACGCCCGCCGCCATCTTCTCCGTCATGTCGGTGCCGGCGTTGCCAATGTCGATCTGACCGCAGGCGATGTCGAAGGCGCGGCCATCGAGCGCCAGCGCCTTGGTCAGACCGGCGACCGCATGTTTGGTGGCGGTATAGGGCGCGCTCATCGGCCGCGGCACATGCGCCGAGATCGAGCCATTGTTGATGATGCGGCCGCC
>SSMV01000135.1 GCA_004799435.1 Bradyrhizobium sp.
GCTGCGGCGCCGCGGCGAGATTGGCGTAGACGGGCAGATCGAGTAGCGTCTGACCGGCGAGTCCGGGATTGATCGGGATGACCCGATAGCCGTGCGCCGAGAGATATTTGAGCACGAAATAGGAAGGTCGCGCCGAATTGGCCGAAGCGCCAACCATCGCGATCGTCTTCACGCTCATGAGAATGTCGCGGATGAAGGCGTCGGAATAGGAATCGTGGCTCACGCGCCCTCCCAACACGCCGCGCGCTTGTCGAGAAAAGCGGCGGCGCTCGATGGCGAGGCGCTCATGGAGGCATCCTCAAGGCGCGGCTCCCGAATCGAATATCGGGCGAAACCGTCAGAACGCAAGGCGAGGCGCGCCGCACCGACTAGGCCGCGTGCGCGGCGAGAACGATCTGGGCGCAGGCGTTGGCGTCCGACAGCGCTTCGTGATGATTGAGCGCGATGTCGAGCGCCCTGCAGACGTCGGAGAGCCGGGTCGGCCGGATGTTCCAGGCGCGTCGGGACATCTGCACCGTGCAACGGAAAGGCGGCGACGGCGCCGTCAGGCCATAGGCGTCGCAGCAGGCGTGAAGCACGCGTCTGTCGAACGAAGCGTTATGGGCGGCAAGAAAATCGGCGCCATCGAACAATGGCGCGAGCCGCGGCCAAAGCTGGCCGAAATCCTCCGCCGCTTCGACGTCTTTCCACGTCAGGCCATGGACCCAGGTGAAAAGAAATTCGCGACTCGGCGGCCTGATCAGATGCGCCGCCCGTTCGACGATTTCGCCATCGACCACCTTAACCAGACCGATCGCGCAGGCGCTGTCGGCACGGTTGTTGGCCGTCTCGAAATCAATCGCGACGAAATTAAGCGACACGCTTGGCCTGGCCTCGAAACCGCGCTGCGCCATTGGCCGCGAGCGCGCCGCGAGAGCTTAGCCCCGCCGGCGATCTACGCAATGTATTCGCCGATTTTGACACCGAATTTCGGGAAAATGCGCCGCCGAAATTGGTTAATTCGGCAAAAACGGGTTTCAAAGACCCTATTAAGGGTCGTTTTAGGAAATTCGGCGATGATGACCTTCGCGACATCAGGCCGCGCATTGTCCTCTTTTCGGAGTCAGCGTGTATGCTGAAGCAAATTCGTTCCTTTCTCGCCGATACCTCCGGCGCCACCGCGATTGAATATGCGCTGCTGTGCAGCCTGATCGCCGTTTTCATCATCTCGGCGCTCTCGGCGCTCGGCACCAAGCTCAGCAGCGAATACGCCGAAGTCGGAAACGCGCTGAAATAGGCCGCATCGCCGGTCGGCGAAAGCGGGAGATTTGCGGTATTATAATACCGCAAATAAAAATTCCTGATTTTCCGGCCGATTCCGCGACTTCGTCGTTGACGGATCTTTGTATTCGCCTTTATAAGCGCGACCCTGACCGGCGCGCCGTCTTGGGCCGCGTCCTCGAGAGAACGGACCCGAGAATTCATGTTCGGCAAGACCCATTCGACCAAAACGGCCGACGTCGAAAAGAAATGGCTGTTGATCGACGCCAAAGGCCTGGTCGTCGGCCGCCTGGCGACCATCGTCGCCATGCGCCTGCGCGGCAAGCATAAGCCGTCCTTCACGCCCCATATCGACGATGGCGACAATGTCATTGTCGTCAACGCCGACAAGGTGGTCTTCACCGGCCGCAAGCGCGACCAGAAGGTCTATTACCACTACACCGGCTATATCGGCGGCATTAAAGAGCGCAGCGCCAAATCGATCCTCGAGGGGCGTTATCCCGAGCGCATCGTCGAAAAGGCGGTCGAGCGCATGCTGCCGCGTGGGCCGCTCGGCAAGAAGCAGCTCGGCAATCTCAAAGTCTATAAGGGCCCGGACCATCCGCACGCGGCCCAGTCGCCGACGCCGCTCGACATCGCCAAGCTCAATTCGAAGAACAGCCGGAGCGCCTGATCCATGGCCGAGACCCTGTCCTCACTCGCCGACCTCAAGGATAGCCCGCTCGCTCCGGAAGGAGCGGAAGCGCCGGTCCACGTGCAGAAACTCGACAAATACGGGCGCGCCTACGCGACCGGCAAGCGCAAGAACGCCGTCGCCCGCGTCTGGATCAAGCCGGGCAAGGGCGCCATCACCGTCAATGGCAAGGCGCTCGACGTCTATTTCGCCCGGCCGGTTCTGCGCATGATCCTCAATCAGCCGCTGATCGTCGCCAATCGTCTGGGTCAGTACGACCTGACCGTCACGGTCGCCGGCGGCGGTCTGTCCGGTCAGGCCGGCGCGGTGCGCCATGGGCTCGCCAAGGCGCTGACCTATTACGAGCCAGAACTGCGTCCCTCGCTGAAGAAAGAGGGCTTCCTGACCCGCGACGCGCGCGTGGTCGAGCGCAAGAAATACGGCCACGCCAAGGCCCGCCGCAGCTTCCAGTTCTCGAAGCGCTAGAGAGCGCAAAATCTCCCGGGATCGCGAGAAGGGGCGGCTTCGGTCGCCCCTTTTTCGTTTCAGGCGGCGACTGGCGAAGCCGGCGGCGCTCGCCTATATCGGCGCCCGTTGACGCCGTCGCGACGATGGAGCAAGGAACCGCCATGATCGCCTCTCGACTCCGCCGACGCTGATCCTTCTCTTCGCGGGCTCTTAAGGGCCCGCGCGCGTCGTTTCTTTTCGAAATCGAGACCATCATGACCGCCACAGTCTTCATCGACGGCGAAGCCGGAACGACCGGGCTGGAGATTCGCGACAAGCTCGCTGCGGTCGAAGGGATCGCGCTCAAGAGCCTGCCGGCCGAGCGGCGCAAGGACGCCGAGGCGAAGGCGAAGCTCTTCGCCGAAGTCGATCTCGTGATCCTCTGCCTGCCCGACGAAGCGGCCAAGGACACCGCAAAGGCGATCGAGGCGCTTGGCGACAAAGCGCCGCGCGTGATCGACGCGTCCTCCGCCCACCGCGTCGCGCCGGGCTGGATCTATGGCTTCCCCGAACTCAATGCCGGGCAGGGGGCGGCGATCGCCAAGGCGCGCAAAGTCTCCAACCCGGGATGCCATGCGACCGGCGCCATCGCCCTGATTGCGCCGCTGACCGCCGCCGGCCTGATCGGCCGCGAGACGCCGGTCTCGATCGGCTCAGTCAGCGGCTATTCCGGCGGCGGCAAATCGATGATCGAAGCCTTCGAAAGCGGCCGCGCGCCGAGCTTCGAGCTCTACGGCCTGACGCTTGAGCACAAGCACATGCCGGAAATCGCGCGCTACAGCGGCCTTAAGTTGCGGCCGATCTTCGTTCCCTCGGTCGGCAATTTCCGCCAGGGCATGATCGTCAGCGTTCCGCTGCATCTTGACGCTCTGCCCGGCAAGCCGAGTGGCGGCGATCTGCGCGCCGCGCTCGCCGCGCATTACGATGGATCGCGCTACGTCAAAGTCGCGAGCGCGGCGGAAAGCGCCGGCGCGCTGCGGCTCGAACCGGAGTCGCTCAACGGCACGAACGACATGCTGATCCATGTCTATGAGAACGCCGAACTGCGCCAGGTGATGCTGGCCGCCAAGTTCGACAATCTCGGCAAGGGCGCGTCAGGCGCGGCGGTGCAGAACCTTCAGCTCATGCTGGGGGTCTAGCGACGCGCTGGCGCTTGATCAGCCGAAAGAGGGCGCGCAGCGAGGCTTCAATGAGCGCGCCGGCGACAAAGGCGAGCGCGCAGCAGAAAGCCGCCGCGGCGAAAACCTGCCCCAAGGAGTCGGCGGCGAAATTCGAGACGCCGTAGAGGCTGTAGACCGACAGGATATAGGGCACGGCCGCAAACGACAGCCACACGCCGGCGAAGAAGTCGTCGGGCGAGCGCGCATAGATCCAATAGGCGGCGACGAAAGCCAGCGCGTAAATTCCCGCCAGCGTGACGCCGAGGATCGAGCGCGCCGCCCGCATCCCTAACGCGTCCTCAGGCGGGCTTCGACCAGGCGACGACGCGCTGAGCCTGCTGGCCGAGGCCCTCGATGCCAAGCGAGACCGTGTCGCCCGCCTTGAGAAAGCGCGGCGGCTTTTTGCCCGACCCGACGCCGGGCGGCGTGCCGGTGGTGATGACGTCGCCAGGTTCGAGGATCATGAACTGCGACAGATGCGACACAAGCGTTCGCACGCCGAAGATCATCGTCGCGGTCGAGCCGTTCTGCATCCGCTCGCCATTGACGTCGAGCCACATCGACAGCTTCTGCGGATCGGCGATCTCATCGGTCGTGACCAGCCACGGGCCGATCGGGCCGAAACTCGGGCAGCCCTTGCCCTTGGTCCATTGGCCGCCGCCGCGCTCGAGTTGATAGCTGCGCTCGGACACATCGTTGATCACGCAAAAACCCGCGACATGGGCGAGCGCGTCGCGCTCGGAAACATAAGAGGCGCGCGAGCCGATGACGACGCCGAGTTCGACCTCCCAGTCGGTCTTTTCCGATCCCTTGGGAATGACGACATCGTCATAGGGCCCCATGACGCAGGAGCGCGCCTTGGCGAAAACCACCGGCTCCTTGGGAACTGGCATGCCAGATTCGGCCGCGTGATCGGCATAGTTGAGGCCGATGGCGAAGAAGGAGCCGACATTGGCGACGCAGGGGCCGATGCGCGGCGCGCCGCGCGCCGCCGGCAGGCTTTCCGGCTCGATCTTGGCGAGCCTGGCGAGCGAACGCGGCGCGAGCGTCGCGGCGTCGATGTCGGCGACGACTTCGCTCAGATCGCGAATCTTGCCCGCGGCGTCGATCAGGCCCGGCTTCTCCTTACCGGGCTTTCCAAAACGGACCAGTTTCATGCCTTCGCCCCAGCTCCTTAAGCGCGGCCCGCCGCCGACGCTTTCCCAATTGACATGCCAGCCTTAGCGCAGCCGCCGACGGCGCACAATGAAACCGGGGTCCTTCCTCGGCAAGGGCCAGCATAGATATGGCGAATGGCCGGCGCGCGGCATAAAATGGCGTGACGCGACGCGTCCGCCCGAGTCCCGGCGGCTGAGATCAAGATCATGCCCGATCAAGAAAGCCTTGCTCTGTTCATCGACGGGGCCAATCTCTACGCCTCCGCCAAGGCGCTTGGCTTCGACATCGATTACAAACGCCTGTTGCGCGAATTTCAGGGGCGAGGGCGACTGATCCGCGCTTACTACTACACCGCCCTCGTCGACGATCAGGAATATTCATCCATCCGCCCGCTGGTCGATTGGCTCGACTACAACGGCTATTCGGTCGTCACCAAACCAACCAAGGAATTTGTCGACGCCGCCGGTCGCCGCAAGGTGAAAGGCAATATGGACATCGAACTGGCGGTGATGGCGATGGAGCTCGCGCCGCACGTCGACCAGATCGTGCTGTTCTCCGGCGATGGCGATTTTCGTTTCCTTGTCGAAGCGTTACAGCGAAGAGGCGTGCGCGTCTCGGTCGTTTCGACCGTCGCCACGCAGCCGCCAATGGTCGCCGACGAGTTGCGCCGCCAGGCCGACGAGTTCCTCGATCTGGCGCAGCTCTCCCAGCGCATCGGCCGCGACCCGAGCGAGCGCGCCAACCGCGCCGTCGATCCGCGCCGACCGGCCGCAGGCGTCGCGGCCGCGCCGGGCGCACCCGTGGACGAGTGAGCGGGCGGCGGCGTCGGACAATGACCATCGGATATGGGCTAGGGCGGCGCGATGAGTTTTGACGTGAGCCCGCCTGTCGATTGCCAGATCTGCCCGAGACTGGCCGCCTATCGCGCCGCCAATCGCCTGGCCTATCCCGATTTCCGCAACGCGCCGGTCGAGTCGCTCGGCGACGCGCAGGCGCGGCTGGCGATCGTCGGGCTCGCGCCGGGTCTGCGCGGCGCCAATCGCACCGGCCGGCCCTTCACCGGCGACTACGCCGGCGATCTGCTCTATGCGACGCTACTGGAATTCGGTTTCGCGCGCGGCGTCTATGATCGGCGTCCCGACGATGGGCTCGTCCTCGTCGATAGCGCGATCGTCAACGCGGTGCGCTGCGTGCCGCCCGAGAACAAGCCGACGCCGGCGGAAATCGCCGCCTGCCGCCCCTATCTCGCAGGCGGCCTCAGGGCGCTGCCGCGTCTGACGGCGATCGTCGCGCTGGGGCGCATCGCCCATGACAGCGCTCTCAAGGCGCTCGAATTGCGCGGCTCGCAATTCCCCTTCGCCCATGCGGCGCGGCACAGCGTTGCGAGGCCGCGTCTGGCGCTATTCGATAGTTATCATTGTTCGCGCTACAACACGAACACGGGTAGGTTGACGGTCGAGATGTTTCGCGCCGTTTTCGCAGCCGCGCGCGCGCATCTGGACGCCGCGCCGGACTGATCAAATCACAGGGCGGAACGGCGCGCTTAGGCGCCGATGCGGGGAGGGGCGATGAGCGTGCATTCCTTCGGGACCTATAAGGGAGCGCCCGTCTTCGAGGTCGCCATCACCTCGAAGGCTGGGGCCTCGGCCAAGATTCTCACCTGGGGGGCAGCGCTGCGCGACCTCATCGTGCCGTTTGGCGAGGGCCAGCGTGTGACTCTCGGCCTCAATACGATCGACGACTACGTGGCCCATTCCCCTTCTTTCGGCGCGGTGCCGGGACGTTACGCCAACCGCATCGCCAACGGCCGCTTCACGCTCGACGGTCAAGTCTATCAACTGGACCGGAAGCCGGGCGAGAAACATACGCTGCACGGCGGCCCGGAGGGTTTCGGGCGGCGGGTATGGAAGCTCGGCGCCATCGAAGCGTCTTCAGTGGCGCTCGAATATGATTCCGCCGACGGCGAGGCAGGGTTTCCAGGCGCCCTGCGCGCAACCTGCGTCTATCGCTTGCTGGAGCCGGCGACATTGCGCGTCGAACTCAGCGCCACCTGCGACAAGCCGACGATCGTCAATCTCACCCATCACGCCTATTTCAATCTCGACGGCTCGAGCGACGTGCGCGACCACGAATTGTCGTTGTTGAGCGACGTCTACACGCCGTCGGACGGCGATCTGATCCCGACCGGGGAGATTCGTTCCGTCGCCGGCACGCCCTTCGATTTCCGTCAGGCGCGGACAATCCGCAATCCGTCGGGCCAGACCTATGACATGAATTTTGTCGCGGCGCGGGTTCTCGATGCGACTGGGCTCGCGCCGATCGCCCGGCTGCGCTCGCCTGTCAACGGTCTGACGATGGAGCTGCACAGCAGCGAACCAGGCGTACAGCTCTATGACGCCGCCAAACTGGCTTGCCCGGTTCCCGGCCTCGATGGCGCCCGCTACGGCGCCCATGCCGGGATGTGCCTGGAGCCGCAGCGTTTCCCGGATTCGCCCAACCACCGCCACTTCAGCCCAAGCCGGCTTGCGCCGGGCCAGACCTATCGCCACGTCAGCGAATTCCGTTTCGCCTGAACTCGGCTTCGGCGGTCCCTGAGCGCGGCCGGTGGCCGCGCCCGAGTCTTGGTGTCGCTTATTCGCGCGCCAGATTCCTATTCGCGCGCTAAGCTTTCGCCCGGACCAGCCTCGGCCAGCGCCTTGCCGACTTCCAGGCCGAGATCGTCCATCGAGGTTTCTTCGCGCACCGTCAGATCTTCGCCCTTGGCCTGACGTTCGGCCTGCTCGGGCGAGCGAGCGACGTTGATGGTGACGAAGGCTTCGACTTCGGGATGAGGATGGATCGGCGTGCGATGCAGGCCGAGGTTCTTGATCGGCTGCAGCAGAACGATCTGGTTGCGATTGACGGAGAGGCCGCCGGCGCTGACCGCCTCGGCAATGTCGCGCGCCGACACCGATCCGTAGAGCTGTCCGGTTTCGCCGGCCTGACGGATGATGACGAAGCTCTTGCCGTCGAGCTTGGTGGCGAGATCGCCGCCCTCGCGCTTGAGTTCGCTGTTGCGGGCTTCAAGCGTCGCGCGCTGACTCTCGAATTTCTTCTTGTTGGCCTCCGTCGCGCGCAGCGCCTTGCCGCGCGGCAAAAGGAAATTGCGCGCGTAGCCGTCCTTGACCCGCACGGTGTCGCCCATGTGGCCGAGCTTGCCGACCCGCTCCAACAAAATGACTTCCATCGTTTTCTCCTGTCGTTCGCTTAAGCGTTGAACTTTAAACTTTCGAGCGCCGCGCCGCGGCGGCGCGGGCGCGCAAAGAAATCAGGCTGTCGACGAAGCCGATGACGGCGATGAGCGGCAGGGTCCAGCCGGCCCGCACCGCGCAGCAGAAATAGAGCGCGACGATCAACAGCGGGCGCAGCGGCAGACCGCGCGACATCGCATGAAGGACGGCGAAGCCCTGCAAAGCGAAAGCCGCCGCGAAAGGCGCGGCGAAGACCCAGGCGAATTGATCGATCGGCTGGGGCAGGGCGACCGCCGCACCGATGGCGAGCACCGTCACTGCGGCAAAGCTGCGCGAAAGAACGAATTCGCTCGGCAGGTCAGGCCAGGCGCGCGGCAGGCGATGCGACAGCGATGTCGAGCGCGCCGCCGCGTAAAGATTGGCGCAAAGCGCGAGAGAGCCGAGCGCAGCCGTGGCGAGCGGCGCAAGGCGCGCCACTTCCTCGGCGATGTCGCGGGCGGTCACGCCGTCGGGCAGGGTGACGACGCCCTGCAACGCGTCTTCGATCGCCGGCGTCAGTTCGCCGACCAGCGCCTGCAATCCTTCTTCATAGCCGCTGTAGCCGAAAATCAGCGTCGCCAGGCCGGCAAGCCCGGCGAGCGCGCCGAATACCGCGGCCAGCGTGACGATCGCGCCGATCGGCGTGCGGCTGCGCGCCTCGCCGAGGTTGCGACGCCAGGGCGGGGAATAGTTGGGGATCAGCGCGAAGCTCGGGAGCGCCCAGGCGGGCGCGGCGACGACGAGAAGGAAAACCAGCGCGCCCTGCAGGCCGAAGAACCCGGCGACGGCCGCGCCGGCAATGGCGGCTGCGATGGCGCCGCCGAGCATTCCCCAGCCGAAGGCGGCGATCATCAGCGGCAGCGGCGCGAGATAGGCCAGCGCGACGGCGAGCGGCGTGCCTTTCACCGTCAGGAGAAAGAGCAGCGCCGAAGCCAGCCCGGCGCCCAGCGGAACGCCAAATCGATTGAGCAATGCCGACACGCTGTCCCGCCTTTCAAGCGGTTAGGGAGAAGGCGGAAAAGCCCGCTTCACCCAACTCGTTCCGCGCGGCGCCCGCGCGGAACTCATTTGTCGTCGAAGGCGAAGCTCGCCCTCGTCAGGAACCGTCAGCGCAAGAACGTCAACGGATGACGTAGGGCAGCAGGCCGAGAAAGCGGGCGCGCTTGATCGCCTTGGCGAGGTCGCGCTGCTTATTGGCCGAGACCGCCGTGATGCGCGAAGGCACGATCTTGCCGCGCTCGGAAATGTAGCGCGAGAGCAGGCGCGTGTCCTTGTAGTCGATCTTCGGCGCGTTGGTTCCGGAGAAGGGGCAGGACTTGCGGCGACGGAAAAAGGGACGACGGGGAGCGGAGGCCATCAGTATGCTCCTGCTTGCGCGTCGTCGCGCGGACGACGGGGACGATCGCGATCGCCACGATCAGGGCGCGGGCCGCGACCACCGCGTTCGTCACGGTCGCTTTCCTCGCGCTTGCGCAACATCGCCGAGGGTCCAGCCTCATGCTCGTCGACCCGCAGGGTGATGAAGCGGATCACGTCCTCGTTCAGGCCGAGCTGGCGTTCGAGTTCGGCGATCGCCGCCGCCGGCGCGTCGATGTTGAGCAGGGTGAAATAGGCCTTGCGGTTCTTCTTGATGCGAAAGGCGAGGGACTTCAGGCCCCAGCCCTCGACCTTGGAAACCGAGCCGCCATTGGCGGCGATGAGGGTCTTGAGCTGATCGGTCAGCGTCTCGACCTGCTGCGCCGTCACGTCCTGACGCGCAAGATAGATATGCTCGTAAAGAGCCATGGAAAGCCTTTCCTTTTTCGTTTCGAAAGTCCCCACGCTGAGCCCTTCGAGCCCGAAGAAAGGCTCGAGACGGATCGTTCGAAGGCGGGAACACCGGAAGCCAGACTTCGCCAAGCCCTGCCGCGTCCGTTACCGGTCGCAGCCTTCCGTTCAGCCCCCAGCGGGAACTTCGAAGTCGCGCCTTATAGCCGAGCCTGCGATTGGCGCAAGCTTTTTCGCTTCAAGCAGGGGCCGAGAAGCTCATCACCCGGTCGCTGGGAAAATCATAGAGTTTGCCGGTCTCCTGCCATTCTGGCGCGGTGAGTGCGACCAGTTTGGGCGCGAGCTCTTCAGGGACGCGCAGCGTCAGCGGATCCTCGCCGGGCATGGCGGTCGCCCGCATCCTGGTGCGCAGCGGTCCCGGATTAACCAGCATGACCTTGATCGCCGAGGTGTTGAGCGTCTCGGCGGCGTAGGTGCGGGCAAGCGCGTCGAGCGCCGCCTTCGAGACGGCGTAAGGGCCCCAATAGGCGAGCAGCTCCGCCCGGCTTGCGGCTCCAGATGTGATGAAGGCGACGCGGCCGGCTCTGGAGGCGCGCAGCAGCGGATCGAGGGCGCGGATCAGCCGCCAATTGGCCGTGACATTGATGGCGAAGACCGCCTCCCACTGTTTGGGTTCGACATGATGCAGCGGCGAAAGCGGGCCGAGAACGCCGGCGTTGCCGATGAGAATGTCGAGCCGGCCCCAGCGGCGATGCAGCGCCTCGCCCAGCCGGTCGAGCGCCGGCAGATCGGTCAGATCGCAGGGAACGAGCGTCGCCGGCGTCTCGACCTCCGGACGCAGGGCGCGGATTTCGTCGTCGAGCGCCTCCAGAGCGCCCTGGGTGCGCGCCAGCGCCACGACATGAACGCCCGCCTGCGCCAGCGCCAGCGCCGCGGCGCGGCCAATCCCGCGCGACGCGCCGGTCACCAGCGCGATGCGGGCGGGGGCGGCTTCTGGCGCCGAATTCATGGGAAAGGCTCCATCCTTAATGGCCCGACGACCGCAGGCCGAGGAGCGACTATCAGCCGCGGCCTTCCAGCGCCACTCTCCAGCGCGCCGCGCTCAGCTGCGCGATCATGTCTTCGCCGATGCGACTGGCTTCCCTCGCCAACGGTTTCTGGTGTAACCTACGGGCGGAATTGCGGCGGCGGGCGGCTCAATCATGTCACCGATACGGCCGTTTGCCGAACGAAGGGTCGTCGCGACAGCGCGGCCCGACTGTGCTGGGGGGGCCCATGTCTGAAGCCAAGACCGACCGTCAGACGGGGCGGACCGTAACCCGCGCCGATCTTTCCGAGGTCGTCTATCACCGGGTCGGATTGTCGCGCACCGAGTCGGCGGAGCTGGTCCAGGCGGTGCTCGACGAAATCTGCGACGCGGCGGCGCGCGGCGAAACAGTCAAGCTCTCCTCCTTCGGGTCTTTCGTCGTGCGCTCCAAGGGCCAGCGCATCGGCCGCAATCCCAAGACCGGCGTCGAGGTGCCGATCCTGCCGCGCCGCGTGATGGTCTTCAAACCCTCCAACGTCTTGAAAGCGCGCATCAATGGCGGCGCGCCGGCGCGCCGAGGCGCCGAAACCGTCGCTTGAACGCTTCGACCTGAGAGCAAGCGGCGATGGACAAGAGCCCCGACGCGTTCCGCACGATCAGCGAAGTCGGCGAGGATATGGATCTGCCGCAGCATGTGCTGCGCTTCTGGGAGACGCGCTTTCCGCAGATCAAGCCGCTGAAACGCGGGGGCGGGCGGCGCTATTATCGTCCTGACGACGTCGCGCTGCTGCGCGCCATCAAGCAATTGCTGTACGGCCAGGGCTACACGATCAAGGGCGTGCAGAAGCTCTTGAAAGAGCAGGGCGTCGCGTCGGTGGCGCTTCGCTTCGCCGCCGAGGGAGAAGCCGAGAGCGCGCAAGTCGAAGCCCCGACGCCGCGGGTCACGACCAGAGCTGAGCCCGCAGCCGCGCCTTCCTCCGGCGCCAAAACAAAACCCGTGGAATCCGGCGACCTGGCGGTCCTGCGGAGCGCGCTCGCCGATCTGCGCGAGGCGGAGCGTCTGCTGGCGGCGGCCCGTTCAACCTAAAACAGAAGGGCGCAATCGGCGCTTGGGATTCCCGCGCCGCCGCATTGCCAGCGCAGATCGGGATGCCTATAAGCGCTGGCGTCGGAGTGTAGCGCAGCCCGGTTAGCGCACTTGTCTGGGGGACAAGGGGTCGTGGGTTCGAATCCCGCCACTCCGACCACTCAACCTGCTGACCAACGGCGCAAATTCAGCGAGCAGCGCGGCCTAGCGCCGGCCCAGCCGGTCGGGGGCCGCCAGTGTCGGAGCGCGAAATCTGCGCGCCAATCCCGCCGAGGCGTCGCTCTCGCCATCTTCATACTGGCCCGTTTCGACGCGCCAGAAATTGTCCTCGAGCGCCTGAACGAAGGCTCCGGCGTCGCCACGATCCAAGAAAATCCGCAGCCGCCAACCCTCGCGATCGACTGAGCCGTTAGAGGCCACTCTCGCAAAGCGCACAAAATGCCGCATGGCGTTCCTCCCGCCATAGACAAGCGTAACGGCGCCATTGCCGCCGTCCATTGCCCGACGAATCATCGATGTGCACAACCTTTCGAATGCGGTGGATAAGTTCTTCGGTGCGCAATCCGGTCTTGGCGGCGACGCATGCGCGTCACATTCCTCGGCCTTAGGAGATTGCCTCGGACTTCAGAAATCGCAGAAGCAGGAGACGCGCCGACGAAGACGAAGCGACAATTGCGTAACGGCGCGATCGCGTCGCCGTCCGTCAGTTGGCCGTCCGTCAGTCGGCCATGTCCTGTCCGAAGCCCAAGTCTTGTCCGAAGCCCAAGTCTTGTCCGAAGCCCATGTCTTGTCCGAATCCGACGTCGTAACCGTCGATGTCCTGCACGCCGAACTCGCGGCATCCGTAAGGCTGATCGCACAGCCGGTAATCGATCCTCGCGCCCTTGGCGACGAACTCGGCGAACAGTGCGTCCACGCCCGTCACCCAGAAATAGGCGTTCCACATGCCTTTTGAGACCCGCCAATGCGGGCGCACATCCGCCGGATCGTCGGCCTGTTTGAGCATGAGCGACATGCCGTCGCGATTGAGGATCACGAAGGAGGGCGGCTCGCCCCAGAATCTGGGGAAGCCGAAGCCCAGGGCGTCGCGATAATGGCTCGCCGAAGCCGCGATATCCCTGACCAGTAGGATCGGCGCTGAGGCCAGCAATCGCGGCTTAACGTCGGTCATCTGCGCCTCCGGCGGCTTCTCGCAAAGCCTCGCAGAGCGCGCGGCGCGAAGTCAATCGGGGCAGGCGGCGCCGGCCAAGAAATTGCCTTCACTTTCCAGCGATGGCATCAGTTCCGCGGCAGGCGCCGATGATGACGAACGGACATTGGTTTGGCGAGGCGGCGGGCAGGGTTCTCGCTGTGGCGTTCGTCGCCTCGGCCGCGATGGTCGCGCCGGCGCAGGCCGACGAGCGGGTCGCGTTTCGCAGCCTCGACGGCGCGCTGGCGTTGACCGCCTATCTCCATCGACCGGCGCGCGCCGAACCCGCGCCGGCGATCGTGATGCTGCATGGCTGCAGCGGGCTCGGCACGAGCGCGGGACCCTTCGCGCTTTATCGGGACTGGCGCGATTTCCTCGCCGACAAAGGCTATGTGACGCTGATGGTCGACAGCGCGGCGTCGCGCGGACTCGGGCAGACCTGCACCGACGCCGATCTGGCCGCGCGCATGTGGAAGGAGCGGCCCGCCGACGCTTACGCCGGGCTCGCTTTTCTCCAGTCCCAGCCTTTCGTCATCGCCGACAAGGTCGCTTTGATTGGCTGGTCGCAGGGCGGCGGCGTCGTGCTGGAGACGATCGCGACGCACGGACTAGGGCGTCCAAATCCGCTGCCGGCGCAGGATTTCGCCGCCGCGATCGCTTTCTATCCGGGCCTCTGCAGCAAGACAGCGCAGGCGGCCCATCTCGACGCGCCGCGTGGAACCTGGACAACCTCCATCCCGTTGCTTGTCCTGCAAGGAGAAGCCGACAATTGGACGCCGGCCAAGCCCTGCGCGGCATTCTTAAGCGACACGCAAGCGCGCCAGGCGCCGGTGACGTTTCAGATCTATCCCGGCGCCTCTCACAGCTTCGATGCGCCGGACATGCCGATCCATGCCGTGGAGCGCTATCGCCGCGGCGACTGGGCGCCGATCGAAGGCACGAATGAAGAAGCGCGCGCTGACGCGCGCGACCGCGCAGCCCGATTTCTCGCGGGGCGCCTTGGGGCGAAGGCGCCATAAACACAATCAGAAGGCCGGTTTTCCCAGTCGACGGCGCCGGGGGGATTGCCGCGCGTCCTAAGATCTGATTCGCATAATGTATATTATGGAACTGAAAGACATCCTGTTGGCGCTAAAGGTGCTTTTCGGTCGGCGGTCGCCTTGAATCAGCCGCCCAGCAGCTCGATCAGCGTCAGCGCGATGACCTCGGTCGCCCGATAAAGATCGGCAAGCGGCAGGCGTTCGTCGGCGCGATGGGCGTTGGCGTCCTCGATCGTGCGCGGCCCGGCGCCATAGAGCACGATCGGCACGCCGGCCTTGGCGTAGTGGCGCGCGTCCGTGTAGAGCGGCACGCCGCTGGTCACGATGGCCTCGCCGAAGACGCGCGTCGCGTGGCGGCAAAGCGTGCGCGCCAGCGCTTCGCTCGCCGGTGTCGGCTTCAAGGGCTCGGCGAGCAGAATGCGCCGCACGGCGATCGTCGCTTGCGGATGCGCCTTGGCGGCGTCGGCGATCAGCGCGCGCAACTCGGCCTCGACCTCGGCCGGATTTTCTTCCGGGATCATGCGCCGATCGAGACGAAACACGACGCGATCCGGCACGACATTGGTGTTGACGCCCCCCGAGATCAGACCAACCGTCATTTGCGGCGAGCCGATGCCGGGGATCGCCGAGACCCGTTTGCTCAAGCCCTTTCGCCACGCGTAGAGCGCGCTGAGCACGCCATTGGCGGCCTCCAGCGCATCGACGCCGGTGAAGGGTTTGGCGGCGTGGGCGGAGCGCCCGCGCGCCTCCACTTCGAGATGGAGGCAGCCATTATGGGCGTCGACCACGGCGTAGGAAAAGCCGGCGGCGATCGCCAGATCGGGCTTGGTCAGGCCCTGCTCGATCAGCCAGCGCGGGCCGATTTCGCCGCCCGCTTCCTCGTCATAGGTGATGTGCAGCTCGACCGTCCCGCCGAGCCTGGCCCCGCTCGCTTCAAGCGCCAGCAGCGCATAGGCGTAGCTGGCGATGTCGGACTTCGACACCGCCGCGCCGCGCCCGTACATCCAGCCGTCGACCACTTCGGCGCCATAAGGATCGTGGCTCCAGCCGGCGCCTGGCGCGACCACGTCGCCATGGGCGTTGAGCGCAATCGTCGGCCCCGGCCCGAAGCGACGGCGCACGATCAGGTTGGTCGCCGAAATCATGCCATTGGCCCTGACCAGCGCCTCGGGCACGGCGTGGCGCTCGACGGTGAAGCCGAGGCCTTCGAGCAGCCCGGCGACCAGCGCAGCGGCCGGCGCGCAATCGCCCGGCGGATTGTCGGACGGCGCCTTGACGATCGCCGCCAGCAGCCGCGTCTCGGCCTCGCGGTTCGCCTCGATGAAAATCTTGATCGCGGTCTCGACGGCGGCGGTCATATCGATGGACTCTTGTTTGGGCGCTGGCGCCTTCAGTCTAGCCGAAAGCCTTCAAGGCGCATGCCGTCGTAAGCCGGTTCGATCCCCTCGGGCAAACGCCGGCGCAGCGTCTCGTAATCGAGATCGGTGTGCAGATTGGTCAGCACGGCGCGGCGCGGCTTGAGCTTCTCGATCCAGGCGAGCGTCTCATCGAGGCTCCAATGCGAGGGATGCGGCGCATAGCGCAGCGCATCGACGATCCACAGATCGAGCCCTTCGAGCCAGCGCTGGCTCTGCGCCGGCACGCCGTTGAGGTCGGGCGTATAGGCGACGTCGCCGAAGCGAAAGCCAAGCGCAGCGGATTCGCCGTGCTCGACCGCGAAGCCGGTCGCCCGGAGCGGACCCCCGGGCCCCTCGATGACGATCGGTTCGCCCGGCGTCAGACGCTTCTCGGTCGCCATCGGCGGATAGCCGCTGCCGGGCGGCGTCTCGAACACATAGGCGAATTTGGCGCGCAACGCGCGCGAAGTCGGCTCGTCGACATGAATGTCGAGCCGCCGGCGCATCGCCATATAGATCGGCCTCAGATCGTCGATGCCATGGGTGTGGTCGGCGTGTTCATGGGTGATGAGCACGCCATCGAGGCGCGAAACCTCGGCGTCGATGAGTTGCGCGCGCAGATCGGGCGACGTGTCGACCAGCGCTGTCGTGCGCCCCTGCCCGCTCTCGCGCTCGACCAGCAGCGAGCAGCGCCGGCGCGCGTTGCGCGGATTGCGCGGATCGCAGGCGCCCCAGCCCTGCGCGACGCGCGGCACGCCCCCCGATGAGCCGCAGCCGAGGATCGTCAGCGTCAGGCTCACGAAGCGCCCCCGTCCGCCGCCATCTTGGCGAAGAGCCGCAGCGTATTGGCGCGGGTCGCCGCGGCAAGCGCTGCGAGTTCGATTCCGCGAACCTCGGCGAGCGCCTTCGCCGTGTCGGCGACGAAAGCCGGCTCGTTGCGCCGCCCGCGATGGGGAACCGGCGCGAGATAGGGCGCGTCGGTTTCGACGAGCAGCCGATCGAGCGGAATGTCGCGCGCCACAGCGCGCAGCTCGACCGCATTCTTGAACGTCAGCACGCCCGAGAAAGAAACATAGAAGCCAAGCGCCAGTCCTGCCTCGGCCAGCGCGCGCGAGGAGGTGAAGCAATGCAGCACCGCGGCGAAGGCGCCCCGCCCCATTTCCTCGCGCAGAATTTCGGCGATGTCGTCGTCCGCCTCGCGCGCATGAATGACGAGCGGCAGGCCCAATTCCCGCGCCAGCCCGATCTGGGCGCGAAAGACGCGTTTGGCGACATCGGCGGGCGCGTAGTCATAGTGATAATCGAGCCCGGCTTCGCCGATCCCGACGCATTTGGGATGGGCGGCCAGCGCAAGCGCGCTCTCACGGTCGAGGTTCGGCTCGTCGGCCGCGTTATGGGGATGCGTGCCGACGGTGAAATAGACCGAGGGAAAACGTTCGGCGATCGCCTGCAAACCCTTCGCTTGCGCCACGCGCGTCGAGATTGTCACCATGCGCTCGATTCCGGCCGCCTGCGCGCGGGCGACGACGCTGTCGAGATCGTCGGCGAAGTCGGGAAAGTCGAGATGGCAATGGCTGTCGATCAGCATCACGCCTTCGCCTGGCCTTCCGGTTCGACGTAACGCGGGAAGATCGGCTGCGGCGGCGGCAATTTCGCGCCGGGCTTAAGACGGCCGGGCGCGTTGAAACTGCCGGCCAGGCCTCCCGCATCGACCGCCGCGAAACTGCGCGCGTCGGCGGCCACGCCGAGGAGATCGAGCAGCTTCGCCATCGCCGCCGGCATCGCCGGTTGCAGCAGGATCGCCGCGATGCGCACGGTCTCGATCGTTGTGTAGAGCGTCAGCGCCATGCGTCTGGGGTCGCTTTTGGCGAGCTTCCATGGCTCGGCGGCGGCGAAATAGCGATTGGCCTCGGCGACGACCTCGAAGACCGCGCCGATCGCCTGATGCAGCAGGAAGCCGCGCATCGCGATGCGCGCCGCGCCGATGAGCTCGTCGGCCCGCGCCAGCATGGCGAGATCCGTCTCCTGCGGCTCGGCCTCGCGCCAGTCCGACACGGCGCCGCCGCAGTTCTTGGCGATCATCGACAGCGAGCGCTGGGCGAGATTGCCGAGATCATTGGCAAGGTCGGCGTTGACGCGCTGGACGATCGCCTCGTGCGAATAGCTGCCGTCCTGACCGAAGGGCACTTCGCGCAGGAAGAAATAGCGCATCTGATCGACGCCATAGGCGGCGACGAGATCGGCGGGGCTGACGACATTGCCGACCGACTTCGACATTTTCTCGCCGCGGTTGAACAGGAAGCCGTGCACCACGATCTGCTTAGGTACGGGCAGGCCGGCCGACATCAGGAAGGCCGGCCAGTAGATGGCGTGAAAGCGGGTGATGTCCTTGCCGATCACATGCGCGCTCGCCGGCCAGAAATGCGCGCGCGGACCGGCGTCGGGGAAGCCGGTAGCGGTGATGTAATTGGTCAGCGCGTCGACCCAGACATACATGACGTGCTTGGGATCGCCGGGGACCGGCACGCCCCAGTCGAAAGTGGTGCGGCTGATGGAGAGATCGGCGAGACCACGTTTGACGAAGGCGACAATTTCGTTGCGATAGGCCTCCGGCGTGACGAAATCGGGATTGGCCTCATAAAGCGCGAGCAGCCTCTCGCCATAGGCCGACAGTTTGAAGAAGTAGCTTTCCTCTTCGACCCATTGCGCCGGCGCGCCGCTCGGCGCCAGCTTGCCGCCGCCCGGCGCGTCGATCAGCTCGCTCTCGTCGAAATAGGCTTCGTCGCGCACCGAATACCAGCCGCGGTATTTCGACAGGTAGATGTCGCCGGCCGCGGCCATGCGCTCCCAGATCGCTTGCACGGCGCGCTTGTGGCGCGGCTGCGTGGTGCGAACGATGTCGTCCGCCGGCGCGTTGAGAAGCGCGCCCATCGCCTCGAATTGGACCGCTGTACGATCAGCCAGCGCCTGCGGCGTCAGGCCCTCGCGCGCCGCTGTCTGCTGCATTTTGAGGCCATGCTCGTCCATGCCGGTGACGAACAGGGTCTCGCGCCCATCGAGCCGCATGAACCGCTGAATCGCATCGGTGGCGATGCGCTCATAGGCATGGCCGATGTGAGGCGCGCCATTCGCGTAAGGGATTGCCGTCGTAATGTAGAAAGGGCTGCTCATGGCGCCCTCCCTAGAGCATTTCCTGGCGCTTGGAAATGTGGGCGGTTCGCCGGATTTCTAGAGCCGGCGCGCCTCGCCGGCGATCTCCTCGAACATCGCCAGCACATGCAGGCGGCGATCGAGATTGAGCGCTTCGGTCTCGCGCGCGGCGGCGCGGACGCGATCCCACAGGCCAGCGAGGGCTCGCTGTTGAACCGGCCCGGCGGCGACACGGGCGCGCGCGCCCAGCCATTCGAGCAGCGCGGCCGAGAAAGCGGCGAAGGCCTCGCCCGAGGCGCGGCCGGCGAGCGCGTCAGCGAGCCGATGCACCGCGTCGGGATCGGGCCTCGGCAGCCCGCCGATCACCAGGTCGATCAAGGCGCCCATGTCGGTCGCATCCGGATCGAGCCGACGCAGCGCTTCGCGCGCCGATCCGTCGGCGCGCGCCGCCGCCGTCCTGCGTTCGGCCGGATCGATCGCCTCCCATGGTTCGCCGAGACCTGCGATGATCGTTTCGATCTCGTCGGGCTGCAGCGGCTCAAGCGACAGCCGCCGGCAGCGGGAGCGGATCGTCGCCAGCACCTGCCCCGGCCGATGCGAAAGGATCAGGATCAGCGCGCGCGGCGGCGGCTCTTCGATCATCTTGAGCAACGCGTTGGCGCCCGTCGCATTGAGATCGTCGGCGCAATCGACGATCACGGCGCGCCAGCCGCCGAAGGCCGCCGAGAGATGAAACATCGACAGAGCCTGGCGAACGTCGTCGACGCGGATTTCGCTGAAGAAGCTCTTCGGCCTCGCCTTCTCGTTCCACTCGCGCCGCACCAGCGCGAAATCGGGATGGGCGAGCGCCGCAAGCTGGCGCGCCGCCGGATGATCGGGCGCGACCGAGAGATCCCTGGCCGTCGTCACGGCGGGCGCGCGTGGGTCGGGATTGGCGAGCACGAAACGCGCGAAGCGCCAGGCGAGCGTCGCCTTGCCGATCCCTTCCCGCCCACCGATCAGCCAGGCATGGGCGAGGCGCTCTTCGCGATAGGCCGCCAGCATCGCCGCTTCGGCCGCCCCGTGGCCGATCAGACGCGCGGCGAAGCGCGGATGGGGCGCATTGGGAAAGGCGTCGCTCTCCGGCGGCGCGTCGGTCGCTGGACGGCTCATCGCACCCGCGCCGAATGCGGCAGCGCATCGTCGAGCCGCGCCTCCACGACGCGCCAGATCGCGTCGGCGACCACCTCTTCGCTCGGTCGCCCGTCGATCACGACGCAGCGCCACGGCTCGGTCTCGGCGATGGCGAGAAAGGCGCGCCGCAGCGTCTCGTGATAGGCGAGGCCCTCGCGCTCGAAGCGATCGGCGGGCGCGGCGCCGCGTCGCAGCGTCGCGCGCGCCATGCCGATGGACGCCGGCAGATCGAGCATGAAGGTCAGATCGGGCCGGCAGGAACCGACCGCGACTCGCTCGAGGCTGGCGAGCAGCGCAGGATCGAGATCTCCGGCCACGCCCTGATAGGCGCGGGTGGAATCGAAGAAGCGATCGCAGACCACCCAATCGCCGCGCCGCAGCGCCGGCGCAATCGTCGCGTCGATATGATCGATGCGCGCGGCGCTGAAGAGCAACGCTTCGCCGGCCGAGCCGAAGCGCGCGCCCGCCCCCGCGAGAATGATGTCGCGCAGCGCTTCCGCGCCGGGAGAGCCGCCCGGTTCGCGGGTCGCGACGACGCCGAGCCCGAGTTCGCGCAGTCGGGAGACAAGGCGACGAACCTGGACCGACTTGCCGGTCCCCTCCCCACCCTCAAATGTGATGAACCGGCCCCGCGCCGGCGCGTAGGCCATCATTTCTTGGTCCCGCTATTTCTTTGTCATGGCGCCGCGAACAAGACCGCCCGCGAATTCGATGCCGGCGTCGAAGGCCCGCTTGGCGAGGCCGCCCACCGCCACCGAGCTCTGGGTTTGCAATGGCGCTTCGAGCGCAAGTTCGCCGCCGCGCCAGATGCGGAGCGTGCCCACCTGCGCGCCGGCGGCGACCGGCGCGGTCAATGGACCCATATAGACGATCTTGGCGGTCAGGCGTTCGGGATCGCCGCGCGCGAGGAAGACCTTGATCTCCTTGTCGCAGACCAGTGGGACATCGCCGTCTTCTCCGCCATAGACCGAAGCTGAGCCGACGACCGCGCCGGGGTGATAGAGCACGCGCGGCTCGAACGAGCGAAAGCCCCATTCGAGCAGTTTGCGCCCCTCCTCGGCGCGGTCGGCCGCCGATTTCAAACCGGCGACGACAACGATCAACCGCTGCCCGTCCTCAACAGCCGACCCGACCAGACTAAATCCGCCCGCTGCATCTTCGCCGGTTTTCAACCCGTCCGCGCCGCCGACCTCCGCGAGCAGCGGATTGCGGTTGCCCTGATGGATCTTGTTCCAGGTGAAATCCTTCTCGCCGAAATAGTGATAGAAGTCCGGCTCATCGCGAATGATATGCGCGGCGAGCAGCGCCATGTCGCGCGCCGTGACATGCTGGCGAGGATCGTCGCGGCCGGCGGGATCGACGAAATACGAATGCAGCAGGGCAAGCTCCGCGGCGCGCTTGTTCATCAGATCGGCGAAAGCGTCCTCCGACCCTGACACGCCTTCGGCCAGCGTGATCGCCGCGTCATTGCCGGACTGGACGATCAGGCCGCGCAGCAGATCCTCGACCGCAACCTGGCTATGGATGTCGACGAACATCGCCGTGGCGTGAGCATGCGCTCCGCCGGTGCGCCAGGCATGTTCGGAAACCGTGAAGGTCTTGTCGAGGGTGAGGCGCCCCGCCTTGATCTCATTGAAGACGATCTCGGCGGTCAGCAACTTGACCAGCGCGGCAGGGGGGAAAGGCGCATCTGCGCTCTTCTCGTAAAGCGTCGCGCCGCTGTCATAGTCGATCAGCAGCGCCTCGGGCGCGGCGCTCTGGAAATTTTCCGCGCCGATCGCCGCTTGCGACAGCGCCAGCGACGCGACAAATGCAAGGGTCAGGCGAACGAGCACGAGCGATCCTCAAGCCACGCCGAGGCGCCTCGGCGAAGAGCCTTTTGTGGCGCCTGCTCAAAGACAAATCAACGAAAAGGCGGTTGCGAAGGCGCCGAGCCTAGCGGGTCTCGCCGCCGATCACACGGGCGAAAGGATCGTCGCGCAGCAGCGGCGACGCCGGCGCCTCGTCGGGGCCGAAATAGAGCGCGCGCGGTCCCGCGTATGCCTGGCGAACCGGACGGCGCGGCGGCGCCGGCGGTGCCGGCGGCTGAGCCGAGGCGGTGTTGATAATGCGCGCGATCTCGCCGAGATCGAAAGGCCGCGGCGGCGGCGGCGGCGCTTTCATCAGCGCCGGGCTGGCGACAGCGACCAACGGCAGTTGATTTTCGTGGACGGGCGCGGCGACCGGCGCAGCGACAGGAGCCGGCGCCCAGCTCGGCCGGGGTTGCTGCGGCGGCGCAGGCGGATCGGCGTCAGCGACGGCCTGGGCGACGGTCTCGGGCTGGACCTGCGGCGCGCTGTTGAGCGCTGCCATCGTCCCGTCGGTGCGCAGGCTGGCGAGCAGCATATCGTCGTCCGACCCGTCGAGTGGCGCCGGACCGATGTAATCGACTTTCACCTTGCCGGTGCCGGCGCTCTTGAAATCAAGCACATCGGCGACGCGCGAGGACACGTCCATGATGCGGCCGCCCGAATAGGGCCCGCGGTCATTAACCCTGACGATGACCGAATAGCCGTTGAGAAGATTGGTGACGCGCGCGTAGCTCGGCAGCGGCATCGTCGGATGCGCGGCGGTCAGCGAGCGCATGTCGTAGACCTCGCCATTGGCGGTGCGACGGCCGTGGAACGCGTCGCCATACCAGGAGGCCATGCCGGTCGCGCTATAGCGCGCATTCTCGCGCGGATAATAGGTGCGCCCGGCGATGGTGTAGGGATGGCCGACGAGATATTGGCCGCCGCCGTGCGGCACGGGATCGCCGTCGTTCACCACCCGCTCGCTCGCCGGCCCATATTTGGCGACCGAGAAATACTCATTGCTATGCCGGGAATATTGCTGGCCTTGCGGCCCGGCGCAGCCGGCGAGCGCGCCCAGGGCGAGAAGACCAAAAAGGCCTGAAGCGCGGCGCCAGCGCTTTTGCGGACGCGAACGGAAGCACGGTGAGACGCTCATTATGGCGGTCACTCTGCCCCGACTTCCTTTCCAAACGCCTAACGTCAATTTACTGCCGGGAGGTCAATTCTCGTGACGGCTCAAGATGTTCCCGTTCAAGCTTAACGCCAGTGCTCTCTGAGCCAGGTGACTGGGCGGACGCTCTTATAGACCTTCTTCCACCAGGGCGCCGGCCACTCGCCCGCCATGGCCTCATGGGGTCGCGGATGACCGGTGAAGACCACGACCCGCGATCCCGGCGGGATTTGCACAGTCTTGAAATGATTGAGCGGAAAATGCGGCATCATCGTGGCTTTGAAGCTTGGGCACCAGTCGCTCGGCCAATAGGCCATCGGCAGACCGGACTCGCGGCTGAGATAGACTTGCTCGTTGGAGTAAAGCCGCCGCATTTCCAGTGGCGCCGCCTCGAAACGGTCGATCAGATGCGGCGCGCCGCCAGCCGGGAAACGCATTACCGAGGAATTGCCGCAATCCTTGGTGCCCCAGTCGCGAATGATCGCCAATTCGCCGGGGCGATAGTCGAAGAGATCGTCGAGCGGGCCGACCACGACCACGTCGAGATCCATGAACAGGATGTCGCCCTCGACGCCGATATCGCGCGACCACAAAGCGAGCTTGCGCCATGGGCTGCCGCCGAGCCCGGTCGCCGGCAGCCGTATCGCTGGGATCGGGCGCGCTTCAATGCCGTCATCGAGGCCGCTCGCGTCGTCGGTGAAGGCGATGAACCGGGTTGGACGGACGACGTTGCGCATGACCCCGCGATAGAGGCGGTTTGCGTAATCGACCGGAAAGCCTTTTCCCCAGCGAAGGCAAGCGACGGTTTGCAGAATGGCGTCCTTTTCGACAGGGCCGCAGCGACGGACTGGCGACTCCGGCAGGACTCGAACCTGCGACCTGCCGCTTAGAAGGCGGATTTAGCGTTATTCCGTATCACATT
>SSMV01000136.1 GCA_004799435.1 Bradyrhizobium sp.
CGCTGGGCGAGCGCCCGCACTTCGGAAGCGACGACCGCGAAACCGCGCCCGGCGTCGCCGGCGCGCGCCGCCTCGACGCCGGCGTTGAGCGCCAGCAAATTGGTCTGGAAGGCGATCTCGTCGATCACGCCGATGATCTTGGCGATTTCCTGCGACGATTTCTCGATCCGGCGCACGGCCTCGACCGCCTCACGGACGATGTCGACGCTCGATTCGGCCTGGGCCTTCGCGGTGGTGGCGATGTCGCGGGCGTTCTTGGCGCCCTGCGCCGTTTCGGCGACGGTCGAGACGATCGCCGAGAGCGTGGAGGTCGCCTCGATTAGGCCGGCGGCCTGGCTTTCGGTGCGCTGCGACAGACGGTCGGAGGCGGCGGCGATGTTCTCGCAGCCCGCGCGAAGCGAGTCGGCGACGACGATCACTTGGCCGATCGCCGATTCCAGACTGTCGACCGATCCGTTGAAATCGAGCCGCAGCTTTTCGTAGCGCGGTGGGAAGGTCTCGGTGAGGCGCGTCTTGAGATTGCCCTGGGCGAGCCGATCGAGGCCGCCGCCCAGACCCGCCACGACGCGCTCGTCCTCGGCATGGGTCGCTTCGTTCTGCGCCTCGAGCCTGGCGCGCTCGCCATCGTCGCGGCTGCGGCGAATCGCCGCGGCCATGTCCAGTTCCAGCATGGCCGCCTTGAAGAGAGCGGCGATCCGGTCGTTGAGCTCGCGCCGACGCTTGGCGCCGACGCGGCGCAGGGTCTTTGGGGCGCTTTCCTCGATCGCCGCTTTGGCGAGCGCGCTGAACACGCCGGCGAAGGCCGCATAGGTCCAGCGCGGCGGGAATTTGGCGCCATAATAGCGCAGCGCCCGTTCGCCGACGAGCGCAAGCCGATCCTCGCCGAATTCCTCCGACAGCGTCATGCGCCAATAGCGCAGGGCCTCGGGGCCAGTCAGGTTCTCGCCCGTGGCGGCGACGCGGTCGCGCGCGTCGCGATATTCGTCCCATTGTTCGGCGTGATGATCGGCGGCGGCGACGGCCGGCTCCAGCACGCGCTTGATCAGCGGCGCCATCGCGCGCAATGCTTCGCGTTCGGCCTCGTCGAAGCTCAGGCCACGCAACCGATCCGCGACGTCAATCGACATTGGCGATCTCCCCCCGCCGATGTCTCCAGCCTGGCAAGCGCCTCGGAAACGCGCACGTCTCCGCTCGCGCCCGACTGGGATCGGCGTCGGCGCACTACACGCGAAAGCCATTAGCATTGGGTTAACGTTAATCGTTTCTCGGCGCGGGCGGGACAGCCTGCGCCCGTCGCGCCAGCGGGCTGCTATAAGGGCGCGCCGGCGGCCGCGATTCGCGTAGGCTGAGCGGCGCAGGCGTCGGGGGCTTTCGAACCATGTCGCTGACCAGCATGACGGGTTTTTCCCGCGCCGCCGGGGCGCAGGGGCCGTGGCGCTGGACGGTCGAGATCAAATGCGTCAACGCCAAGGGGCTCGACCTCCGGCTGCGCCTGCCGCCGGGCTTCGACCGCATCGAGAGCGAGGCGCGGGCGCGCCTCGCCAGGGGCCTGTCGCGCGGCGCCTGTTTCGCCACCGTCGCCGCCCAGCGCGACGGGGCGGGGGCGCAGGCGCGGCTCGACCCCAGGGCGCTCGAAGAGATTATCGCCGTCGCACGGGCCGCCGCCGCCAAGGCTGGCCTTGCGCCGCCCACTATGGACGGCGTGCTGGCGGTGCGCGGCGTCGTCGAAGTGGTCGAGGCGGCGGATGACGAAGCGAGCCTCGCTGCCGTCTGCGCCGGCGTGCTGACGAGCCTCGATGAGGCGATCGTCGCCTTGATCGCGGCGCGGCGCGCCGAGGGCGCGGCGCTGCAGAGCATATTGCTCGAAAGGCTCGACGCCATCGCGGCTTTGACTCAAGGGGCTGACGACAATCCGGCGCGCAAGCCCGAGGCCGTGCGGGCGCGGCTTGCCGCCGCGGTCGCCGCGCTGCTCCAGTCGGGCCGCGGCTTCGACGAGAGCCGGTTGCATCAGGAAGCGATCCTGCTCGCCGCCAAGGCCGACATTCGCGAGGAGCTCGACCGGCTCAAAACCCATGTCGCGGCGGCCCGCGCCCTGATCGCCGAAGGCGGTCCCGTGGGCCGGCGGCTCGATTTCCTCGCCCAGGAGCTCGGTCGCGAGGCCAATACGCTCTGCGCCAAGGCCAATGACGTCTCGCTCACCGCGCAGGGGCTTGAACTGCGCGCCCAAATCGAGCAATTGCGCGAGCAGGTGCAGAACATCGAATGAGCGCGACCCTAAAATGACCGCGAGCAAGATGCGCCGACGCGGCATGATCCTGATCCTGTCCTCGCCCTCCGGCGCCGGCAAGACGACGCTGACGCGCATGCTGCTGCAGGACAAGGCGCTCGATCTGACGCTGTCGATTTCGGTGACGACGCGGCCGCGCCGCTCCTCCGAAGTCGATGGCGTACATTATCACTTCATCGACCGCCATCACTTCGATCTGATGAAGGGCGCGGGCGACCTGCTGGAATCGGCCGAGGTGCATGGCGCCTGCTACGGCACGCCGCGCGCGCCGGTGATGCAGGTGCTCGCCGAAGGGCGCGACATGCTGTTCGACATCGACTGGCAGGGCGCGCAGCAGGTGCGCGAGGCGCTGGGCAGCGATGTCGTCAGCGTCTTCATCCTGCCGCCGTCGATGACCGAATTGCGCGCGCGGCTAGAGCGCCGCGCCGAGGATTCCGCCGTCACCATCGAGAAACGCCTCGCCGCCTCGCGCAAGGAGATCGAGCGCTGGCGCCAATATGATTATGTGGTGATCAACGAAGACCTGCAGCGCGCCTATGCGCAGGTCTCGGCGATCATCGCCGCCGAGCGCGCCCGCTGCCCGCGCGTCATGCAGGGGGTAGAAGCCTTTGTGACGGCGCTGCTGAAAGGGTAGAGGCGCGCAGACCCAAGAGGTTTGTCATGGCCGGGCTTGCCCCGGCCATCCGCGACTGTCTCGGGATGCTTCTTACGCCCGGGTCTTTGAACAATCCCGCTGCCGTGACTGGCTCGATTCCGACAGATCCTAGGCGCTGCGCCGACCAAGGCGTGGATGGCCGGGTCAAGCCCGGCCATGACGGAAGCGGGGGAGCCACGCTGCCAGTGCGTCACGCAGGTGCGGAGGCTTTCGTGGCGGCGTTGCTGAAAGGGTGGGGGCGCGCAGACTCAAGAGGTTCGTCATGGCCGGGCTTGACCCGGCCATCCACGACTATTCTGCGTTGCGTCGCACACCTTTGGTCCCTGAGAGACTCGATCGCGGCGGCCAGCAAGGTTTCCATGGATTGTTCGCCTCGCCTCCGCGAAGACGTGGATGGCCGTGTCAAGCCCGGCCATGACGGAGGCGGATCAGGGTGAGGGAGCCGCCCCCGCAGCCAAGGCCAGGATGGCCGGGTCAGGCCCGGCCATGACGCCGGCGGGGGGACGTCAGGGCAGGGCGGTGCCGACAAAGACATGGATGGCCGGGTCGAGCCCCGCCCAAGACGGAAGCTGTTTAAGCAAAAAATTAGCGATTTCTGCGGCACAAAGATCGATGGCGCGGCCTCAGGGCCGCCGCGACGCGATGCAACCCATGCCGGATGCCGTCGAAACCCCGGGAATGTCCTCGCTTGAGGAACTGGCCCGCTATGACGTTCTCGACACGCCGCGCGAAGAGGCCTTCGACCGGATAACCCGGATCGTCTGCCGCGTCCTTGGCGTGCCGATGTCGACGGTGACCTTCCTCGACGGCCACCGCCAATGGTTCAAATCCTGGCAGGGCCTCGACAACGACCAATCGGCCCGCAGCGCTTCCTTTTGTCGGGTCACGCTGACCGAAGGGCGGACGTTGATCGTTCCCGATGCGCTGGCCGACGCCAGGTTCCGCGACAATCCGCTCGTGCTCGGCGAGCCCAATCTGCGCTTCTACGCCGGCGTTCCGCTGCGCAGCGCCAATGGG
>SSMV01000137.1 GCA_004799435.1 Bradyrhizobium sp.
GCGAAACCGCGCCCGGCGTCGCCGGCGCGCGCCGCCTCGACGCCGGCGTTGAGCGCCAGCAAATTGGTCTGGAAGGCGATCTCGTCGATCACGCCGATGATCTGGCCGATCTGTTCGGAAGACTTGGCGATCGCGGCCATCGCCTGAACCGCCTGCTTGACGACCACGGCGCCCTTCTTGGCGTCGTCATCGGCGCTGGCGACCACCTCCGCCGCCTGGGTCGCGCCTTCGGCCGATTTCTTCAGCGTGGAGGTGATCTCATCGAGTGCTGCGGCGGCCTCCTCGAGCCGGGCCGCCTGCTGCTCGGTGCGTTGCGACAGATCGTCGGAGGAGGTCGAAATCTCGTGCGAACCGGCGTGGATAGCGCTGGTGCTGTCCACCACTGCCCGTATGGTTTCCATCAGCTTGCGCGAGGCGGCGTTGAAGTCGTCGCGGATCATCGCGAATTCGGAGGGGAATTGCTGATCGAGCCGCGAGGTCAGATCGCCGCCGGCGAGGCGCCGCAGTCCGTCGCCGAGCAATTTCATCGCCTGGCTTTGCACAGCGGTCGCGCCGGCCTTTTCCGCTTCGACGCGCCGGCGCTCATCCTCGATTTCGGCGCGGTGCTCGGCGGCTTCCTTTTCCACCCGCACGCGTTCGATCGCATTGGCCTTGAAGACCTGCACCGCGTCCGCCATCTGGCCAACTTCGTCGCGCCGCCCCAGCCCGTCGATCTCGGCCTCGAGATCGCCCTGAGCGAGAGCGCGCATGCGATCGATCATCCGCGTCAGCGGCCGGGTGATCCTGGTCGAGCTCATCCAGATCGCGAAGGCGGCGGCGAGCAGGGTCGAGACGATGCCGACCACAGCCATATTGGTGACGGCGTCTCTTGCCTTCACGCTGAGGCCCTGACTCGCCGTGACGTTGGCCGCCAGAAGGTCTTTGTTGAAGGCGCTCATGTCGGTGATCAGCGCGCGCAGATGCGTGTCGACGTCGGTCGCCAGGCTCGCGCCATGGCCCATCTGAACGAGGTCGATCTGCTGAATGCCGATGCCGTGAATAAGGCCGGGCGTCTGGAGGCTGACCTCCATCGGCTCCTTGGCTTCCTCGGCGATCTTGGTGAAACGGTCGATAAACTTGCCGATGTCGTCGGCCTTGTCGGGCAGAAGCTCGGCGGCCTGGGTCAAAAGATCGGTCGCTTCCGGGCCGAGGGTCTCGAAATCCTTTTTCGCCACTTTGCGCGCCGCGTCGTCCTGATCGTAAAGCAGCACAGCGAAGACGGCGTGCGGAACGCCGCTCATGGCGGCGGCGGCGCGGGTCAGTTCGACCGCGGCCAGATCGCGCCGCTCGATAATATCGCTCGCCGTCGCGCTGACGCCGCTCAGTCGATTCGCCCCGAAGGCGACCATCGCCAGGACGACAGCCGACATGAGCGCCAGCGGGATCATAACCTTGGTGCGCAGCTTCAAATTATCAATCATCGCCAGAATCCCCGCGACGCGGCCCCCCGCCGCCTCGAAACCTTGTCGGAAGGCCCAATGGCCTGCGCAACGGCGGCTGTAAGTAAGATTCCGGATCACGTCCGGCGCAGACAGTCGGCTACACGCCTGCGAGGGCCTGACTTGCGCCAGAACCTTCGCTTGCTGCGATCGGGATTAGACAACAGCAAATCTTAAGTATGATTTAACCGTACGGCGGATTGCCCTTCATTCGGGCGCCAAATTCCGCGCCAGGCGTCAAACTGGCGTCTCGAAAGGCAAATCAGACGCTCAATCGAGCGTTTCGCGGTAGCGCCAGATGGCGAATGCAATCACCACGACGGTAAAGAGCGCCATCGGCCAGATCTCGGGCGCGATTTCGCTCCAACCGTTCCCCTTGAGCAACATGCCGCGCACGATCCGGATGGCGTGAGTTGTTGGAAACACATTGCCGACGGCCTGCGCCCAGGCCGGCATGCCGCGAAACGGAAACATGAAGCCCGACAGCAGAAATGACGGCATCAAGGTGAACTGAGCGAGCTGGACGGCCTGCATCTGGCTGGCGGCGATGGTCGAGAAGGTCACGCCGAGCGCCAGGTTGGAGGCGATGAACACACCGATCGCCGCCAGCATCAAAGGCAGCGAGCCTCGCACCGGCAGATCGAAGAAGACCACCGAGGCGATGATGATCAGACCGACCTGCAGATAGCCGATGAAAATATAGGGGACGATCTTGGCGATCATCACCTCGACGGGTCGCACCGGCATCGCCAACAGGTTTTCCATGGTGCCGCGTTCGCGCTCCCGGGTGATCGACAGCGTCGTGACGAAGAGAGTCGAGAAGGTCAGGACGATGACGAGCAATCCCGGCACGATATTGAGCACGGTCAGTTGCTCGGGGTTGTAACGGGCATGGACGATGAAATTGACCGGCGGCGTTTGCGGCGCGGCCCTGCGGATCGGCGGGAGGTCGCGGTTGAGGTCGGTCAGCACGGACGAAAGCGCGGCGACCGCGTTGCCGATGGCGGTGGGGTCGGTCGCGTCGGCGTCAACCAGCACGCTGGGGTTCTCGCCGCGATCGACGGCGCGGTCGAAGCCGGGCGGAATTTCGACGACGAACAAAAGGTCGCCGCGCGCCAGCCCCTCGTCCGCCTCCGCCTCCGAGCGGATCTGGCGTAGATCGTAATAGCCCGAATTGTTCAGCGCGGCGGCGATGGTGCGTTCGTATTTCGAACTTTCGATCGACAGCAGTCCGGCCGGCAGGTGCTTGGGATCGGAATTGATCGCGTAGCCAAACAGGAAAAGCTGCATGATCGGCAAGGCGATGATCATGCGCAGCGTCGTCGCGTCGCGCACGATCTGGATCGATTCCTTGCGCAGCAGCGCCATGAGACGAGCGAAAGAGAAGCCGATCATCGCCGCGCCTCGTCGAGGCTCAGCATGTGGATGAACACATCCTCGAGCTTCGGCTCGACTTCCCGCCATTCGAGGCCGCCGCCCTGCGACTCGATCGCCGCCGCGAGCGCGGCGCGATCCATACCCGCCACATGGAGCGCCCGGCCGAATACGCCGGCCGCCTCGACGCCGGGCGCCTGGCGCATGCGCCGCGCAACCGCGTCAATCCCATCGCCAATCGCCTCGAAGATGACGAGGCCGGACTCGCCAACGACGGACGTCGCGCTGCCCTGCACGACGATGCGTCCCTGGGCGAGATAGACGATGCGGCTGCAGCGTTCGGCTTCATCCATGTAGTGGGTGGAGACCAGCGTCGTCAGACCGTCGGCCGCCATGTCGTGAATGAGGTCCCAGAATTCGCGCCGCGCTTTCACGTCGACGCCGGCGGTCGGTTCGTCGAGCAGCAGCAGCTTGGGTTCATGCAGCACGCAGGCCGCCAGCGCCAGGCGCTGCTTCCATCCCCCCGAAAGCTGGGACGCGAGCTGATTGCGGCGATCCTTGAGCCCCATACGCTCGATGATCGCCTCGACCGCCGCTTGGCGATCGGGCATTTCGAATACAGCGGCGACGAAGTCGAGGTTCTCGAAGGCGGTGAGATCCTCATAGAGGCTGAAGCGCTGCGTCATGTAGCCGACATTGCGGCGAATGTCGTGCGCCTGACGGCGAATGTCGAAGCCGATGCAGGTTCCTTCTCCCGCATCGGGCTCGAGCAATCCGCACAGCATGCGGATCGTCGTCGTCTTGCCCGAACCGTTGGCGCCGAGAAAACCGCAAATCTCGCCGCGCTTCACCTGAAGCGTCAGATCCTCGACTACGCTGAGATCGCCAAAACGCTTGCGCAGACCGCTCACGTCGATGACGAGATCATTCATGGCGAAGCCGAGATCGGCTTCACCGTGACCGGCTGACCGGGATTGAACAGCGCCGCTTGCTCGCGCTTCGGCCGCGCCTCGGCGAGGAACACGAATTTGGAGCGCGTCGAATCCGAATAGATGAAGGGCGGCGTATATTCCGCCTGCGGCGCGATGAAGGAGACGACGCCGGTCAGATCGGGCGGACAGCCGTCGCAGGTCAGAGCCGTTGAATCGCCCGTATGGACATGCGCGAGCGAGGGTTCGGGCACGAAGAAACGGATGAAGATATTCTCCGGCGGCAGCAGCGACACGACGGGCGCGCCGGCCTCCAGCGTCTCGCCCGGCTCGGCGACCACGTCGGCGACCACGCCGGCGACCGGGGAGATGACGGCGCGTTGTGCGAGCCGCCAGCGCGCCTGCGCCAGCGCGGCTTGGGCCGCCTCGACCCCCGAGGCCTGGGCGGTGATCTCGTCGGGCCGGCCAAGCGACGCCCGCGTCTGCTGCAGCGCCGCCTGGAAGGCTGCGATCTTCGCCTCGGCCGAAGCGAGGTCGGCGCGCTCCTGATCGACGATCTGCGCGGTCGCCGCGCCGCTCGCCAGAAGTGTCTGGTTGCGCTGGAAGTCGGCCTGAACCTTGTCGCGCGCCGCAGTGGCGTCACGAAGATTGGCCTCGGCCTGAGCGATCTCGGTTGGCTTGTCGGGGCCGCGAAGATTGCCAAGCTGGTCCTTGGCCTGTTGCAAGAGTTTCGCCGACTGATCGACGGCGGCGCGATCGGCCGCATCGTCCTGGTCGAACAGCGGTGCGCCTTTGACGATGCGGTCGCCGCGCGCGACATGCACGGCAGTCAACAATCCCTGCTGCGTCGGCCCGATCTTGACGAAGTCGGCCTCGGCGTAGCCTTGCCATTGCTCGGGCGCCGGCTCGCCGCGACCCAGAAGCAGCCACGCGACAACCGCCAGCGCCGCGACCGTCAACGCGACGAGGAGGATGCGCTGGTTCACCGCGGGGCCGCCTTGGTTGATCGACCGGGATCGATAGGCCAAGCGGCGGCGCCGCGCAACCGCCGCCCCTTCGCGGCTTGGCCAGACGCGCTGAGGCCTGGGCGCTGAAGCTTGGGCGCTAAGACTTGGGCGCTAAGACTTGGGCGGCCGATTGCGCTTGCGCGTCTTGACCTCGACCCGCGGCCCTTCGGTGAGGCGCACCACCGCGCCCCAGAAGGTGCGCACGTCCTGCTGGGTCATCGCCATGCGATGAAACATGTTGCGCAGATTGCGTCGCATCCCCGGCTTCTTGGTCACGGGGCGAAAGAAACCGGCCTCGTCGAGCTTGCCCTCGAGAAATTCGAAAAAGGCGAGCGTCATCTCGCGCGTCGCCGGGGGCGAGACGGCGCGGGCCACCGTCGACGCCGGCGGCGCGTCGCCGTGAGCGGATTTGAACCATTCATAGCCGACCAGCAGCACGGCCTGGGCTAGGTTGAGCGAGGCATAGGCGGGATTGACCGGAAAGGTGACGATCTCGTCGGCCAACGCGATTTCGTCATTGTCGAGCCCGGTGCGCTCGGGACCGAACAGCACGCCGCGCTTGCCCGGCGCGAGCGCGGTCGCCGCCATCGCCGCGGCGGGCGTGGCCACCGGTTTGAACTGGCCGCGCTCGCGCGCCGTCGTCGCATAGAGGAAATTGAGATCGGCGACCGCCTCGGCGACGGTCGCGAAGACACGCGCGCGATCGAGCAGATGGGCGGCGCCCGCTGCTGCTGCGTAGGCCACATCGCGATATTGGCCGGCGCGCGGCCAGCCTTCGCGCGGCGCGACCAGACGCAGATCGTCGAGACCGAAATTGGCCATCGCGCGGGCGCACATGCCGATATTGACCGCCAGTTGCGAGCGCACGAGCACGATCGCTGGGCCGCCGCTTAAAGCTGTTCTGGTTCGATCCGTCCCCGCCCCGACCATCGCGCCCAAGCCCCGACCAAAAGCGCATGTCGGCGATTTGGCGGCGGGACGCAAGGGGCGCCGGGACAGCGATAATGTGCGAGCCATGGCGCGGCGTCTCCGCCCTCGTCCTGAGGAGCCGGCAAAGCGGGCGTCTCGAAGGACGCTCTGGAAGCGCCCCAATGCGATCCCGCCCTCATACTTCGAGGCCCTCGCTGACGCGAGGGCGCCTCAGGATGAGGGCTGAGGTCTTCGCTCGCGCGAGGGCGCTTCGGGACGAGGTTCGGGCGGCCGACGACTCCAGCCGCAAGCCACGCAACGGCGCGCGACATCATCGGCCATGTCGCCGCTCAAGCGCATCGATCGCGCCCGATCGCTTGCCGAGCCGAGTCGCCATGGGTTAGATCGAGGCATGGAGGATCTGTCGGACCTCGAACGCAACGACCTCGAAATTTCCGAGTCGCGCGTCCGTCTCGCCATTCATGTCATCGGCGCGCTCGCGTTCTGCGTCCTGGCGGCCGTCATGCTGGCGCTATTCGTCGCCCCCTATCTCGGGTTGACCCGCGATCCGCCAAAGCCCGGCGGTCTCCCGTGGCTGATTGTCGGCGTTTTGATTTCGGCGTTTTGCATCGCGTTCTTCGGGGCGATCGCCGTTCAGGTCGGACGGCGGCTTTTCGGCGGCTCCGGGCCGGTTGTGTTTTTGACCGAGACGAGCTTCGAAGATCGCCGGATCAGCCCTCAACGCATTCCGTGGACGGCGATCCGGTCGGTGAGCGACCCCATGGGCAAAGACGGCGGAAGAAGCTTCTACCTCGACGTCGATCCAAGCTTCGCCGTGACCTTGCCGCTGCGTTGGGATTTCCTGTCGCGCTGCGCGCGGGCGTGCAACCGCCTGCTGGGATATCGCGGTCTTTGGATCATCACGATGTCGCTTGAATCGCCGTTTAATGGAACGCTTTTCGACGTCGCGCGCGAGCGGCTGCGTGTGGCGGCCGGCGACCGCGGCACGCCGTCCTCGTAGGATTGGACGCCGTCGCGAACGCATGCGTCTCCTCATCCTTCGAGGCCCTCGCTCACGCGAGGGCGCCTCAGGATGAGGCCACAGGGCCGGCGACCCTCGCTGCCCGCGAGTTCGCTCGCTGATCACCCCGCCCCCGCCCGCATAAGCGCGAAACGGCGTACGATCTCCCCGGCGATCTCGCCGCTCGAATCGATCGGCGCATAGGTGAAGCGCTCGATGCGCCCATCGAAGCGTCTGACCGCGCCGCGCCGCGCCAGCGCGTCGATGGCGCCGGCGAGCTTGGACGAACCGCCGCCGCTCGGCTCGAACACATAGACCGGCGCGCCGGTCACTGTGGCCTCGCCGACCATGTTGGCGCTGTCGCCGGTCACCAGCAGCGCATCGGCCAGCGCCAGGATCGACGCATAGGGATTGTCGCCCGCGCCGTCCCACACAAAACCCGGCGCTTCGCCAAGCCCGGCGCGCACGGCCGCAAGGAGGCTCGGCGGCGTGCGGCGCGACGGCGTCGCCATGATCGAAAAGCCTTGCGCCGAAATCGCCCGCACCGCGGCGCTCATGCGCGTCTCGTCTTCGGCGGTGAAATGCTGCGCGCCGCTCGGGCCGCCCAGCACGATAGCGCAGCGCGGCGCGGGCAGCGCGGCGAGACGCGGGTCGGGCGCGGCGCGCGCCGCCGCCAAGCGGCGCGCCGAAAAAGGATGCGGCGAAGTCAGCGTCGCGATGACATTGGGCCCACGATGGCGATCGTGTTCGGGAACCCAGATGAGATCCATCCCGCGCCTTGCGAAACGCGGGTCCTGCAGGAAGACGGCGAAGAGGCGCGACCCCGCCTTGCGCTTGAAGGCGCGCAGATAGGGCGTCGTGACCCGGCCGCTGGCGAGGACAATGTCGGGCCAGGGCGGATCGAAGAGCGCCGCGTCGCGCGGATCGACCGGGCCGAAGGGCGACATCCAGAGATAGGGCTTGCGCGGATCGACTCGACGCTGCTCATAGCGCCCGCCCAGCGCCTCGGCGACGCCGATCGCATTGATCTCGTGGCCTGCCTTGCCGGAACCCAGGATCAGGACGCGCACGCCCTCGCCGATCCGCGCATCCCCCATCGTCGCTTACAGCCCCATCTTGCCCGGCAGCCATTGCGCGAAGCTCAGCGCCAATGTCTCCACGCGCCAGCGACGAATGTCCTCCTGATTGGGCATGCCCGCGTGGCTGTCGGCGCCGACGGCGCAAAAGAGCGGATAAGTTCCGATCAAGCCGCCGCGCGCATCGAGCGCGCGCGCTTCGCCCTCGATGCTGTCGGTCGTGTCGGTCGCCATGAGGCCGTAGCCCATTCGCGAATCGGGATTGCCAAGAAGGACATTGTCGATGCGAACCAAGAGCACGCCCGCGCTGCGATCGCCCGGCGCGAAATGCGCCGCGAGGGTCTGTTTCAGATCGACCGGCAGTTTGGCGGCGACCCATGCCGCCTCCTCGGCCTCGTCATTTTCGCGCAGCGGCGAAAGATCGAGGCGGATGTCGCGAAAGCGAAGCCGGTCCGGCCCCGGCGCGGCGAAAACCCTTTGCGCGGGGCCGACTGCGGCGCTCGACGCCAGAACCGCCAGAACGGCGCGGCGCGTGAAATGCAACCCGCTCATGTCCCGCTCCTTCGCGTTTACGCCCGGCCGCGAGGCCGGCGCACACCCTTACTTAAATTCGACCTTGACGATCTCGTAGCTTTTGCCGCCGCCCGGCGTGTTGACTTCGACCGTGTCGCCGACCGTCTTGCCGATCAGCGCCCGCGCGGTTGGCGAGGCGACCGAGACTTTACCCGCCTTCACGTCGGCTTCGGCCTCGCCGACAATCTGAAACACTTTCTTGGCCTCGGTGTCCTCGTCGATCATCGTCACCGTCGCGCCGAATTTGATCGTCGTTCCCGACAGCTTGGAGACGTCGATCACCTCGGCGCGCTGCAGCATGTCCTCGATCTCAACGATCCGGCCCTCGTTATGCGACTGCGCCTCCTTGGCGGAATGATATTCGGCGTTCTCCGACAGATCGCCATGCGCGCGCGCTTCCGCGATCGCCTGCACGATGCGCGGACGTTCGATTTGCTGACGGCGCTGAAATTCCGCTTCCAATGCAACGAGGCCAGCGGACGTGATCGGAAGCCTTTCCATCGGTCACCCTATCTCGATACAGCCATTCGCGACCATCGGCCCGCGAGGAGCCAGGTCACGCGAAATAGTCCTGCAACGCTCGGACTTCGAGGTCGCCGGCGAGATAGGCCTTGATGCCTTCCGCAGCGGCGATCGCTCCTGAAAGTGTGGTGTAATAGGGCGTCTTTTGCAAGAGGGCGGCGCGGCGCAGGGGTTTGGAGTCGATGAGCGAGGTCGCCCCTTCGGTGGTGTTGAACATCAGTTGAACCTGGCCGTTGCGCACGGCGTCGGCGGCGTGGGGACGCCCTTCCGAAACCTTATTGACCTTGGTCGAAGGCACGCCGCGCTGCTCGAGAAATTTTTGTGTGCCGCCCGTCGCTGTGATCTTGAAGCCAAGCTCCATCAGCAGTTTCAGCGGCGCGACAATGCCAGGCTTGTCGGCCTCGCGCAGCGAGACGAAAATCGTGCCGCCGCGCGGCAGGACCGAGCCGGCGCCGAGCTGACTTTTGGCGAAGGCGATGGCAAAATTGCGGTCGATCCCCATCACCTCGCCGGTCGAGCGCATCTCCGGACCGAGCACGGTGTCAACGCCGGGGAAACGGGCGAAGGGGAACACCGCCTCCTTGACCCCGACATGCCCGAGCGCCTCGGTCGAGAAGGCGAACCTGGCCAGCGGTTCGCCGGCCATGACCCGGCTGGCGATCTTGGCGATCGGCTGGCCAATCACCTTGGCGACGAAGGGCACGGTGCGCGAAGCCCGCGGATTGACCTCAAGGACATAGATCTCACCGTCCTTCAGGGCGTATTGCACATTCATCAAGCCGCCGACATTGAGCGCCAGGGCGAGCTTGCGTGTCTCATCCTCCAGCTTGGCGATCGTCTCGCGCGACAGCGAGCGCGGCGGCAGCGAGCAGGCGCTGTCGCCCGAATGGATGCCGGCTTCCTCGATATGCTCCATGATCCCGGCGACGATCACGTCCTTGCCGTCGCACAGCGCATCGACGTCGATCTCGATCGCGTCGGAAAGATAGCGGTCGAACAGCAGCGCGTTTTTGCCCAGCACAGTGTTGATCTGGCCGGTCTTGTCGTTGGGGTAGCGCGCCTTGACGTCGGCCGGCACGAGGCTCGGCAGCACGCCGAGCAGATAGTCGTCGAAATCGCCCTCGTCGCGAATGATCGCCATCGCGCGCCCGCCCAGCACATAGGACGGACGCACGACCAGCGGCAGACCGAGTTCGGCGGCAACCAGACGCGCTTGTTCGACCGAATAGGCGATGCCGTTCTTGGGCTGTTTGAGGCCGAGCTTGTCGAGCAGCCGCTTGAAGCGATCGCGATCCTCGGCGAGATCGATCGAGTCGACCGAGGTGCCGAGGATGGGTGCGCCTGACTGCTCGATCGCATGCGCGAGCTTGAGCGGCGTCTGACCGCCAAACTGCACGATCACGCCTTTGAGCGTCCCGGCTTCGCGCTCCTTGTCGAGGATCGTCAGCACGTCCTCGGCGGTCAGCGGCTCGAAATAGAGACGATCCGAAGTGTCGTAATCGGTCGACACCGTTTCCGGATTGCAATTGATCATGATCGTCTCGAACCCCGCCTCGCGCAAAGCGAAGGAGGCGTGACAGCAGCAATAGTCGAACTCGATGCCCTGGCCGATGCGATTGGGTCCGCCGCCGAGGATCACCACTTTCTCGCGCGCCGAAGGACGCGCCTCGCAGGCGAGCGCGCCGGCGAAAGGCGATTCGTAAGTTGAATACATATAGGCGGTG
>SSMV01000138.1 GCA_004799435.1 Bradyrhizobium sp.
CGTTGTAGACGCCGAAGGTCAGACCGACGAACTGCGGCAGAATGGTCGAACGCCGGCTCCAGATCTTGATGACGTCGGAGCGGCCCGAGCCACGCGCCACGTCGGCCTTCTTGAGCAGATAGCCGTCGACGAACGGGCCCTTCCAAATGGAACGGGACATGGCTCAGCCCTTCTTCTTGCGGACGTGCCGCGAAACAACGATGAACTTATCCGTCGACTTGTTCGAACGGGTCTTCTTGCCCTTGGTCGGCTTGCCCCACGGCGACACCGGATGACGGCCGCCCGAGGTGCGGCCTTCGCCGCCGCCATGGGGATGGTCGACCGGGTTCATCGTCACGCCGCGATTGTGCGGACGACGACCGAGCCAGCGGCTGCGACCGGCCTTGCCGAGCGAAGCGTTCATATGATCGGGGTTGGAGACCGCGCCGATCGAGGCGAAGCATTGGCCATGCACCAGGCGCTGCTCGCCCGAACCGAGCCGCAGCGCGACATAGCCCTGATCGCGGCCGACGATCTGCGCATAGGCGCCGGCGGCGCGGGCGAGCGAACCGCCCTTGCCGATCTTCATCTCGACATTGTGGACGATGGTGCCGACGGGAATATTGGCGAGCGGCATCGCATTGCCCGGCTTCACGTCGACCTGCATGCCGGCGATCACCGTTTCGCCGACCGCGAGACGCTGCGGCGCGATGATATAGGCCTGCTCGCCGTCGGCGTAGCGCAACAGGGCGATGAAGCTCGTGCGATTGGGATCATATTCGAGCCGCTCGACCGTTCCGGCCACATCGAGCTTGCGGCGCTTGAAGTCGATGATCCGGTAGGTCTGCTTATGGCCGCCGCCGCGAAAGCGCACGGTGATGCGGCCGGCGTTGTTGCGCCCGCCCTTCTCCGGCTTGCCCTCGGTCAAAGCCTTGAGCGGCTTACCCTTGTAAAGGTCGCTGCGGTCGACGAGGGCGAGTTGGCGCAGGCCCGGGGTCGACGGATTGAATGTCTTGAGAGCCATAGTTCCGTTACCTCTACAGACCGCTGGTCACGTCGATGCGGTGACCGTCGGCGAGCGTCACGATCGCCTTCTTGAAATCCTGCTGGCGTCCGCGAACGCCGCGAAACACCTTGTTCTTGCCCTTGCGCAGCAGCGTATTGACCGCCGTCACCTTGACGTCGAACAGCTTCTCGATCGCCGCCTTGATCTGCGGCTTCGTCGCGTCGCGGCGCACCTTGAACACGAACTGATTGGCCTCGGACGCGATGGTCGCCTTTTCGGTGATCACCGGCGCGACGATCGTGTCGTAATGACGAACGTCCTTGCTCATTTGAACCGCGCCTCCAGCGCTTCGACCGCGGCTCGGGTGAGAACCAGCTTTTCGCGGCGCATAATGTCGTAGACGTTGATCCCCTGCGCCGGCAACACGTCGACCTGCGGCAGGTTGCGCGCCGCGGCGGCGAAATGCGCGTTCACCGAGGCGCCGTCGATGATCAGCACATTGTGCAGCATCGCCTTGGCGAAATGGGCGCGCAGACCCTTGGTCTTGCCCTCGTCGAGTTGGGCGCTTTCCCAAACGATCAACCCGCCGGCGCGCTGCTTGGCCGACAGCGCATGGCGCAGCGCCAGCGCGCGCACCTTCTTGGGCAGATCATGCGCATGGCTGCGAACGACCGGGCCCATGGCGCGACCACCGCCGCGGAACTGCGGCACGCGGGCCGAGCCGTGACGGGCGCCGCCCGTGCCCTTCTGCTTGTACATCTTCTTGCCGGTGCGATGGATGTCGGCGCGGCCCAGCGCCTTATGGTCGCCCGACTGACGCTTGGCGAGCTGCCAGCGCACCATGCGGGCGATCAGATCGGCGCGCGGCTCAAGGCCGAACACCTCGTCGCGCAGCTCAAGCGAGCCGCTAGCGGATCCGTCGATCGACGTCATGTTGAATTTCATGGCGTCACTCTCCCTTGGGCTCGGCGGCGGGCGCAGCCGACGCTTCGGCGTGAACGCGGAACTTGCCGGGCATCGGCGCTTCCTTCGGCAAAGGCTTCTTGATCGCGTCGCGCACGGCGATCCAGCCGCCCGCGAAACCCGGCACGGAGCCTTCGACCAGGATCAGTCCACGCTCGACGTCGGTCTGGACGACGCGCAGATTCTGCGTCGTCACCTTGTCGACGCCCATATGGCCGGCCATTTTCTTGTTCTTCCAGGTCTTGCCGGGGTCCTGACGGCCGCCGGTCGAACCATGCGAGCGGTGCGACACCGACACGCCGTGGGTGGCGCGCAGGCCGCGGAAGTTCCAGCGCTTCATCGGGCCGGCGAAGCCCTTGCCGAGCGTGACGCCGGTGACGTCGACGAACTGTCCGACCAGAAAGTGGTCGGCGGTGATCTCGGCCCCGACCGGGATCAGCTTGTCCTCAGCGACGCGGAACTCGGCGAGCTTGAGCTTGGGCTCGACATGGGCGACGGCGAAGCGATTGCGCTCCGCCTTGGAGACGTTTTTGACCTTGGCGCGGCCGATACCGAGCTGCAGCGCGGTGTAGCCGTTCTTTTCCTGGGTGCGATGGGCCACGACCTGGCAGCCCTCGACCTTGAGAACGGTGACCGGAACATGCTCGCCCGCTTCCGTGAAGACGCGGGTCATGCCGAGCTTCTGTGCGATGATGCCTGAACGCATGGCGTTGATCCTGAAAGAGCGCAGTCCAGATGAAGAGGCGCTCGAAAATCCCTCTTAGAGCTTGATCTCGACGTCGACGCCGGCGGCCAGATCGAGCTTCATCAGCGCGTCAACCGTCTGCGGAGTCGGATCGACAATGTCGAGAACCCGCTTGTGGGTGCGAATCTCGAACTGCTCGCGCGACTTCTTATCGACGTGCGGCGAGCGGTTCACGGTGAACTTCTCGATCCGCGTCGGCAACGGGATCGGACCGCGGACGCGCGCACCGGTGCGCTTGGCCGTCGAGACGATCTCCTTGGTCGAAGCGTCGAGCACTCGGTGATCGAACGCCTTGAGCCGGATGCGGATGTTTTGCGTGTTCATGTTTCAGATCCCTGGCCTCAAGCGGGCGAGGCGCGAGGCCCCGCCCGGTCTCAAGCGAGCACTCACTCCACGATCTTGGCGACGACGCCCGATCCGACCGTGCGGCCGCCTTCGCGGATGGCGAAGCGCAGCTTCTCCTCCATGGCGATCGGCACGATCAGTTCGACCGAGATCGAAACATTGTCGCCCGGCATGACCATCTCGGTGCCTTCCGGCAGGCTGACGATGCCGGTCACGTCGGTGGTGCGGAAATAGAACTGCGGGCGGTAGTTGGTGAAGAACGGCGTGTGACGGCCGCCCTCTTCCTTGGTGAGGATATAGGCCTCGGCGGTGAACTTGGTGTGCGGCTTGACGGTGCCGGGCTTGCACAGCACCTGGCCGCGCTCGACGTCCTCGCGCTTCGTGCCGCGCAGCAGGCAACCAACATTGTCGCCAGCCTCGCCCTGATCGAGCAGCTTGCGGAACATTTCGACGCCGGTGACGGTCGACTTCACGGTGGCGCGAATGCCAACGATCTCGACTTCCTCGCCGACCTTGATGATGCCGCGCTCGATACGGCCGGTGACGACCGTGCCGCGACCCGAGATCGAGAACACGTCTTCGACCGGCATCAGGAAGGGCTGATCCTTCGGACGCTCGGGCTGGGGAATATAGGCGTCGACCGCATCCATCAGCTTGAGGATCGCGTCATGGCCGAGCTCCGGCGACTTGCCTTCGAGCGCCATGAGGGCCGAACCCTTGATGATCGGAATATCGTCGCCGGGGAATTCGTATTTCGACAGAAGCTCGCGCACTTCGAGCTCAACCAGCTCGAGCAGCTCCGGATCGTCGACCATGTCGACCTTGTTCATGAACACGACAAGCGCCGGAACGCCGACCTGGCGGGCAAGCAGGATGTGCTCGCGGGTCTGCGGCATCGGGCCGTCGGCGGCCGAGACGACCAGGATCGCGCCGTCCATCTGCGCGGCGCCGGTGATCATGTTCTTCACATAGTCGGCGTGGCCGGGGCAGTCGACGTGGGCGTAATGGCGGTTCTTGGTCGAATATTCGACGTGGGCGGTCGAAATGGTGATGCCGCGCGCCTTCTCTTCCGGCGCCTTGTCGATCTGATCATAGGCCGTAAAAGTCGCGCCGCCGGTCTCGGCCAGAACCTTGGTGATCGCCGCGGTCAGCGACGTCTTGCCATGGTCAACGTGACCGATCGTGCCGATGTTGCAGTGCGGCTTGTTACGCGTGAATTTTTCCTTGGCCATAGCCGGACTCCTCTTCGTATTCCTATGTCGTCAGCGCGTGCGGGCGCCGTTCATTTGAACTTTTCGATGATCTCCGACGCGATGGCCGCCGGCACTTGCTCATAGTGATCGAACTGCATCGTGAAGTTAGCCCGCCCCTGGGTGCCGGAGCGCAACTGATTGACGTAACCGAACATCTTCGCCAGCGGCACCATCGCATTGATGACCACCGCATTGGCGCGCATGTCCTGCCCTTGGACGTGACCGCGACGCGACAGAAGATCGCCCATGACGAAGCCGGTGTGTTCTTCCGGCGTCACCACTTCGACCTTCATGATCGGTTCGAGCAAGGCCGAACCGCCCTTCTGCAGACCTTCGCGGAAGGCGGCGCGCGAAGCGATTTCGAAGGCGAGCGCCGAAGAGTCGACATCGTGGAAGGCGCCGTCGATCAGCGTCGCCTTGACATCGACCACCGGGAAGCCGGCAAGAATGCCAGATCCCATAACGCTGTTGATGCCCTTTTCGACGCCGGGGATATATTCCTTGGGAACAGAGCCGCCGACGACCTTGGAATCGAAAGATGAACCGGCGCCAGGTTCCGCGGGTTCGAAGACGATGGTCACCTTGGCGAACTGGCCGGTGCCGCCCGTCTGCTTCTTATGGACGTAGGTGATCTCGGCCTTCTTGGTCAGCTTCTCGCGATAGGCGACCTGCGGCGCGCCGATATTGGCGTCGACCTTGTAGGTGCGACGGAGAATGTCGACCTTAATATCGAGATGAAGTTCGCCCATCCCCTTGAGAATCGTCTGACCCGATTCCTGATCGGTGGAGACGCGGAACGACGGATCCTCGGCGGCGAGCTTCGCCAGCGCGACGCCGAGCTTCTCCTGGTCGGCCTTCGATTTCGGCTCGATAGCGATTTCGATGACCGGATCGGGAAATTCCATCTTCTCCAGAATCACGGCCTTCTGCGGATCGCAAAGCGTGTCGCCAGTGCGGGTGTCCTTGAGACCAGCCAGCGCCACGATGTCGCCCGAGAAAGCTTCCTTGATGTCTTCGCGATTGTTGGCGTGCATCAGCAACATGCGGCCGACGCGCTCGCGTCTGTCCTTGGTGGAATTGACCAGCGAGGCGCCGCTCTCGATCTTGCCGGAATAGACGCGACAGAAGGTGATGGTGCCGACGAACGGGTCGTCCATGATCTTGAACGCGAGCATGGAGAAGGGTTCGGAATCGTTCGGCATGCGGACGATTTCGGCGCCGGTGTTGACATCGACGCCCTTGATGCCGCCGCGATCGACCGGCGAGGGCAGGAAGTCGACGACCGCGTCGAGCAGCGGCTGCACGCCCTTGTTCTTGAAGGCCGAGCCGCAGAAAACGGGAACGAAGGTGATTTGCTTGACCGCCTTGCGCACGAGCCGCTTCAGCGTGTCGATGTCGGGCTCGTGCCCGTCGAGATAGGAGGCCATCACGTCGTTGTCGAGTTCGACCGCCGCCTCGATCAGCTGATGGCGATATTCTTCCGCCTTGGGCCTGAGATCCGCGGGAATCTCTTCGTCGTGATATTTGGCGCCGAGGCCCTCGTCTTCCCAGACCACCGCCTTCATGCGCAGGAGGTCGATGATGCCGCGGAAGTTCGATTCGGAACCGATCGGAAGCTGCAGGCAGATCGGACGGCCGCCGACCTTGGTATGGATCTCTTCGACGCAGCGGTCGAAGTCGGCGCCGATCTTGTCCATCTTGTTGACGAAAACGATGCGCGGCACGTTATATTTGTCGGCCTGTCGCCACACGGTTTCGGTTTGCGGCTCGACGCCCTGATTGCCGTCGAGGACGCATACGGCGCCGTCGAGCACGCGAAGCGAACGCTCGACTTCGATCGTAAAATCGACGTGGCCGGGCGTATCAATGATGTTGAGGCGTTTGCCAAGCCAGTGGGTCGTCGTCGCGGCCGAGGTGATGGTGATGCCGCGCTCTTGCTCCTGCTCCATCCAGTCCATGGTCGCAGCGCCGTCGTGCACTTCGCCGATCTTATGCGACTTGCCGGAATAATAGAGAATGCGCTCAGTCGTCGTCGTCTTCCCGGCATCGATGTGAGCCATGATGCCGAAATTACGATAATCTTCGATGGGGTGGCTGCGCGCCATTATTGTCGATCCCGAATGGAGGTCAGCGGCTTACCAGCGGTAGTGCGCGAACGCGCGGTTGGCCTCGGCCATCCGGTGCGTGTCTTCGCGCTTCTTTACCGCCGCGCCGCGATTGTTCGACGCATCGAGCAGCTCGGCCGACAGACGATCGACCATGGTCTTGTCGTTGCGCTCGCGCGCCGCAATAATGATCCAGCGAATGGCCAGCGCCTGACGGCGATCGGTGCGCACTTCGACCGGCACCTGATAGGTCGCGCCGCCGACGCGACGCGAACGCACTTCAACCGCCGGCGCGACGTTTTCCAGCGCTTGGCGGAAGATCGCGATCGGGTCGCCCTTGACCTTCGATTCGATGCCGTCGAGGGCGCCATAGACGATCCGCTCGGCGACCGACTTCTTGCCCTCGTACATGATGGTGTTCATGAACTTGGCGACCACCAGATCGCCGTATTTGGCGTCCGGGATGATCTCGCGTTTCTCGGCGCTATGGCGGCGCGACATGGGCTAACTCTCTCTTTGATCGTCTTGGCCGGATTGATCGGCCGTCGTTTCTCTGAAGATTACTTCGGACGCTTGGCGCCGTATTTCGAACGGCGCTGCTTGCGATCCTTGACGCCCTGCGTGTCGAGCACACCGCGCAGGATGTGGTAGCGCACACCCGGCAAGTCCTTGACGCGGCCGCCGCGGATCATCACCACCGAGTGTTCCTGAAGGTTGTGGCCTTCGCCCGGGATGTAGCCGATCACTTCGAAACCATTGGTCAGGCGAACCTTGGCGACTTTGCGCAGCGCCGAGTTCGGCTTCTTGGGCGTCGTGGTGTAGACGCGCGTGCACACGCCGCGCTTTTGCGGGCTCGCCTCGAGATGGCGCGCCTTTTCGCGGTAGGTCTTGGGTTGCCGCGGTTTGCGGATCAACTGACTGATCGTCGGCATCGTAAACCCTTCGTCCGGTCCCATCCGGCCCGGCCAAACGGCCGAACCGATCGAAATTCCACTCTTCGCAAGCGCGCCTATGCGCGAAAGCAAACGCGCCGCGAAAACCCGCTCAGGGGTTTTGGGCGCTAACCACGCAGAGGACCACGAGAATTCGCGGTCTTGCTTTTCAGACCCGCCCGAGTCGCCCCGGACGGTATGTCTGTCGACGGTGAGATCGTCAGCGTTTAGAACCGAAAGGTTTCGGACGAGTCGTCCAAAACAGCCTGGCTCTACGGCCTGTCGAAAGCGCGCGGAACATATTCGCGCCGGTCTTGGGCGTCAACCCCTTTTCCGGGTGGAAACGCGCCTCTTCGCAGGCGCCCGGCGGACGCCGCCGTTAAGCCTGTCAGTTAAGGCCGGAATGACGGGCGCGCGCCGCGCCGGGGACCGGCTCGAAGATCGCCACCGCCCGCAGCAACTGGAAGGAATCCTCGGCTTCAGCGGCGATCGGCATGATGCGCACCCTGAGGCCCTCGAACTCGCCGCCTTCGCTGAGCGAGACGCCGGAGGCGATCTGGTCGCGCAGGGTCGAATCGATCGCCGCGGACAGGTTCTTATCGGCGGCGCGATCGCGCGCCCTGAGACGCCGGCCGGCGAGCAGCAGATCGCCGCCCAAGAGACCAATCGCCCGCCGATTGACGTGAAGGACTTCACCCTCCTCACCCAGCAAGGCCGCCGCGGCGCCGATCAATTCCAGGCCGTCGGCGACACCGCGCGCCCGGGCGCCGGCAAGCAGAGGCGCCAGCGG
>SSMV01000139.1 GCA_004799435.1 Bradyrhizobium sp.
CGCTGGTTCCCGACAGTCCCAACAAGCCCTATGACGTGAAGGAGCTGATCGCCAAAGTCGCCGACGAGGGCGACTTCTTCGAAATCCAGGAGACGCACGCCCGTAACATCGTCACCGGCTTCGTGCGGATCGCCGGCGCGACGGTCGGCGTCGTCGCCAATCAACCTCTGGCGCTGGCCGGCGTGCTTGATTCCGACGCCTCGCGCAAGGGCGCGCGTTTCGTGCGCTTCTGCGACTGTTTCAACATCCCGATCCTCACCCTCGTCGACGTGCCGGGCTTCCTGCCGGGAACGGCGCAGGAATATGGCGGCCTGATCAAGCATGGCGCGAAGCTGCTCTTCGCCTATGCCGAGGCGACGGTCCCCAAGGTCACGATCATCACCCGCAAGGCTTTCGGCGGCGCCTATGACGTAATGGCCTCCAAACATCTGCGCGGCGACGTCAACCTCGCGTGGCCGACGGCGCAGATCGCCGTGATGGGCGCCAAGGGCGCGGTCGAGATCATCTTTCGCGCCGACATGGACGATCCCGCCCGGATCGCCGAGCGCACCAGGGAATATGAGGCGCGCTTTCTCTCGCCCTTCGTCGCCGCGGAGCGCGGCTATATCGACGAGGTGATCATGCCCCATGCGACCAGGCGGCGCGTCTCACGGCTCTTCGCCATGTTGCGCAACAAGAAGCTCGAAAACCCGTGGAAGAAACACGACAACATTCCGCTGTGACAACGCGGGCCAGCGGACCCGCCTTCACCTTCTCGAAACCATCAGTTTTGGCAAGGTCTTAACCGTCAAACCAATCGCGTTAACATATTCACGACCTGGCAAAGTTTGGCGCCCAAATTCGAGGCTATCAAAGCCGTCGGCACAGGCGGCGGGGCGTCGAACAGAGTTGGGTAATGGCGTTTCGGGTCGACAGGAGCCGCACGATCATCACGGCGATGATCCTCGGCCGCGGGATCACGGCGATGGATGTCGCCTGGCTGCGGCGCGAGGTTTTCGCCGACCGAATGGTCACGCGCGAGGCGGCCGACGAACTCTTCGCGGTCGAGCGCGCCGGCCTCGCCAATGCGCCCGAATGGACCGAATTCTTCGTCGAGATGATTGTCGAGCATGTCGTCTGGCAGGTCGCCGAGCGCGGCGTAATCGAAGACGCTGACGCCAAATGGCTCGCCGAGCGGGTCGCCGAATGCTGCACGAATAATGCGCTGGCCGCGCTTGCCGCCGCGCTGGGAGAGGCGCGCCGTGCGCCGGGCTGGCTTATCGCCGAGGCGCGAAGCCGCACCGCCTCGGGCTGGCCGGGCGTCGCCGCCGCGACGCGCGACGCGATGCCGGCGCTGATGTCGGGCGATGATTTTCGCTTTCAATCTGGACAATCGGCAGCGCTCGCCTAGGTAGGGAGGATCGCCCTCCAACCTGGGTTCCCTTATGGCCGATCTGTCGTCGTTTCCGATTGCTTCGCGCTGGCCGGCCAAGCGGCCGGGCGTCATTCAGCTCTATTCGACACCGACGCCCAATGGCGTGAAAGTGGCGATCGCGCTTGAGGAGCTCGGGCTCGATTACGAACCCCACTACGTCAACATCATGAAGAACGAGAGCTGGGAACCCGAGTTCCTGTCGCTCAATCCCAATGGCAAGATTCCGGTGATGATCGACCCCAATGGTCCAGGCGGCAAACCGCTCGGCCTGTTCGAATCCGGCGCGATCCTGATGTATCTGGCGGAAAAGACCGGCAAGCTGATGCCCGCCGACGCCGCGCGCCGCTACGAGACCCTGCAATGGGTGTTCTTCCAGATGGCGGCGATCGGACCGATCTTCGGCCAGCTCGGCTTCTTCCATAAATTCGCGGGCCGCGAGATCGCCGACAAGCGCCCGCTCGATCGCTACGCCAAGGAATCGAAGCGGCTCATCGGCGTGCTCGAGACGCGCCTGACCGGCCGCGCCTGGATCATGGGCGATGATTATTCCATCGCCGACATCGCGTCGATCGGCTGGGTGCGCAATCTCATCGGCTTTTATGGCGCGGGCGATCTTGTCGAATGGTCGACGTTCAAAGAGGTGCCGCGCTGGCTTGAGGCGGCGCTGGCGCGCCCGGCGGTGCAAAAGGGCCTGACCATACCCGCTTCCGCATAGGGCCCCGGGCCGGCGTGTTTACGCGCATGCCCGCCTCTCCTATGAACGCTCGGTCGGGCAGGCATGAGCCTGCCGCGATCCGGGGCGGGGATGTTCAATAAAATTCTCATCGCCAATCGTGGCGAGATCGCCTGTCGCGTGATCAAGACGGCGCGACGGATGGGCGTTCGCACCGTCGCCGTCTATTCGGAGGCCGACAAGGACGCGCTTCACGTCGAGATGGCCGACGAGGCGGTGGCCATCGGGCCGGCGCCGGCCGCTCAATCCTATCTCTCGATCGACAAGATCGTCGCCGCCTGCCTGCAGAGCGGCGCGGAGGCCGTGCACCCCGGCTACGGCTTTCTTTCCGAGCGCGCCGCTTTCGCCACGGCGCTCGCCGATAAGGGAATCGTCTTCATCGGCCCCAATCCTCGGGCGATTGCGGCGATGGGCGACAAGATCGAATCCAAGAAGCTTGCCGCCGCCGCTGGGGTCTCGGTCGTGCCGGGCCGTCTCGACGCCATCGACACCGCCGAAGCTGCAATGAGAGTCGCCGACGAGATCGGGTATCCGGTGATGATCAAGGCTTCCGCCGGCGGTGGCGGCAAAGGCATGCGCATCGCCCATAGTCGCGCCGAGGTGGCTGAGGGCTTCGCGCGGGCGCGATCCGAGGCGCTGTCGTCCTTCGGCGATGAGCGGCTCTTCGTCGAAAAGCTGATCGTCGATCCGCGCCATATCGAAATTCAGGTGCTCGGCGACAAGCATGGCAATGTCATCCATCTCGGCGAGCGCGAATGTTCCGTTCAGCGGCGCA
>SSMV01000014.1 GCA_004799435.1 Bradyrhizobium sp.
GGGCGCCGAGCAGGGCGCCGGGAACCGAACCGACACCGCCGGCGATCGATACGCCGCCGATGACGCAGGCGGCGATGATCGTCAGCTCATAGCCAAGCGCGATGTCGGTATAGGCGATGCCGTAGCGCGACACCCAGAGATAGCCGCAGAGGCCCGAAATCGCGCCGGCCAGCGAATGGACGAAGAATTGCTGCGAACTGAGCTCGATGCCGCAATAGCGCGCGGCCACCGGGTTGCCGCCGACCGCATAGAGGGCGCGGCCCGCTCTGGTTTGGGCGAGCAGCGCCCAGAAGCCGAGGCTGACCAAGGCGGCAATGACGATCAGGATGGGAACACCGAAGAGGTTCAGCTTCGGGAAAGCGAGGAAGGCCGGGCTCATGTCCTTCGACGTCAGCCAGGCGCCCCCGGCGATCAGGAAAATCACGCCGCGATAGATCGCCAACGTGCCAAGCGTGACGACGATCGGCGGTATGCCGATGAAAGCGATCAGCGCGCCATTGAGCGCCCCCAGCAACGCGCCGAGCGCGACGCCGAGCGCGATTACGGCGAGGATTGGCAGATCGGGATGGGCGCGCGAAACGAGCGCGCAGATCATGCCGCATAGCGCGAGATTGGCGGCGACCGAGAGATCGATCCCGCGGGTCAGAATGACCGCCATTTGCGCGAGCGTCAGCATGAAGAGGAAGCTGGTGTCGGTGAGCACGCCGACAAGACTTTCGGGCGAGACAAAGACCGGCGCGCGCAAACCGATCAATGCGATCAGAACGACGACGATCGCCGCCAGGGCGGCGTCGCGGTGCTTGAGGAGGGCGAGCGCGCTCACGCCGCCGCTCCGTGGCCGGTGTCGTCGCCCGCGATCGCCGCGCTGACGATCATTTCCGCTGTCGCTTCGCCCCGCGCAAATCGCCTGGTGATGACGCCTTCGTGCATGACGATGATCTCGTCGGCCATGCCCATCACCTCCGGCAATTCGGAAGAGACCAGCAGAATGGCGATGCCTTCGGCTGCAAGCTCGCCCATGAATTCATGGACGGCGGCCTTGGAGCCGATGTCTATGCCCTTGGTCGGCTCGTCGAGGATGAGAATGCGCGGCGCGGAGGCGAGCCACTTGCCGATCACCACTTTCTGCTGATTGCCGCCCGACAATTCGCCAAGCGTCTGCTCCCAATTGGCCGCCTTGACCGACAGCCTTTGGCCGAACTTACGCGTCGTCGCCAATTCCTTGGCGTAGGAGATGAAGCCGTGGCGGGCGTGCGCGCCGAGCGAAGCGAGCGTCATATTGGCGCGGATGCCGAAGGGCAGCACCGCGCCCTGCACCTGACGATCCTCGGGGACATAGGCGAGGCCGGCGCGAATGGCGTCGCTCGGCGAATGAATGTTGGCCGGCTTGCCGTCGATCTTGATCGAGCCGCGCGTGATCTCGCCAAAGCCGAACAGGCCCTGCATCGCCTCGGAGCGACCGGCGCCGACCAGGCCGTAAAAGCCGATGATCTGCCCGGCATGCAGCGTGAAGGATACGCCGTCGAATTCGGTGGCGTTCGAGAAATCCTCGGCCTCCAGCACGACCGCGCCCCATTTCGCCTGGCGCGTCGGATAGACCTGATCGACCGCGCGCCCGACCATCAGGCTGACGAGCTCGGCCTGCGTGACGTCGGCCATCGATCCGGCGCCGACTTCCTCACCATCGCGCAGGCAGGTCCAGCGATCGGCGATGCGGAAAATCTCATCGAACTTGTGGGAGATGAAGAGAATCGCGCAATCGTGCTTCTTCAATTGCTCGACGATGGCGAAGAGATCGCCGATCTCGCGCGCCGACAGCGCGGAGGTCGGCTCGTCCATGATGATGATGCGCGCGTCATGCGACAGGGCACGCGCCACTTCGACCAGATGTTTCTGCGCCACGCTGAGCGTCTTGAGCAGCGCGCCGGCGTCGAAATCCGCCTCGAGCCGCTTGAGCAGATGGCGCGAGCGCGCCTTCATCTTGCGCCAGTCGACGCGGCCGCCGGCGGCGAGCGGCATGTGCCCCATGAAGATGTTTTCGGCGACGCTGAGATCGTCGAACATCACGGTTTCCTGATGGATCGCCGCAATGCCGGCCGCCCAGGCGTCGCGCGGCCCGCTGCAGACCAGCGGCTTGCCGGAAACGAGAATGACGCCCTCGTCGGGCCGGTGAATGCCGGTGAGGATTTTGACCAGCGTCGACTTTCCGGCGCCGTTCTCGCCGATGAGCGCGGTGACTTCGCCGGGCCGCAGCGTCAGCGAGACATTGTGCAGCGCGCGCACGCCGGGGAAGGATTTGCACACGCCGTTCAACGCCAGGATCGGCGCTGCCGCGCTCGAATCCTCCACAGGACGGGTCGAATCGAGCGAAGTCATGGAACTGGACGTCTCTTGCGTCGAGAGCTTTGAGGCGCGCGCCCCTCCCGGTGGGAACGAGGGAGGGGCGCGGCTCGCGTCAGAATATCTTAGCGAACTGCTCGATATTTGACTTGTCGAAAGTGAACGGATCGGCCATCGCCGCCGAGCCGTCGTCGCCGATCTTGATGTCGCCCATGCGGCCGACATGGATCGTGGTGCCCGGGGCGCCGGTCGCTTTGCCTTCGGCGATCAGGGCGGCGATCATGGTGGCGCTGTAGCCGAGATCGATCGGATTCCAGATCGCGAAAGTGTCGGTCGCGCCCGCGAGCACGGCGCCCTTCATTTCCGAAGGTAGGCCGAGGCCGGTGACATAGAGTTTGCCGACCAGTCCCGCGTCCACCACCGCCTTGGCGGCGGCGACGATGCCGACCGAGGTCGGGGCGATGATGCCCTTCAGGTTGGGGAAGGATTTGATCAGGCCCTGTGTCTCGCGATAGCTCTTGTCAGCGACGTCGTCGCCATAGACAGTCGAGACAAGCTTCATCTTGGCGTAGTCGGGCTTGGCCCATTCCTTCT
>SSMV01000140.1 GCA_004799435.1 Bradyrhizobium sp.
GACAGGCTCATCAATTCGAGCCCGAGATAGAGGGCGATGAAATCGCCGGCGGAAATCAGCATCATCATGCCGAGCGTCGCCAACAGGATCAGCACCGGGAATTCGAAGCCGCCGATCTTCTCTCGGCGCATGAAGTCGATCGACAGCAAAAGCGTGGTCAGCGAGCCGATCAGCGCCAGCGCCTTCATGAAGCGGCTGAAGGGATCGTCGATGAAGGCGCCGAAGAAGGTCGAGGCCGCCGGGCGCTGATCGACGATCACCGCGACTAGCGCAGCGGCGAGAAGCGCTGCGGCGATCTCGACGACCAGCCAATGGGCGCGATCGCCGCGCAGCGCGCCCACGAGCACCAGCGCCAGCGCGCCCAGCGCGATGATCGCCTCCGGCAGCACGACGGGGAGCGAAAGGTCGGTCGCGTTCATGCGTCTATCAATCCCACTGCTTGCATTCCCATTGCTTGCCGCCACCCATCCTAGAGCGCCGCTGTCTTGGCGACCGCCAAAGCCTGTCCGACGCCCTTGAGCAGCGAGTCGATCGAGGCGGCGCTGGCGTCGATGATCGGCTGCGGATGAATCCCGTAATAGAGGACGAGGACGAAGAGCGGCGCGAGAATGGCGATTTCGCGAGTGTTGAGATCGGCGATCGCAGCGAGACTCGGCTTGTCGAGAACGCCGAAAATCACCCGGCGATAGAGATAGAGCGCGTAGCAGGCCGAAAGAATGACGCCGGTTGTCGCCAGAAGCGCGACCCAGGCGTTGGCCTGGAAGGCGCCGATCAGGGTCAGAAACTCGCCGATGAAGCCCGACGTGCCCGGCAGCCCGACATTGGCCAGCGTGAACACCATAAAGGCCGCAGCATAGCGGGGCATGCGATGCACCAGGCCGCCGTAGGCGGCGATGTCGCGGGTGTGCATCCGGTCATAGACGACGCCGACGCAGAGGAACAACGCGCCCGACACCAGACCATGGCTCACCATCTGATAGACGGCGCCCTGCAGACCCTGCGTATTGCCGGCGAACAGGCCCATCGTCACGAAACCCATATGGGCGACCGACGAATAGGCGATCAGCTTCTTCATATCCTCCTGCACCAGCGCCACCAGCGAGGTGTAGATGATGGCGATGATCGACAGCGCGTAGATCAGCGGCGCGAAATCGAGGCTCGCTGCCGGGAACATCGGCAGGGAAAAGCGGATGAAGCCATAGCCGCCCATTTTCAGCAGGATGCCGGCCAGAATGACCGAGCCCGCCGTCGGCGCCTCGACATGCGCGTCGGGCAACCAGGTGTGCACCGGCCACATCGGCATCTTCACCGCGAAAGAAGCGAAGAAGGCGAGCCATAGCCATGTCTGCATCGAGGCCGGGAAATGGAAACGCAGCAGCGCCTCGATGTCGGTCGTCCCCGCCGTCCAATACATCGCCATGATCGCCAGCAGCATCAGCAGCGAACCGGTCAGCGTGTAGAGGAAGAACTTGAAAGCGGCATAGACGCGCCGCTTGCCGCCCCAGACGCCGATGATCAGAAACATCGGGATCAGGCCGCCCTCGAAGAAGAGGTAGAACAGCACCAGGTCGAGCGCCTCGAAGACGCCGATCATCAGCGTTTCGAGCGCCAGGAAGCAGATCAGATATTCCTTGACCCGGCTCTGGATCGACGTCCACGAGGCGGCGATGCAGATCGGCATCAGGAAGGTCGTCAGCAGCACGAAGGGCATCGAAATGCCATCGACGCCGAGCTTGTAGGAGATCGCGTGCGAGAACCAGTCGCGTTGCTCGACGAGCTGGAAGCCGGGCTCGCCCGGATTGAATCGCCCCCAGGCGACAAGGCTGAGAATGAAAGTGATCGCGGTCGTCCAAAGCGCGATCCACCGCGCATTGTTCAGCGTCGCTTCGCTCGTCCCGCGCAGCGCGAGAATGAGCAGCGCGCCGATCAGCGGCAGCGCGATGAGGCCGGAGAGGACCCAGGAGCCGGACATCAACGGATCCCTCCGAACAAATACCAGGTGATGATGGCGGCGACGCCGATCAGCATCGCGAAAGCATAGTGATAGACGTAGCCGGTCTGAAGCCGGACGGCGTCGCGCGCCAGATCGAGCACGCGCGCCGAAACGCCGTCGGGACCGAGGCCGTCGATGATGGCGCCGTCGCCGCCCTTCCAGAAGGCGCGGCCGATGCGAAAAGCGGGCCGAACGAAGAGAAAGTCGTAGAGCTCGTCGAAATACCACTTGTTGAGCAGGAAGCGGTAGAGCAGCGGATTGGCCTCGGCGAGCGCCTTGGGCGCGGTGCGATTGACCATATACATGTAATAGGCGACGGCGAGGCCGATCAGCATCATCAATGTCGGCAAGACGGAGATGAGCGCGGGAACCGTCTCCATCTGCTCGAGGATCTTATTGTCGCCGCCGACGTAAAGCGCCTGTTTCCAGAAGCCGTCGAAACCGCCGCCGATGAACCAGTAGCGGAAGGCGACGCCGGCGACGACCGCGCCGAAAGCCAGTGCCGCGAGCGGGACAAGCATCACGCGCGGCGATTCATGCGCGGCGTGATGGTGATGATCTTCGTGATCATGATCCGCGTGGCCGTGATCGTCGGCATGAGCATGCGCATGATCGTCATGGCCATGCGCGGATGCCGGCAGCGACGCCGCCCAGTCGCCGCGTTCGCCGAAGAAGGTCATGAACACGAGACGCCAGGAATAGAAGGAGGTGAAGCCAGCGGCCACGACGACGCAAACATAGGCGTAGGTCGCGCCGACCCCCTGCGAGGCATAGGCCGCATCGATGATCGCGTCCTTCGACACATAGCCGGCGAAGCCGATCGAGGTGAAAGGAATGCCGACGCCGGTCAGCGCCAGCGTGCCGATCGTCATCATCCAGAAGGTGAAGGGGATCTCTTTGCGTAAGCCGCCCATCGCGCGCATGTCCTGCTCGTGATGCATCGCATGGATGACCGAGCCGGCGCCAAGGAACAGCAGCGCCTTGAAGAAGGCGTGGGTGAAAAGATGGAAAATGCCGAGGCTATAGCCGCCGACGCCGAGCCCGACGAACATATAGCCGAGCTGCGAACAGGTCGAATAGGCGATCACCCGCTTGATGTCGTTTTGCACCAG
>SSMV01000141.1 GCA_004799435.1 Bradyrhizobium sp.
CTGTTGCGCCCGAGGCTCCGTTAGCGCCGGTCGCGCCGGTATTGCCGGTATCGCCCGTCGCGCCGATGGCGCCGGTCGCCCCGGTTGCGCCCGATGCGCCGGTGGCGCCGCGCGAACCCGTCGCGCCATTTCCGCCCGTCGCGCCGGTCGAACCGACCGCACCGCTTGCGCCTGTCGCGCCGGATGCTCCGTTAACGCCGGTCGGACCGGTATCGCCGGTGTCGCCCGTATTGCCGGTGGCGCCTGTAGCGCCGGTGTCGCCTGTCGCGCCGCTGGCCCCTGTCGCGCCGTGCGCACCGGTGGCGCCCGTCGCCCCCGTGGAGCCTGTCGCGCCGGATGCGCCTGTCGCGCCGCGAGCGCCCGCCGATCCGGTCGCGCCGGTGTCGCCCGTTGCTCCAATCAGGCCAGTCGCGCCCGTTGAACCGAGCGCGCCGGTTGCGCCTGTGCCGCCTTGCGCGCCGGTCGCGCCAACCACGCCGGTTGCGCCCGTTCCGCCCACGGCGCCCGTTGCGCCTGTTCCGCCAACGGCGCCTGTAGCGCCTTGCGCGCCGCTCGCTCCGGTGTCGCCCTTCGCGCCTGTGTCGCCTTTCGCGCCGGTGTCGCCTGTGTCGCCTTGCGCGCCCGTGTCGCCCTGCGCGCCGGTATCGCCAGTGTCGCCCTTAGCGCCCGTGTCGCCTTTCGCGCCAGTGTCGCCTTGCGCACCCGTGGCGCCAACCAGACCGGTCGCGCCCGTTCCGCCTTGCGCGCCTGTCGCGCCCGTTCCGCCCTGCGCGCCCGTCGCGCCAAGCAGACCGGTCGCGCCCGTTCCGCCCACAGCGCCGGTCGCGCCCGTTCCGCCCACAGCGCCGGTTGCGCCTGTTCCGCCAACGGCGCCGGTCGCGCCCGTCCCGCCGACGGCGCCAGTTGCGCCTTGCGCGCCGCTCGCTCCGGTGTCGCCCTTCGCGCCCGTGTCGCCCTTCGCGCCGGTGTCGCCGGTGTCGCCCTTCGCTCCGGTGTCGCCCTTCGCCCCGGTGTCGCCAGTGTCGCCATTGGCGCCAGTGTCGCCCTTCGCGCCGGTGTCGCCTTGCGCACCTGTGGCGCCAACCAGACCGGTTGCGCCCGTGCCGCCTTGCGCGCCTGTCGCGCCAAGCAGACCGGTCGCGCCCGTTCCGCCGACCGCGCCCGTGGCGCCTGTGCCGCCGACAGCGCCCGTGGCGCCCGTCCCACCTACTGCGCCGGTGGCGCCTGTGCCGCCGACCGCGCCCGTGGCGCCTGTGCCGCCGACCGCGCCCGTGGCGCCTGTGCCGCCGACCGCGCCCGTGGCGCCTGTCCCACCCACTGCGCCGGTATCGCCTGTGTCGCCCCGTGCGCCCGTGGCGCCGACTACGCCGGTTGCGCCGGTCGAACCGACCGCGCCCGAGGCGCCTGTCGCGCCGCTTGCGCCTGTCGCGCCGGCGGCTCCGGTGGCGCCTGTGCCGCCCGAGGCGCCGGTTGCTCCCGCCGCGCCTGTGGCGCCGGTGTCGCCGACAGAGCCAGTCGCGCCCGTGGCGCCATGGGCTCCGGTCGCGCCAGAATGACCGGTCGCGCCGGTCGAACCGGTTGCGCCAGTCGGTCCGGCGGCGCCGGTGTCGCCCGTATCGCCTTGCGCTCCGGTCGAGCCGGTTACGCCGGTCGCTCCTGTCGATCCCTGGGCCCCGGTGGCGCCGCTGGCGCCGCTATGGCCCGTCGCGCCGGTTGCGCCGCTGGCGCCCGTCGCGCCGGCGGCCCCAGTTGCGCCCGTTGACCCGGTCGCGCCCGTCTTGCCCGTCGCGCCGGTCGAACCTGTCGCGCCGGTCGGTCCCACGGCCCCGGTGTCGCCCGTGTCGCCGATCGTGCCGGTTGCGCCTGTGGCGCCAGATGCGCCGGTTGCGCCAACCGAGCCTGTCGCGCCCGTCGATCCAACCGCGCCGGTCGCGCCCGTCTTGCCCGTCGCGCCGGTCGATCCCGTTGCGCCGGTCTTGCCGGCCGCGCCGGTCGCGCCGGTGCCGCCGCTCGCGCCGGTCGGGCCCATGGCGCCGGTGTCGCCGGTCGGTCCGATCGAGAAGTCGACCGTCGCCGCGAGATCTGAGTTGTAGGCCGCGTTGTATGTGCCCGTGCTGTCGACGACATAAAGATTGCCGTCGCCCACAGTCCCGAGGTTGTAAGTTCCTTGGGGAAGGCTGACCGTGACGTCCGCCGTCCCGTCGCCGAAAGCGGGGTCGGTCAATTGGCCGACGACTTCGAGGTCGCCCAAGCTGGGGCTCGCGCCGCCGTCAACCTGCATGACAATGTAGTAGGTGCTGCCAGGGATCAGACTGAGCGTGCTAACAGAGATATTGACCGCAGTGTCGCTGCTGACAACGTTCAATTCGGCCATCGAAGGTCCCCACCTGTCAGCTAGCGGAAGCAGGCGCTCCGCCGCGTTGCGTTAAAAATCCGCACGCTTACACTGACGCTTAGTGAGACCCGGACGGCGTCGCTCGTTGCAACGCGCCGTCACTCTGACAGAAAAATCCCGCGACCCCGGACAGGCTGACGCACCGTTACTTTGTCGATACGGACCGCCGCCGCGGACCCGGCAAAAACTTTGACGCAACATTGGGATGTCGCCGCCCGCATCGCGCGCGGCTGGAATTGGAAATTCGCCTCCCCAGCGAACATGCGCGGCATCGCTTTCGGTTAGCCGTCCGACGCGGCATGATCTTATGGTTGACTCAGCTCAGTCAAGCGACAATCGCGTTGTTGACTCCTTTTTGACAAACTGTCGCCACGCGGACACAAACTCTGTCTGAAAAGGACGCTAGGAGCGGCGCGTTTTTTCTTCGCGCTTTAATATTGTGGAGCCTCGCAATAGCGCGCAGCGTTTTGTACTTCTTGACCGCCGACGCGGCCGGCCGGCGCGCCAACCCCGACCGAAGATCCCAATCCCGGTCAACGATCCAAACACTGTTCGTCGCCGCCCAGCGAGGATGGCGCACGAATTTCCAGCGTGTTAGCCTATCGCCGGAACGCTAGCGACAAGACGAGCGCCCGATGCGTTCGATGGGGGGCGTCGACCTCGGCGGCGCGCCAAACAAGCGTTCACTCGGCCCTAAGCGTTATCCAGGTTGGATCGAGCGCGCGACCCGAATGGCCAATCCACATTGGCAGATGCGTTGAGTCGCGGGCGAAGACGTGGACGGAGGGGCGACAGCCGGTGGTGAATTTGAACGGCAGGCCTCCGGCAAGAGAGCGTTCGGACGCTCCGCGCCTGCATGCCGCCCAGCATGATTCGCCGCCTGACGGCGACGCGGGCGGCGAACCGGCGCAGCCCTCTATCGGCGGCGACGCGACCGAGATCGACGGCGAACTCAACCTGCGCCTGCGGGCGATGATCCTGGCGGCTCGGCATCAGGGCGTCGAGCTCGATCCGAGCGAATTCCACACGGTCAACGGCGATCCGCCTTCCGCCGCCGCGCTGTCGAACTGGGCGCAAAGCGGCGGCCTGTGGGCGCGCTCGGTGCGCATCGGCTGGCGCCACCTCATCCGCTTTCACGATGCCGGGCCGGTGGTGCTGCTGTTCACCGACGGCTCCGCCGGACTTCAAACCGGCGCAGACGCCCAAAAGTCCATCATTTACGTTCGCGATCCCGCGGCGCCCGAAGGCGCGCCGCCCATCGCGGTCGATGAATTGCGGCTGCGCGGCGTCTGGAACGGCGAAGCGGTTCTCCTGCGAGCGATGCGGGCGCAAAGCGACGCGGAGGCGCCATTCACCCTGGGCTGGATCGCCCGCGTCGTCGCCGAAGAACGGCGCTCGCTGTTCGATATCGGGCTCGCGTCCTTCACCATCAGCGTGCTGACGGTCTTTCCGCCTTTGGTCGTGATGGCGGTGGTCAATCGGGTGCTGCAGTTCCACAGCCTTTCGACGCTTGCGTTGTTGTCGGCCGTGCTTGCCGTCATTTTCCTTTACGAGACGCTGCTCGGCTATTCGCGCCGGCTGATCATTTCCGTGGTCGGCGCGCGCCTCGACGCCAAGCTCAACCTGCATGTCTTCGATCGCCTGCTGCGACTGCCGATCGAATATTTCGAGCGCAATCCGGCCGGCGAGACGATGTATCGCATCAGCCAGGTGCATCGGGTGCGCGCCTTCCTGACAGGCAAGCTGCTGACGACGTTGCTTGATCTCATTACCCTCGCCGTGCTGCTGCCAATATTGTTCCTGCTCAACGCGGTCCTCGCCACCATCGCGCTCGTTTGCGCGGCCGTGATCGCGCTGATCATTCTTGCATTCCTGCAACCGTTGAAAGCGCTCTATGCGCGCGTCGCAGCCGCCGAAAGCGGCAAATCCGGCGCGCTGGGCGAAACGATCGTCGGGATCAAGACGGTCAAATCGCTGGCGCTCGAGCCGCAGCGCCGTGCGCTCTGGGACGAGCGGATCGCGGAAACCGGCGCAGCGCAACTGGCGTTCGGCAAGCTGGCGAACTGGCCCCAGACGCTGGCCAATCCGGTCGAACGGATCATGACGCTTGGCACGATGATGATCGGCGCCTATTTGGCGATGGACGATTCGACGGGCTACATGGTCGGCAGCCTGTTCGCATTCATGATGTTGAGCGGCAGAGTGGCGCAACCGCTTGTCGGCCTCGCCCGGCTTGTCGAGGACTATGAGGAGGTTCGCGCCGCGGTCGCTGAGGCGGGGTCCGTCCTCAATCGGCCCGTCGAAGTCGACCCGGCGTCGGGCGGTTTGCGGCCGCGCTTTGCCGGCGCGATCGAATTCAATGATCTCACCTTCACCTATCCCGGCTCGAAGATTCCGGCACTCGACCGGGTGAGCTTCAGCATTCCGGCCGGGACGATGCTCGGCGTCGTCGGCCGAAGCGGGTCGGGCAAGTCGACCGTGACCCGCCTCCTGCAGGCGATCAATCGCGAATATAGCGGCTACGTGAAGATCGACGGATTCGATCTTCGCGAGATCAACCTTCGCCATTTGCGCCGCAACTTCGGCGTTGTCCTGCAGGACAATTTCCTTTTCCGGGGCTCCATCCGCGACAACATTATCGCCGGGCGTTCCGGCCTGACGATGCCGGATGTCGTGCAGGCCGCGCGCCTGGCCGGGGCCGAGGAATTCATCGAGCGCATGCCGAACGGCTACAACACCTATATCGAGGAAGGATCGCCGAATCTGTCGGGCGGACAAAAGCAGCGATTGGCGATCGCCCGCGCGCTGATCCACAACCCGCGCATCCTGATTCTCGACGAGGCGACCAGCGCGCTCGATCCGGAAAGCGAAAGCGTCGTCAACGCCAATCTGCAGCGAATCGCGCACGGGCGCACGATGGTGATCGTCTCGCACAGATTGTCGTCGCTGACGGACTGTGACCAGATCCTGGTTATGGAACAGGGCAAGATCGCCGATCTTGCGCCGCACGCCGCGCTGGTCGAGCGATGCCAGATTTACCGCCAGCTGTGGATTCAGCAGAATCGCCACCTCGAAGGGCAATCGGGTCGCGCCGCCGGCGGCGGACCGAAGATCGTCCCGGTTACGTAATGCACTTGGGCGCCGAGCCGCGGCCGCTCAGGCGCGAAGACTGAAAAAGGCGAGGGATGCAATCCGCGACGCGGCAGGACGATGCGCCGAATGATTACGGCGCCTTGCTGGAAAGGGTGATTGGCAGTCTCGCCAATCCTTCCCGGGAGGCGCGCGAGTCCGTCTACGACCGCGCTCGCACCGCGCTGGCTGCGCATTTGCGCGGCTCGATTTCGCCGGCCTCGCCGAGCGGCGTGGCGGAGGAGACGGCGGCGCTCGAAGCGGCAATTCAAAGGATCGAGACCAAATTCTCGGTGGGCGAAAGCATGCCTCCCACTGGAAGCGCGGCGGTCACAGCGCCGGCGAAGAGCCGGTCGTTGGCGCCCCGCAGGGTTCTAGTAGGCGGTCCGTCTTCCGTCAGCCGCATCGACCCGACTTTGCCGGTGATCCTGGAGTTTCAGAGACCGTCGGCGGCGATCGTCAATGCGCCCGTTCCGCGCTCGGCGCGCGGCGTCGCATGGGTGATTTCCAGCATGACCGCTGTGCTAATCGTGATCGCCGGAGTGATGTCGGTTGATCAGGTCGTGACGGCGAAGGGGATCGTCGTTTCGCAATCGCCGACGATATTGGTGCAACCACTCGAAACGGCGATCGTTCGATCGATCGAAGTTAGCGAAGGGCAGCAGGTTCACGCGGGCGACATTCTGGCCAGGCTCGACCCGACTTTCGCTGCGGCCGATCTCCAGGCGCTGACCACGCAGATCTCGAGCCTCAGCGCCGAGGCGGCGCGGCTTCAGGCCGAGGCGGGCGGACAGACGTTCGCCTATTCAGGCGATCAACCCGACTGGATGCTTCAACTTTCGATCTTCAATCATCGACGGGCCGAATTCGACCTCAGAATTGAGAACTACAAGGATAAGATCGACGAACTGACTTCGGTCGTCACGCGCGCCAAATCGGACAGTTCCGGTTACAGCACGCGCGCCGAAGTGGCGGGCCGCGTCGAGGAAATTCGCAAAGAGCTCGAAGCGCGCGAACTTGGCAGTCGCCTCAACACGCTGGCGGCGTCCGACGCGCGCGCCGAGATGCAGCGCGCGCGCGACAGCGCGGAACAGACGGTTCAATCGGCGGAGCGCGACCTGGCGGCTCTGCAGGCCGAACGCGACAGCTTCGGACAAACCTGGTCGGCCGACGTCGGCCAGAAACTATCGGAGACCAACAGCAAGCTCTCCGAGGCGCGCGAGCAGCTCAACAAAGCCCAGTTGCGCCGCCAGCTGGTCGAAATTCGCGCCGACAAGGACGCAATTGTCCAGTCTTTGGCGAAGGTCTCGGTCGGTTCGGTGCTGCAGTCGGGACAGCCCTTCATAACTCTGGTGCCGATCGACGTGGCGCTCGAAGTCGAGGCCAATATTCCCGGCGACGAAAACGGCTTCGTTCATGCCGGCGACCCGGTCGCGATCAAGTTCGATACGCTTCCCTACACCCAATATGGCATGGCGAGCGGCGCCGTGCGCATTGTCAGCCCCAGCAGTTTCACGGCGCAGGACGAAGTGCGCAATCCGTCGGGCGCCATGCCGGTCCAGGCGTCGACGCAGCCCTTTTATCGCGCTCGCGTTTCAATCGATCGCGTGGCGCTGCGCGACACGCCGTCGGGATTCCAGCTGATTCCCGGCATGCCCGTCACCGCCGACATTCGGGTCGGAAAGCGCACGGTTCTCGCTTATCTGCTCGGCAGGGTCGTGCCGATCGTCAAGGAGGGCATGCGCGAGCCGTGATCGCGCTCCCGCCAATCATCCATGCAAGCGGTCGATAAACTCCTCTCCCTCGTTTCGCCGACCTCCGCGCTGCGCCGCGCCGCGCGCCTGCGTGAACTCGGCCGGGACGCCGAAGCTTTCACCTATTACGCCCGTGCGGCGCAGGCCGGCGTGGCGGAAGCCGAGCATCAGGTTGCGCTCTGCTATTTCGCCGGCCTCGGCGTCCCGGCAAGCCGACCGGAGGGCGCCCGCTGGCTGGAGCGTGCGGCCGAACATGGCAGTGTCGAATCGCAGACCTTGCTGGCCGGCTTGTGCAGTCACGGCATTGTTCATCTCTCCGGCGGCGGAACCGCAGGCCTGTTCAAGACGAGCGAGCCGGACGGGCCCGACTTTGATTCGGCGCTCAAATGGGCGAAGCGCGCCGCAGACATGGGTTCGCCCCGAGGGCAGGCGGCGCTCGCCTATGTGCTGGCGCGAGGTCCTGAGCGGCTGCGCGATCCGGAGGCGGCGCACGCGCTCTATCGTCAATCGGCGGACGCCGGCTGCGCGGAGGGCTGTCTTGGCTATGCCGTGTCCCTTGCCGCGCGCGGCGGCGACGAGGCTAGCCGGCGGGAAGTCGTCGACTATCTGCGACGCGCGGCCTTGGCTGAGTTGCCGACCGCAATCTATCTCCTCGCAGTCCTGATCGAGCAGGGCGCGGGGGTCGACGCCAATCCGCCGCTGGCGGTTCAATTGTTTCGTCAGGCGGCGGAGAAGGGGCTGCCCGCGGCGCAGGCGCGGTGGGGCGAAGCGCTGATGAACGGCTATTGCGTCACGCAGAATCTCGACGAAGCCGAGTCCTGGTTGCGCCGCGCGGCGCTCGCTGGCGACATCGAGGCGGCGGTGCGGGTAGGCGACCTCAATGCAAGGAGCAGCAACGAGCGTCCCCCCAATTTCATCGAAGCCGCAATCTGGTATCGCCGCGCCGCGGAGGCCGGTCACAAGGTCGCCGCTCGTTCGCTGGGGTCCTTGTATCTGACCGGCGCCGGCATTCCTCAGGACGAAGAGAGCGCCGCGCAATGGCTGCGCATCGCCGCAGAGGGCGGCGACCAGGAGTCTCAGGTCGGCATCGCCAATCTTTTGCTGCGCGGCGCCATTCGCGCCGAAGAAGGTGCGACGGTTGCAGCCTGGTTCGAAGCCGCCGCCTCCGCCGGCGATCGCATCGCCGCCCACAATCTTGGTCTTTGGCTCGCCAAGGGCGGCGACGAGCGCGACGCAGCCAAATGGCTGCGCGTTGCGGCCGCTGAGGTCCCCAGCGCCCAATATCTTCATGCGCGGATGCTCGCCGAAGGGCGCGGAGAGACTCAGAACCTGGAGACGGCGCGCGCCATGTTCGCCCGCGCCGCCGACGCCGGGGTGATTGATGCGCAGGTCGCTCTCGCCGAAATGATGTTGAACGGGCGGGGCGGCGAGCGCGACGTCGCTGGCGCCGTCAGGCTTTTCCAACGGGCCACGGCGCGCGGCCACAGCGGTGCGATGTTCGCGCTGGGCGCAATTCACGATGGCGGTCATGGCATCCCCGAGGATCGCTCCGTCGCTCAGCGCTGGTTCCGGGAGGCGGCCAAGTTGGGCAATGCGCACGCGCAACTCATGCTTGGGCGCTATCTTGCGGCGGGGGTCGTCGGCGAACCAAACCCGGCCGAAGCCGTCGCATGGATGCAGCGCGCGGCCGAACAGGGCGTTGAGGCGGCGCAGCAGGAACTCTATGTGATGGGCGCGTCCGACAGCCCGGAGCCCTAGTCGCCCGCCCTAGTCGCTACGGCGCTCGCACTGATCGCTGCGCGCCGCGCGCAGGAGCGTTTCGTCGCGCGGATCTTTCATTTTGAGCAGGCAATTGTCGACCCAGTATTTTTGCCCCGAGGTCTCCGCCGGGAACGGTTCGACTTGCGAAGCGAAACCGGCGTTGACCCCGAAGCGCACAATCCTCACTTCCGTCCCGAGCGCCAGATTCTGAAATCGCTCGCCTTCGCTCGCGGCAAGGTCGAGTTCGCGCTGCAAATCCTGAGCGGCGTCGGCGCGATCACGCTGATCCCTGATTTTTGCCTCGATGAACAAGAGTTGATGCGGGGCGGCATTGCTGTTTTCGGCGGTGACAAGCTGCGCCAGGACCGTCCCCTGCGCGCCAAGCCGCGACGCGGCAGGATTGTCCGACGCCAGCCTCGCCACTCGTCCATTCAGCCGGTAGTTGGCGCCGCGCTGACGCAGCTCCTCAATCGCGTCATGGATGCCGGTCGGTCCGACGGCGCCATTGGCGGCGATGGCGTGAGGACTGACCAGACGTGAGACCATGCGTTCGGCCTCAGCGATCTCGTCGTTGCTCAGACGCGCGCCATATTGGACGATTTCGAATTCATTCGGGTCGTCGCCGAGCGCCGTTGGCTGCGGGCCGCCGAAAGGCGTGGCGCCCATGCTGAAGCTTGCCAGTAGCCAGGCATAGGCGCTGACCGGGTCTTGGCGAACGCCTTGGCCTTTTGCGTACATGACGGCGAGGAGATGTTCGGCCGATGCGCAGCCCGTGCGCGCCATTGGCTCTATCTCGGCGAACGCCTGCGCGTAGTCGCCCGAGTCGTACCAGGCCGAGCGCGGCGTCGCCGCGTAACAGTCGAATTTTTGCGTCTCGCCCGCGCTCGCTTCGGTCTGCGCCGCGGCGCCGACCGAACTTGCCGCCAGAACGCCGCCCGCGAGCGCCGCGGCCGCAATAGCAATGTAGCCCCTCATGGCAGCATATGCATTTTCAGACCTTCGGTGGACCGACTGGCCATCGCTGGAAGATTCCGTGCGACCGACCGCTCGCACAACAAAGCGACACTGCCGGGGCACAGGTCGCATGGCGGCGAAAATTCTGCTAGCGTTCGCGTGAGGGAAAGCGATGCCAACGCATAAGACGCTCGACGTAAACTTGCCGCATGCCGCCGCCGGCGAACTCCGGCTGGAAGCGGGCGGTCGCCGTGTGCTTCGCGTCGTCACCGATCTTCGTCCAGACCAGGTCGCGGAACTCGCCGTCTTGAGGGCGGCGCTCGCCAGGCGCCTTGGACCCCACGGCGACTACGACGGCTTTATCATTGACCCAAAGCCGGCGAATGAGTCCGGCCGCGCCTAGCCGCCGCCCAATCCTGAGATTCGGCGAATCATATTTACGATTATTAAAGGTAAATCCGAGGCGGCCAAGGTTCCTGCGGCCCTTGAGGCGGACTTTGCCGATCGGCAAAAAAGATTTACGTTTACCTAAACTTTCGCAGTGTAGGCTTATACCGTCCGAGGCCATTGGACGGCAGGCTGTGACGGCAAGGACGCTTCGGCGGGGCGGGATAATGACTGGCTTGAAAACCAGTTTGAGTGGGTTGGCGGTCCTTTGCGCTCTCGGCGGAGCCGCGCATGCCGACGACTATCTCAAGGGCATGCTTGACCCCACGAATTTTGCCCAGCCGCTCAACTGGTCAGGGCCCTATGTCGGGGCGACGCTGGGCTACGCTTGGAGCGGCTTCCACGACCAATTGGCGCTCTCGACTGACTCGCCGACCGGCCTTTGGTCGCAGGGCGGCGCCGTGGGCGCAATCGCCGGCTACAACATGCAGTCGTCAAACTATGTCCTGGGCATAGAAACCGAATTCAACGGCGCGCAGATCGGAGCCACGGTCCACGATCAGCTTTTCGGCGACAATTTCAAATCTTCCCTCAATGACTTCGGCGCCCTCCGATCGCGCCTGGGATATGCCTACAATCGCGCCCTGTTTTACGTCGACGGCGGCCTCGCTTACGGCAATCTCCACAGCAACGTGAACGGGCCGGCGTTGCTTGGATCTCCCTACAGCTTTTCGGGAGTGGCCACCGGTTACACGCTCGGGGCTGGCGTCGAATACGCCGTGACCAACAACTGGTCCGTGCGGGCCGAATATTTGTATATGGATTTTGGCAAGAATGACCCGACCAACGCTGCGGGCATGCCCTATTCCGGCATTGCAGGCGGCGGCTTCGCGACGGTCAGGCGCGACGCTTACAACCTCCTTCGCCTCGGCGTCGTCTATTCATTCAAGTGAAGCTTTGACGAGGCCAGGCTGAGCTTCCTCAGCCGAGCACCGATCGCGCAATGCGTCTGTTTTGCGCCAGTGACGCGGGCCTCCGCGCCCGCGGCCACGGAGGGCCGCGCTGCTGCTCCGGTTCCGCCTGGACGCCGATCGCTTTGGGCTTCGTCCTAATCCCATGTCGTATTATAGCCCCGCCACGGGCGCAGTCGCGCCAGCAGCGGGCGAAGGGTCGCGATGCGTTTGTTGGTCACCGGCGGCGCTGGGTTCATCGGGTCGGCCCTCGTTCGTCGTGCGATTGCCGAGGGCGACGAAGCGCTGGTGCTCGACAAGCTCACCTATGCCGGCAATCTGGCCTCGCTGGCGCCTGTGGCCCACAGCCCAGGCTACAAATTCATCCAGGCCGACATCTGCGACCGGGCGGCGGTCAAGGCGGCCTTCGAGCAAATCCGCCCTGACGCCGTGCTGCATCTTGCGGCGGAGAGCCATGTCGATCGCTCGATCGAAGCCCCGGCGGCCTTTATCGAGACCAATGTCGTGGGAAGTTTCGTCATGCTGTCGGAGGCGCTCGCCTATTGGCGCGGGCTCAGGGGCGAGGCGAGCGCGCGTTTCCGCTTCCTGCAGGTTTCCACCGACGAGGTGTTTGGCTCGCTGGGCGCCGAAGGCTTGTTCGACGAGAACAGTCCCTACCGGCCCAATTCGCCCTATTCCGCCTCGAAGGCGAGCGCCGATCATCTGGCGCGCGCCTGGCGGCGCACCTATGGGCTGCCGACGATCCTCACCAATTGCTCGAACAATTACGGGCCCTATCATTTTCCCGAAAAGCTGATTCCGCTAACGATCCTGAACGCGGTGGAAGGCCGGCCGCTGCCGGTTTACGGACGCGGCGAGAACATTCGCGACTGGCTCTATGTCGAAGACCACGCGGCGGCGCTGCTGCTCACGGCGCGGCGGGGCGAAGCCGGCGAGACCTACAATGTCGGCGCGAGATGCGAGCGGCGCAATCTCGATGTCGTCCATGCGATCTGCGACATCCTCGACGCCATTCGTCCCAAGCCGCGCGGCTCCTATCGCGCGCAGATCGAATTCGTCGCCGACCGGCCCGGCCACGATCTGCGCTACGCAATCGACGCAACGAAGATCGAACGCGAGCTGGGCTGGAGGGCGCAGGAGACTTTCGAAACGGGTTTGGAAAAGACGGTGCGCTGGTATCTCGACAATCCCGACTGGTGGGGCGCCATTCGCTCGGGCAAATATCGCGGCAAGCCGCTAGGGGCGGACGCGTGAGGGGCGGAAACCAGGGATTTCGGTCGTGAGGGTTGAAAACACTGCGCTGGCGGATGTGAAGATCGTCACGCCCAAGCGATTCGACGATCCGCGCGGATTTTTTTCCGAGGTCTATAATGAGGCGGCCTGGCGCGCGGCCGGCTTGCCTCATCATTTCGTGCAGGACAATCATTCCCTCTCGCTCACTGCGGGAACGATCCGCGGCTTGCATTTTCAGCTCGCGCCGCATGCGCAAATCAAGCTGGTGCGCGTCACGCGCGGTCGCGTTCTCGATGTGGCCGTCGATCTGCGCCGTTCGTCGCCAAGTTTTGGCCGACATGTGGCGATCGAACTGTCGGATGAGAACTGGACGCAGTTGCTCGCGCCGGTCGGATTCGCGCATGGCTTTTGCACGCTGAGCGAGAACGCCGAGGTGCTTTACAAAGTCTCCGATTTCCATTCGCCCGCGCATGATCGTGGCCTCGCCTGGGACGATCCCGATCTGGCGATCGCCTGGCCGATCCGGCCCGCGCAAGCGGTGCTCTCCGAAAAAGATCGCAATTGGCCGCGTCTGCGCGACCTTGCCGAGCTGTTTCCGTGACGGACCCATGCGCATCGTCGTGACCGGCAAACATGGACAGGTAGCGAGCGCGCTGCGCCAGCGCGCGCCGCGCGGCGTTGAGATCGTCGCAATCGGTCGGCCGGAGGTCGACATCGCTGACCGCGCCGAGGTCATGCGCGCCTTTGACGGCCTCGTCTGCGACGCGGTCGTCAACGCCGCCGCCTATACCGCGGTCGATCGGGCCGAGGCGGAGCCCGATGCGGCGATGCGGGTCAACGCCGATGGCGCGGCTTACGTCGCCGAAGCGGCGGCCAAGCTTGGCGTTCCGCTCCTGCACCTTTCGACCGACTATGTCTTCAACGGCAGGCTCGACCGTCCTTATCGCGAGGACGACATAATCGCGCCGGCGACTGCCTATGGGCGATCGAAGGCGGCGGGCGAAGGTCGCGTCGCGGCGACCCATCCCCGCTGCGTCATCTTGCGCACCGCATGGGTCTATAGTCCGTTCGGCGCCAATTTCATGCGCACGATGCTCCGCCTTGCCGAGACGCGCGACGAAATCGCCGTCGTCGACGATCAGCGCGGCAATCCGACCAGCGCGCTCGATCTTGCCGACGCCTTGCTGATTGTCGCGCGCCGTCTCGTCGAGGACGCGTCGCCGCAACTCGACGGCCTTTTCCATCTCGCCGGAACCGGCGAAGCGAGCTGGGCGGATGTCGCCGAGGCGACATTCGCAGCCGCCGCCCGGCTTGGCCGTCGGCCAGTGAAGGTGAAGCGCATCGCGAGCGCCGAATATCCGACCGCCGCGCCGCGCCCGCGCAATTCGCGGCTCAATACTTCGAAGTTCGCCGCGGCCTATGGATTTTCGCTGCCGGAATGGACACAGTCCCTCCCGGTTTGTGTCGAGCGCTCGCTCGCGGAAGACTAGAAGGGGCGCGCCGATGCGCGGCATCATATTGGCGGGCGGCAGCGGCACGCGCCTGCATCCGATGACACTGGGCGCATCCAAGCAGCTGTTGCCGGTCTACGACAAACCGCTGATTTATTACCCGCTAAGCACGCTGATGCTGGCGGGGATCCGCGACATCCTCCTGATTTCGACGCCGGACGATCTGCCGCGCTTCAGGCGCGTACTCGGTTCGGGCGCGCAATGGGGTCTGAGACTCGCTTACGCCGAGCAGCCGCGCCCCGAGGGGCTCGCTCAAGCCTATGTGATCGGCGCGTCCTTCGTCGAAGGCTCGCCGTCGGCTCTGGTTCTCGGCGACAATATTTTCTACGGCCACGGCCTCACCGAGATCCTCGGCGAAGCCGTCGGGCTCAAGGAAGGCGCAACGGTGTTCGCCTATCGCGTCAGCGACCCCGAGCGCTACGGCATCGTTGAATTTGGCGCCGATGGCGAGCCCTTGTCGATTGAGGAGAAGCCGGTCGCGCCAAAATCGCACTGGGCGGTCACGGGACTCTATTTTTATGATCGCGAGGCGCCGGCGATCGCCGCACGACTCAAGAAATCGGCGCGCGGCGAATATGAAATCACCGATCTCAACAAAGCCTATCTGGAGCGCGGCGCGCTTGCCGTCCGCCGTCTTGGTCGCGGCTTCGCCTGGCTCGACACCGGCACGCCGGCCGCCCTGTTGCAGGCCGCGCAATATGTTCACGCGGTCGAACAGCGCCAGGGGCAGCAGATCGCCTGTCTGGAGGAGATCGCTTTCGCAAGAGGCTGGATCGATATCGAGGAGGTCAGGCGCGCCGCCGCGCGGTTGTCGAAGAGCAGCTACGGCGCCTATCTCGCCGCGCTCGCCGAACAACGCGAATGATATTCGTCGAGCCGGAGGCGGACGTCGGCCATCAGTGCGTCCAATAGGGTTCGACGTGGTAATAGCGATGCAGTTTCGCTTCCTCGTCGCTGTCGGGGAAATCGGGAAGTTGTTCCGGCGCGAAGCCCGGCGCCTCTTCCAGTTCGGCCTTCGACAGATGCACCTCATAGCCGCCGAGCGCCGATCCATAGGTCAGAGCGGACCATGGAAGTGGATAGAGCCTCTTGCCGATGCCTAAGAAGCCGCCGAGCGACACCACGGCGTAAATCAGCTTTCCCGTCCGCTTGTCGATCACCACGTCATAAATCACGCCGATCTCGTCGCCTCCCGCGTCATAGACCGCGGTGCCGGCGATTTTCCGCCCCGCGATAAGGGGGGAGGCCTCTCTGATGAAATCCATCCCAAATCTCCCTGCGCCGTCCGGTTTGCCGTTACAACGGCGAGCGGCGCGAGCGGTTCCCATCTTGGGCCTCCCCGGCGCGCGAAGCGCATTCTCCAGCCGTGGGATGGATCGTTTTCGGCGAATTGGCGTTTAGCGTCGGGTCGATTCCCCGATCGCTGGGCGCCAGGGAGGCTGACATGCGCGGATCGCTGATGGCGGCTTTGAGCGTCGCATTCCTGGGCGGCGCAGCGCTTGCCGCGACGGCCCCGCAATTCGTTAGCCTGCAGGCTTCCGATATGCTGAGTTCGAATCTCGTCGGGCTCGATATTCGCGACGACGCCGGTCACGACATCGGCAAGATTCAGGACATCGCCTTCGACGGCTCCAAGGCGGTGAAGGGCTATGTGGTGGCGGTCGGCGGCTTTCTCGGCGTCGGCGCCCGCTTTGTTGTTGTCGACACCGCATCGGTGAGCTTCGACTACGACGCCGCCGCCAAGACCTGGCGCGCCAGCATGGACACGTCGGTCGATCAGCTTAAGTCCGCCCCCACTTTCCGGTATCAGGGGCGGTGGAACGGCCCGAGGAGTTAGAGCGTCGAGCCGTCAGCCATGATATTTTTAAGCCGCAATGCCCGCTGCGCGTCACGCATCGGCGAATGTCATTACAGCGAGCCTCATGCGCAAATTCACCTGTCCGACCTGCGACACGCGTCTCTATTTTGAGAATTTCGTCTGCGAGACGTGCAGCTCTTCGCTGGCCTTCGATCCGCGTACGCAAGGATTCGAACGGCTCGACGGGGAGGAATCCGTCCTCGCCTGCGGCAATCGCAACCTCAATGTCTGCAATTGGCGCAAGGCCAATGCGGAGGACGCGTTCTGTCAATCGTGCCGCCTCGATCGAACGATTCCGCGGCTGAACGACGAGGCCAATGTCGAACTGTGGCGGCGTCTCGAGTTCGCCAAGCGTCGGGTGCTTTACGATCTCGGACGTTTGGGGCTTACGACGCCGGCGCGCGGGGACGGCTTGGAACTGGGCCTCGCCTTCGATTTTCTCGCTGCCGCCGACGGCAATGTCGTCACGGGCCACGACGGCGGCTTGATCACAATCAATCTCGCCGAGGCGGATGACGCGCGCCGCGAGCAAATCAGAACCGATCTGCACGAGCCCTATCGCACCCTGGTCGGTCATTTTCGCCATGAGTGCGGCCACTATCTCTGGCAGCGTTTCGTCGTCTCTGGCGAAGAGCTTGAGCGTTTCCGCGCCGTCTTCGGCGACGAGCGGCGTGATTACGCCCAAGCCTTGCGCGATCACTATGCGCGTCCGCCCGAGTGGCGCACGCAATTCGTCTCCGATTATGCCGCGTCGCACCCCTGGGAGGACTGGGCGGAATGCGCCGCCCATTATCTCCATATCGTCTCGACGCTCGACACGTTCATCAGTTCGCCGCTTGGGGCGCCAGAGCGCGCCAAGCCGGTGGACGATCCCTATCGGGAGAGCGATTTCGACGCGGTCCTGAGCCAGTGGTTCCCGCTTGCCGAGTCGCTCAACGAGCTCAACCGCTCGATGGGACTTCACGATCCCTATCCATTCGTGCTGACGCCGGCGACGATCGAGAAGCTGCGTCTCGTTCAGCAGATCCTTCGCCGTGCAGCGGCGTCCGACGCGACAATGGCGCACGCCGACGCTGTCGGCTAACCGCGGCGAGAGGCGTTCCCGGTCGATCTAGCCGCCGCCGCCTCAACGTCGCCGCGGGAACCATTTTCGACCTCTGGCGGTTTTATCGATGTGATTAGGCGGCGGATCAGCGCCAAAGCTATCGATTTCGGAAGTTGCTAACCGTCCCGCGCCCGCGCGCTTTCCCCCGGCGCGGCAGCGACGATGCATTGACCCTCCCTGCATTCGTCATCGGCGCGGGACGGTTGGCGACATGTCCCGCTGACGTGAACAGATCGGTTTGCGTCCTCGTCAAGAGGAGATTGTCCTATGCGCACATTGCTCGCTTTGGCGGTTATCATCTATCTCGTTGGCGTCGGCATGGCCTTGTCGCCAACGATTCGATCGCAATGGACCAGCGCCCCGGCGCCCGAACTTGTCGCCAGCGTCACGCAGGAACTGCCGGGCGCGCTCGCCTGGCCGGCGCGTAGCGTGCGGGCCATCGACGGTCAGAACTGACGGTCGGCGATCGCGCGCAACGATCCAGCAAAAGTCTCAGCCAATGACCAATCCTGACGATACGCGTCCTCAGGGAGAGGAGAGCCCTGAACGCGGCGATCCGAACCTGACCCGCGCCTCGCGGCAGCAGATTCGTCAGCACGAAATCCTCGCCGAGCTGAGCATGAGCGCCCTGCAGGGCGCGGGCTTTGAGCAGCTTCTCGCCGACACCGCGCGCCTCTCCGCCGAGGGGCTGCGCACCGAGTTCTCCAAGGTGCTTGAATATCAGCCGGCGGAGAATCGTCTTCTTGTTCGCGCCGGCGTCGGCTGGGAGCCGGGGATCGTGGGCGTCGCGACGATCGACGCCGATCTTGGATCGCCCGCCGGATTCGCGCTGCAGACCGGCAAGCCGGTGATCTCCAACCGTCTCCAGGACGAGCAGCGCTTTCGGACCCCCGACATCCTGCGGCGCCATGGCGTCCATCGCGCCATGAACGTGATCCTGCAGGGCGAGGGACGGCCCTATGGCGTGCTCGAGGTCGATAGCGCGACCGACGAGCGCTTTGTCGAGCACGACGTGGCGTTTCTGCAGAGCGCCGCCAATCTTCTCGGCATGGCGCTTGAGCGAAGACAACGCGAGTTGAATCTTGAAGCCGCGCTGGAGCGTCATCAGTTCCTGATCAAGGAAATGAATCACCGGGTGAAGAACAGCCTGGGGATCGTCGCCGGCCTGCTGCGGCTGCAGGCGCGTGGGCTTGAGGATGCGGGTTTTAAAGCCGAGCTTGAGGAGGCGGCCCGCCGCGTCGGCGCCGTCGCCAGGGCGCATGATCAATTGTTCCAAACGCCGGAAGTCGAATGGCTCGATGTCGGGCGCTACATCGAAGCCATCTGTCGCGATTTGGACGGAAGTTTTGCCGGATGCGACATTCAGGTCGAAGCGGAGCCGCGGATCGTGTTCTCGACCGACCGGGCGATTTCAGCGGCGCTGATCGTCAATGAATTGATCGCCAATGCGGTCAAACACGCCCATCCTGGCGCGGAGGCCGGGCCAGTCCGGGTTCGTGTCGCCAGCGCCGACGAGAACGAAATCCTGATCTCGGTGCGCGACGAGGGCGACGGATTGCCAGCGGGCTTTCAACTTGGCAGGACCAGGGGACTGGGCATGCGGATCGTCAGTGCGCTGGTCGAGCAGATTAAAGGCGTCCTGACGATCCTCGAGCACAGGCCGGGCGTCGAATTCGTCGTCACCGCGCCGCGAGAAGGCTAGAGTCTGGCGTTGATCAGGATCATGACTCTTCTCGATCGCCATCGAGTCGATTGAGCAGCTTCAGAAGTCGCTTCGGGATGGGCTGGGCGAGCGCCTCGTCATACATCGCCTTTAATTGACGAGCGATGGCGTCCTCCACGCCGCCGGTCGCCGCCGGCGCGTCGTCGTCGACAGGCGCCGCTTTAGCGTCGGCCTTCGATCGCCCGCGCATGGTCTTGTCGCCCAACTGCATTCCCCACACCGCATCTTCAGGCGCGCCGCCGCAACCGTCGCGCGCCGGGACGGCCGCGCATAATGCAAGAAAACGGGCCGGCGAGGAGGCGTTAAGGAGAGCGAAGCGAGGGCCGATGCGCGCGGCGCCGGGTGCGCGCACGTCACCCCGTCGCGGCGGCGCGGGAATCCCAGCGGGTCACGATCTCGTTCACCGGCGCGCGCAACCGCCAAACCGCGCCTGCGGGATCGAACTCCAGATTCGCAGAAGCATGCAGACCTTCGGCGACCATGCCCTCGATCAGCACGCTGCCGAATCCACGAATGGATTGAGGATCGACCGGCGGACCGCCGCGTTCGCGCCAGGTCATATCCAGAGAGGGTTCGTCGATATCCTCGTCGATTCGCCAATCGACCTCGACCTTGCCGCCGTCATTTGAGAAGGCGCCATAGGCGACGGCGTTGTTGAAGAGTTCGCGCAACGCCAGGCCGAGCGTTTGCGCCGATGTCGGACTCAAGAGCACCGTCGGCCCGGTGAGCGCGAAACGCTTTTTGCGATCCGCAGCCGGAAGGGTTACCTGCGCCAGCACCAGCGCTTCGAGTGGAACGCCGCGCCAGTTCTGACCGATCAGCAGGTCCTGACTGGCGAGCAAGCCCAGCAGTCGCTCCGAGAATTTTTCCTCGAATTGGCGCGCGGTCTTTGTGGAGGTCAGAGTTCGCCGGGCGATCGCCAGCGCGACGGCCAATAGATTGCGCGACCGGTGATTGACCTCGGTCATCAGGAACTTGACGTTTTCTTCGCGCAGCTTCTGGTCGTGAATGTCGGTGGTCGTCCCGTACCATTTGACGATCGTCCCGTCGGCGTCAGACAGCGGCGCCGCGCGGCTGAGATGCCACCTGTAGCCGTCGCCGATCGCCATGAGGCGGTGTTCCATCTGATAGGGCGTGCCGGCCTCGCTCGCCTCCAGCCATGCCTCGGCGGTGGCGCGCCGGTCTTCGGGATGGATGAAGGACGCCCAATCCACCCGGCTGAGCGCGCCGGTTCCGTAGCGCTCGCGCCGCGCATTCGTATAGTCGATGCGGCCATCGGGCCCGGCGGTCCAGACAAGTTGCGGCAAGCTGTCGGCGAGCAGACGGAAGCGCTCTTCGCTCGACTTCAGATCCCCTTCGACGCGCTTCTGCCGGATCGCCCGCTCACCCAATAATTTCGAGACCCCGGCGAGCGCCTGCGACAATTTGTCGAATTCGCGCACGCCACTGGGCGTCGGCGCGACGGGGGCGGCGCTGAAAACATGCTCAGCTTCGGCCTGCAACGTCCGGACCTGCCCTGCGAGGCGTCGACCGATGAAGATCGACAAGGCTAGGCTCATGACCAATGCGCCGGCCGTCACAATCATCATGAGACGGGGCGCGCCCCAGGCGGTCGTGAACCCATCGGCGCCGTGGGACATGCCGACGATACAGCCGAGCATCAGCGCCATCGCGGCGATCAGCGGCAGAGCAACTGCGAGGGCCGCGGCGGCGAGGCGCCAATTGAGCGAGCGAGTCGTGCGCCAAGACGGCGACGGCCGACGGGTCTGGCCGCCGAGCCGGAGGCGCGCAAAGTCGGAGACATCTTTGCGCCGCTGATCCATCATCCTCTCGCGCCAGGCGAACCCATCGGACATTGCCGGTCGTTCCGCCGTCTTGGGCGCATGTCGCCCCGGCGCCTCCGCCTGCTTCCAGGCGGCGCCATACGCCATTCGCCCTTCGCTCGGACAGGCCCCCGCCGCGCAACCGAGGCAGCCTTACCCAAAATCCAGTCCTTTCGGCCCGTGTCCGCAATTTCCGGGCTGGCGAAATCCGCGGATTGCCAGCGGCTTTCCGCGCATCGCGCCACAGGCGTAACGCTGAAAGGCGCGAAAGGTTCCAGCGCGAGCCGAAATTGTCGCTCCGCAACAGGGGCTTCAGTTCCCGCCGCGCGGGCCGACGCCGGCCCGCGACCGCCACCGCCAATGAAGATTAAAAAATGGCGCTGTTTCGCGGGCGACACCAAAACGACTGGAACTCAATCGGACCCACGCGGCTTACCGAGAGTGAAAGTGGCCAAACCTTGGCGAGCCGCCGGCGAGGCGGAGAGGAGAATGCGATGACGAAGACCGCCGCCCTTTCGGGCCTCATCATGGCGCTTTTGCCCGCGCTCCTGCCGTCTTCGGCGCTTGCCGGATCCCTCGAATGCGCGAAGGTCGATGTTCCCAAGCACATCATCGCCGACCACGGCGGCCGCTGGGTCGAGCTCGCGCCGGCGCAATGGCAGTTCCTGCGTGGCGTCTATGCCGCCGACCCCACCTCGCCCACGACGCTGCCGGTCGGCGACCGCGCCGCGCTGGCGCAAATGGGGGGCGCCGATTTCGGTCTGGTGTTTTTCATCGACGGCGACCGCGCCTGTTCGCCGATCGTCGTTTCGCGTGACGTCGTCGAAATGCTGCGCGATGTCGGAACGGGCCACATCAATCACGCCGGCCAGGGTCTCTAGAGCCATCGCAGCCCACAGGATCGATTTGGCTCACCGCCGGCGTTGTAGCCGCGCGCTGCGCGGCGCTTTCCGAAGCGCCTTGAAGCCTACCGCCGATCATCGCTCGATGTCGGATCGCGCCTCGGGCGAGGGTGGCGCAAAAAACGCACGCAGACCATCCAGAATGCTCAGCCGGGGCCAACTGTCGGTGAGGGCCGCGAGATACGTGTCGGCCCAATGCCTGATGTCATTCTCCATCAGATAGGCGAGCATCGGCGCGTGGCGCTCCCGGCGCTCTTCGATCGGCATTTCCAGCGCGCGTTTCAGCGCCGCCGCCATGCCCTCGGTCTCATGCGGATTGACGATCAGAGCCTGCTCGAGGTTCCGCGCCGCGCCGGCAAATTGCGACAGCAGGAGAACACCTGGATCATTGGGATCCTGGGCGGCGAGAAATTCCTTGGCGACCAGATTCATCCCGTCGCGCAGCGGCGTCGCCATGACGACGTCGGCGCTGCGATACATGCCGGCGAGCGCGGTTCGCGAATAGGAGCGGTTGACGTAGCGAATCGGCGTCCAAGTCGCGTCGCCGAAGCGGCCATTGATCTTGCTGACCAGCGTCGTCACCTCGGCTTCGATCTCCTCATATTCCTTGATGTCGGCGCGGCTCTTGGGCGCGATCTGTAGAAGGGTCACCTTCGTGCGCCATTGCGGATTGGCCTCGAGGAATCGCTCGTAGGCCTTCAGGCGCTGAGGAATTCCCTTGGAATAGTCGAGCCGGTCGACGCCGAGTACGAGCCGGCAATCACCTAAGCTTTCCTTGATCTGGATCGCCAGCGGCGTGCGTGCGGCGCGACGCGCTAGACGCGCATAGGCCGCCGTTTCAATGCCGACCGGGAAGACGCCAAGCCGCACCTGCCGGCCGTCGACTTCGTAACTGTCGCCGCGCCCCGCCTTGGCGCCGTTCGACGTCAGGTACTGCGCGAAATTGTCGCGATCATTGTCGGTGTGGAAGCCGACGAGGTCGTAATAGGAGAGACTGCCGAGAATCTCGCGATGCGACGGCAAAGCCTGAAGGATGTCGGGCGGCGCGCAGGGGATGTGGAGGAAGAAGCCGATCGAATTGGCGTGGCCGCGCGCGCGCAGCTCCCGCCCGAGCGGCATGAGGTGGTAGTCGTGAACCCAGATGATGTCGTCCTCGCGCAGCAGCCCGCTCAATTTATCGGCGAAGATCCGGTTCACCCGCATGTAGCCGCCGGCGTCGGTGCGCGAATATTCCTGCAGGTCGACGCGATAATGGAGGATCGGCCAGAGCACGCGATTGGCGAGGCCGTTGTAATATTCCTGAAAATCATTGTCGGCGAGGTCGATCAGGACATAGGTCGTGTTGTTGATCTCCACCGTGCGTGCTTCGGTGGCGGCCTCCTCGCTGACTTTGCCGCTCCAGCCAAACCACAGGCCGTTGCGATTTTTCAGCGCCGCCTTCACCGCGACCGCCAGGCCTCCCGCGGCTGGCGCTCGCCCCGAGTCGGGTACGATGACGCGGTTGGACACAATGACGATGCGCGGACCCATGCGTCCTCCTGACTCGACGACAGCGGGATCGCGACTTGCAGCGGATTGTTCCGCCCCGATTGGGATTGCCAGCGTAGCCTCGAGCGCGGAGACGGAGACGCGCTCGCGAGCGTCTCCGGCGCGAAATGTCGGCTCCGGGTTGCGGAAGGGATTGCGCGGATCGTCGGCCAGGCGGGCCAAGGCGTCGAAGAGGTTGCGCTCAAGGCGCGATAGGGTCGTCATGAACCCGGCCTGCTCGACGCTCGCAGCGTTTCCCCGATCTGCTCCGCCATTCGTTCCGGCTCGCGCGGGAACGGGAGAAGACCAAGGCAGCGCCCAAGCGGCAGGGAGTTCGTCCATTGTCTCGCGCCCTCAGTTTTGGATCGAGGCCCGGCTCGATCGACGTCAAGCTTTTGGTTGCAAGCTTTTGTTCGGTTGGACGGAAGCGCCGCCCAACCTGACAATGCGCGTCGGCCCTTTCAGGTTCCAAGCTTGCTGCGCGCGCGTCGCGCGCGCGAAGCGGGCAAGATTTTTCAGCGAGATTTTTCGCCGGCGCGCCGTGGAACAGATGGATCGTCTTACGCGTTGACGATTTGTCTTTTATCGCCAATGGAGCACGGAAATGCGCCTTATTCTGCTAATCCTCGTCGTCATCCTGCTCCTCGGCGCCTTGCCGACATGGCCCTATAGCGCGGGCTGGGGCTATTATCCCTCAGGCGGTCTGGGCACGGTTCTGATCGTCCTCATCGTGCTTGCGCTCTTCGGCGTCATATAGCGCGACGCGCGAAGTTTTCGCTTCGGGGCCGCCGCGTTGCTCTTGCTGGAGCCGGCGGCCCCGATTGCATTTTGCCGACGCGCTCGGCTCGGATGTTCAATCCAAATCGGAACCCTGCCGACGATCGCGCGTTTTCAATACGCAAACGATGTCGGCGGCGCCTGTCGCACCGGACATCGACCCGGCGTCGGCCCTGTCCACCGTGCTGGCGGACGCCACTCCCACAGATCGAACACGGAGGTTCATCATGAAGAGCTCGACTCTTAAATATGCGGCTTTGGCCATCGTGCTGCTTGCGCCGACCCTCGCCAACGCACAGGGCGTGTTGGGTGGCGCGGCCGACGGCGCCGATGCCGGCGCGCGCTCGGCTGGTCCGGTCGGGGCGGTCGTTGGCGGCGTGGTCGGTGGCGTCGCCGGCGGCGTCAATGGCCTGCTCGGGATCGACCAGCGTCCGCGCTTCCACGAATATATCTTGCGCGAACACCCGCAGTCCTTCGCCTATGACGGTTCGGTGCAGGTCGGCGTCGTGCTTCCGCCCGACGCGGTCGAATATTACGACGTTCCGCCCGAATATGGCCGCACTGGCTATCGCTACACGGTGGTCGACAATGAGGTGGTCCTCGTCGATCCGCACACCCATGCGATCGTTCAAGTCATCGACTGACGCTTGACGATGCGGCGTCGAAGCCGCTTCGCAACCCACAAAAAGATCGCTGCGGCCCTTGCGGGCCGCAGCGTTTTTTGTTCCAGGCCATTCTCGGCGGATGGCCGAGGGCGTTACTTGTCGGCTTGCTTGACGGCTTCGCGCACCGCGTCTTTCGCGCCGCCGATTGCGTTCTGGGTCTTGCCTTCGACCTTGTCCATTTTGCCGCTGCTCTGAAGCTTGGCGTCGCCAGTCGCGTTGCCGATCGCTTCTTTCACCGAACCCTTGGCTTCCTTGGCGGCGCCAGCAATTCTGTCCTTATCCATCGCGAAACCTCCTGTTGGCGCGGCGCAAGCGCGGCGCGAGACCGTTCCTCAGTCGCGAGAAACGCTGCTGAGACAATGCCTCGAGGCGTATTTTGTTCCTTTGCACAAAAGGCGCGCGCCGATCGGCGCGCGATGGGGAACGATTCCACTCGCGAACTCATTTCCTTATCGAAGCGTGTCGAGGTGTGGAGCCGGCATATGGAAAAAATCGTCGAACAACGACGGCCGCGTCCCTCGCCCGCCTATCGGGAGGCGGAAACGCCGCGCATTCTCGTGTCGCGCGCTGCGGCGCCGCGATCGTCGGACTGGGCGTTCATCCTCGTCGTGTCGATCCTCTTCACGCTCGGCGTGATCGGGCTCGCGCTCGAAGCCCTCCATGGTCACCGCTGACATTCGGATCAGGCCTTGCGTGTCAGCGCCGTGCCGCCTGTGGCGCCGTCAGATGCTGCGCTTTACGACGATGGGTTGGGTGAAGCGGCACAATCGACGCCTTCTGCGTGTGGGTCGACTGATCGGGCGACGCGGACGATCTCGCCAGCTCGCGCTCAGACCCCCAGCCGCGTCGCCAGTTGAGAGCGCGCCCGAGACACGCGGCTCTTGACCGTGCCGATCGCGCAATTGCAGATCTCGGCCGCTTCCTCATAGGAGAAGCCGGCCGCGCCGACGAGGATCAGCGCTTCGCGCTGATCGGGCGGCAGCTCCTGCATCGCCTTGTTGAAATCGAGGAAGTTCATATGGTCGTCTTGCGTCGGCTGTGAAACCAGCGTCGCGTAATGAATGCCGTCGCTGTCGGGCACTTCTCTCCGGTGCCGGCGGAATTCCGAATAATAGGTGTTTCGCAGGATCGTGAACAACCATGCCGACAGGTTTGTCCCGCTGGTGAAGGAGCGGAGATTGAGCAGCGCCTTCGTCAGACATTCCTGGACGAGATCGTCCGCGCGGTCGGAGTTCCCGCATAAGGACAGCGCAAAGGCTCTGAGCCTCGGGATGGATTCAACCATCCGCTGCTTGAGTTCGCGGTCCACCAGCGCAGCGTCAGCCGTCATTCGCTACGCGTCCTCATCATCGAGCTTGCCGTCAAGCTGATTGAGCAGTTCGAGGAACCGATCGGGAATCGGCTGTCCCGCCACCGTGTCGTACATAAGCTTCAGGTGGCGGCTGATGTGGTCTTTGACATTGGCGTCGATGGGATCGGGCGGCGTGGAAGCCTCGCTCGCCAGGTTCTGGCGGGGGGCTTCATCTTGAACACCGGAAGTCTTATCTTCTGCCACGTCAATGTCTCGAGCCGGAGGGCCAACGCGCCGAGCGAAAGCCCAGGCGTCGTGTCGTAACGTTCGCCCGCAAATTTCGTTCCCGCCGGGCGGAACAAATTTTGGACTGACGAGTTAACCCCTCATTCGGGGGACGCCCGATCATCAGGAGGATCACTATGGCGGATTCGGCCATGATTGCGCCGCACATCCCCTTCTTGCGCCGTTTTGCGCGGGCGCTTGCAGGAACCCAGTCGGCGGGCGACGCCTATGTCGCGACCACGCTGGAGGCGATCGTCGCGGATCCGAGCGTCCTGGGCGACAAACTGGATCCAAAAGCCGAGATTTATCGTTTATTTTTAAGGACATGGCGGGACGTTCCGACCAATAATGTGGTCGACCGGCCGAGCTTCGGCGATGAGGCGGCGGCGGGCAGACGGCTTGGGGCGATCGGGGTCGAACCCAGGCTCGCATTTTTGCTCAGCGCCGTGGAATCCTTTACCCCGGCCCAGATCGGCCAGGCGCTCGGCTGTTCCGAACGTGAGGCCAATGCGCTGATCGATCGCGCCGGGCGAGAAATTGCCGAACAGATCCGCACCAGCGTTCTCATAATCGAAGACGAACCGCTGATCGCCCTCGATTTGCGCACTCTCGTCGAACAACTCGGCCATGACGTCACGACGATTGCGCGCACCCATACCGAGGCGGTCCGCGCTGCGTTCAAAGACCGGCCTGGCGTGATACTCGCCGATATTCAGCTTGCCGACGGTAGTTCCGGGCTTGAGGCGGTCAATGAGATTCTCGGCGAGCAGGAAGTGCCGGTCATATTCATCACGGCCTTTCCCGAGCGCTTCCTCACGGGACGCGCGCCTGAACCGGCATTTTTGATCACCAAGCCGTTCACGGCGGAATCGGTCAAGGCGGTCTTGAGCCAGGCGCTGTTTTTCGAGCGCAAGTCGCAGCGAAAATCGGTGAAGGGCAAGGTCGATCGCATTCCGCCGACCGCCGGCGCAGTGGCCTAGGTTTTGCGGCCGGCGACAAAGCCGGCCAAGGCCGCGGCCAGCACAAGCTGGAACGGAGTCATTTGCTGGGCAAGCTCAAGACCGAGCGCGGCGCTGGTCGCCTGTGCGGCGCTTGCCTGAGATCTGGCTTGCCCGCGTGGCGCGACGCCGCGCCGGGCGCCGACGGCGCTCCGCCAGACGAATAGAATGACGGCGAGGAGCAGGTAGAAGCCCGCGACGGCGGCAGCCGCGTCTATCGCGTCGTATTTGACCCGAAGCGACTCCAACACCGCCGCCGTGGCAAAGCCAAGCCCGACCAGTCCCGCAGCCGCGCCGGCGCACGCGAGAACGGCGCGCGTCAGGCAGCGGCGAAGGGGCATTTGCAACCCAGCGATTAACGACTGCACCGGCAGCATCGCCGCTTATCCGCGCGACTTGGTCATCACGCCTAGCGCAAGGCCAATTCCGGCGGCGATCAGAACGGCGGTCAAGGGATTCTTTTCGATGCGGCGTTCGAAATCCGCCGCGGCGGTGAGAGCAGTGTCCTGCGCCGCGCCGGCCGCCTGCGAGACTTGCGATCGCGCGTCGCCGACAGCGTTGCGGATCGCCGCGCCGGCTGACTTCGTCTCGCCGCGCACAAGCTCCGCCAACGCGTCCTTCATACGCGCCACATCGTCGCGCAGTTGAGTCAAATCGGCGGCGACGGCGGCGGCGCTGGCTTCGGGTTTGTCGTGGGTCATTGCATTCTCCTGTCTCGGTCAAGGCTCTTCGCTTCGCCCGGCGAAACATGCCTGCTCGGGCGCTTCATTCGTGTCGGCGCTATTTGATGTCCTGCGCTCGCGCTAGGCGCTGTCGACCAGCCCGATGAAAACCATGCCGGACGCGATCGCCATCAGATCGCACAGGCTGCCGATCGTGTCGCCGATCGGAACGATGAATCCCAGTCCTGCGGCGAGCGCCGCCGAACACACGAGACCGCTGCCAATCGTTAAGAGTCCCATTTGAACCCTCCGTCTCGCCAGGCGCCGAAGCCCATCGGCCTCAAGGCGCGCGCGACATCGATCCAACGCGCGATCTCGGGTTTGAGTTCCTTTGCCAAGCCGGCGAATGCGCAGCCACGCTCGCAATGCGCCGGCCGTCGGGTAGGAATTCCACCGAGGGCGGTTGTCGTTGTATTTTTCAGTGGCGCGGCGCAGATTGCGACGCCTATCCGCCGGCGGCGCGCCAGCGCCAACGCAGGGTGACGACCAGTCTCATGACCCTCCCGCCGATCGACCTGGGCCGGCAAGCCCAGGCCTTGCAAGATCAAGCCTCGCCGGATGAGACCCTGCAAGACGAGGCTTTGCCGTCGGATTTGCCGGTCGCCGTTTATCGGACCGACGAAGCGGGACGGATCACCTACCTCAACCAGGCGGCCGCCAGTTTGTGGGGTCGTCCGAGGCTTGGCGAAGGCGAGCTCTCCGGGTCGGTGAAGCTCGCCCGATCGGACGGAACCGAACTGGGGCCCGGGGAGACCGCGGCGGCGATCGCGCTCAGCGAGCGCCGCGCGGTGCGCGGGATGGAGGTTCTGGCGCTGCGTTCTGGAAAGCCGCCGGTTCGCTTTCTGTGTTTTGCGTCGCCGCGGTTCGATGACGCCGGGCGGGCCGTCGGCGCGGTGACGACGATGGTCGAGGCCGGCGATAACGCAGCCGACGAACACTCGACCCGACACTATGCAGCGATTGTCGAATCGTCGGACGACGCCATCCTCTCGAAGGACCTCGACGGCGTCATCACCAGTTGGAATCGCGGCGCCGAGCGCTTGTTCGGCTATACGGCCGAGGAGGCCGTCGGCCGGTCGGTGACGATCCTCATTCCGAGCGACCGGCTCCACGAGGAGCCGGAGATCCTAAGCCGCATCCGTCGCGGCGAGCGCATCGATCACTACGAGACGGTTCGCCAGCGCAAGGACGGCGCGCTGATCGACATTTCTCTCACCGTCTCGCCCATGCGCGATTCCTGGGGCCGCGTCTGGGGCGCCTCCAAGATTGCGCGTGACATCACCGAGCGCAAACTGGCGCAGGAGCAGCAACGTCTTCTGCTGCGCGAGACGGATCACCGTGTGCGAAATCTCTTCGCCATCACCAGCGGTCTTGTCATCCTCAGCGCGCGAGCGGCGCAGACGCCGGACGAACTCGCTTCCAAGCTGCGCGCGCGGTTGGGCGCCTTGGCGCGCGCGCATGCGCTGCTGTTTTCCAATGCGTCGGGGGACGCCGAGCAGCCGACGACATTTGGGGCGTTGATCCGCACGATTCTCTCACCCTACGACGCGCCGACGAATGGCGGGTCGTCGCGCGTCAGCATCGCCGGACCGGATATTCCTCTTTCCGCCCGCGCGCTGACGGGCGTCGCCCTGCTGCTGAATGAATTCGCCACCAACGCCGCCAAATATGGCGCCCTGTCGATTCCGGAAGGATCCATCGACATTGAATTCTCGGACGACGGCGAAACCATCGCTTTCGCCTGGAGGGAGCGCGGCGGCCCCAGGCTGGAGCCTCAAGGCGCGAACGAGGGCTTCGGCAGCTTCCTCGTGCGCACCACCGTCGAGAGCCAGCTCAACGGCGAGATCACCCGTAATTGGGCGCCTGAAGGCTTGATCGTCAGATTGTCAATTCCGCGCAATCGCCTCACCGAATGAACGTCGACCGGCGCGCGGCGCGGCACGGTTAAGCTTTCGGGCGCGGTGGAAGGCGGAACGAAGCGCGCGGCCGGGCGTTTCTTTGGATGCGTCGGCGCAAGAGGCCGGCTGCGCGATCCTGCGCCCCATCCAATTTGCGAGGCCCAAAATGAAGGAGCCGCGTCAACCGGCGCCGACGCCGGGACCCGATGTCGTCCATCCACCGACGCCGTCGGAGAAACGACCAGAGGCGCCGATGGGCGTTCCTCTGACGCCCCAGGTCGAAGAACCCGCGCCAAAGCCTGAGACGCCTTCTTCGCCGCCGCAGGAAATTCCCGTTCCGCCGGCAGGCCTTTTCTAGCCGCCAGCTCGTGTTTGCAGTCAGCTTGCCGCCGATCGGCGGAGTTATGTCTTGCCGGGAGGTCTTGCGCGAGCATGCCGAGCCGCATTGAGGATTACGCCGTCATCGGCAATTGCGAGACGCTCGCGCTGGTCGGCATAGACGGCTCGATCGACTGGCTCTGTCTGCCGCGCTTCGATCGCAGTGCATGTTTCGCCGGGCTGCTCGGCGATTCCGAGCACGGGCGCTGGCTGATCGGGCCGGCAAGCGACGACGCGCGCGCGACGCGCCGCTATGTGGGTGACACGCTCATTCTCGAGACGCAATTCGCCGATGAATTGGGAGCGGCGACCGTCACCGATTTCATGAGCCGGCGGGACGGCTGCGCCGATATCGTTCGCGTCGTGCGCGGCGTTCGCGGCAAACTGACGATGCGCGTCGAGATCGTCGTGCGCTTCGACTATGGCTCCGTCACGCCCTGGGCGGTCCGGCTGGATGACGGTCGTCAGCAGTTCACCGCCGGTCCTGACCGACTGTTGCTCGACGCGGCGACGCCGATGCGCGGCGAAAATATGCGCACGGTCGGGACATTCACGATCGCCGCTGGCGAGGAACTCTGCTTCGTCCTGACCTGGTCGCCCTCCTATCGCCCAATACCCCCGCGCATTGACGCGGCCAAGACTCTCGAACATGTCGAAAAATTCTGGTCCGGATGGGCGACGAAATTCGATCGCTCGCATCCCTGGGCCGACGCCGAGCTGCGCTCGCTTCTGACCCTCAAGGCGCTCTCGCATTGGGAGACGGGCGGAATTGTCGCCGCCGGCACGACCTCGCTGCCGGAAAAGCTCGGCGGCCCGCGCAACTGGGACTATCGCTATTGCTGGCTTCGCGACGCGACTTTCACGCTTTACGCGCTGATCGGCGCCGGCTTCATCGAAGAAGCCGAAGCTTGGCGGGAATGGCTATTGCGTGCGACGGCGGGAACGCCCAACGACCTGCAGATCATGTATGGTCTCGGCGGCGAGCGGCGGCTCGACGAATATGAAGTGCTCTGGCTGCCGGGATATGAAGGCGCCCAGCCGGTGAGAATCGGCAATGCCGCCGCCAAGCAGCTTCAGCTCGATGTCTATGGCGAAGTGCTCGACGCTTTCTACGTCGGGCGCAAAGCCGGATTGGCGGCGAGCGGCGCAAGCTGGGCGCTCGAATGCGCGCTTCTCGCGCATCTGGAGACCATCTGGCGCGAGCCGGACGATGGAATCTGGGAGATGCGGGGCGGGCGCAAGCTCTTTACCCATTCCAGAGTGATGGCCTGGGTCGCCTTCGATCGCGGCGTGCGCTCGGTCGAGGAGTTCGGACTCGAGGGCCCGTTGGAGCGCTGGCGCGACTTGCGTTCGCAGATCCATGGGGAGGTCTGCGAGCACGGATTCGACGCGCGACAGAATTCATTCGTGCAATATTTCGGCGGGACGACGCTCGACGCCAGTCTGCTGCTCATCCCGATCGTCGGCTTTCTTGCGGCCGAGGACAAAAGAGTGCGCGGCACGGTTGCAGCAATCGAGCGCGGGTTGCTGCGCGACGGCTTCGTGCTGCGCTATGATTCGGGGACGGGAACCGACGGCCTGCCGCCGGGCGAGGGCGCGTTCCTCGCCTGCAGTTTTTGGCTGGCCGACAATTATGTTCTCGCGGGCCGCAACGACGAAGCGCGAGCTCTCTTCGAGCGATTGCTGACCTTGCGCAACGACGTGGGATTGCTGGCCGAGGAATACGACCCGCGCGATCGCCGCCAGCTCGGCAATTTCCCGCAAGCTTTCTCTCACCTCGCATTGATCAACACGGCGCGCAATCTCGCCGCGGCAATCGGCCCCGCCGCGCACCGCGCCTCGCGCGCCAACGCCGGGGCGCCCGATCGCGCGCCGCGCGAGGAGAACGAGAGGGTTGGCTAGAGCCCGACGCTGTTCTGCGTGAGGCCGCCGTCGACAACAATGGTCGTAGCGGTCAGATAGGCGCCGCCGTCGCCCGCCAGGAAGGCGACCACGCGGGCGATCTCCTCGGGTTGCGCCAAACGTCCCAAGGGAATCGCCGCCTGTAGCCTCGCGAGCTGCAGCGGCGCGCTCATCGTGGCGTCGTTGATCGGCGTCGCCACGGCCCCCGGCGCGACGCCGACAACCTGAATTCCGTGCTTCGCCAATTCGACGCCCGCGGTGCGGGTCAGCATTCTGACGCCGCCTTTGGCGAGGCAATAGGGCGCATTGCCGGGCATCGGCCAATCCTCATGCACCGAGCTGATGTTGATGATACGGCCGCCGCCCTGTTTGATCATCTGTTGGGCGGCGAGCTGCGTGCCGAAAAAGGCGCTCTTGAGATCGATCGCCATGACGCGATCATATTGCGCTTCCGTCGTGTCGAGCACCGACGTGCGCGTTTCGACGCCGGCATTGTTGACCATCACGTCGAGCCGTCCGTAGGCGCTCACTGCGCGATCGACCAATTTGCGCAGATCGTCGATGCGGGAGACATCCGCTTCGACGCCGATCGCCTTCTCGCCCATGGCCGCGAGTTTACGCTCCAAGGCGTCGGCGGCTTCAGGATGAGCGACAAAGTCGATGATGACAGCGGCGCCAGCCTCGGCAAACGCAATCGTGATCGCTTTGCCGATGCCGCTATTGCCGCCGGTGACGATCGCCACTTTGCCTTTGAGAGACACGCGCGCCTCATGCCTGGATTCGGCGCGCTTCAAAGCGCCGAGGGGAAGGCGGCGAACCGCCTTCCCCTGCCGTCGCGTTCAGGGCTTCTTGGGGCCACCGCCCGTGCTGCCGGTGTGGCCGCCCATCTTGTTGCCACCCATCTTGTTCCCGCCCATCGTGCCCATCGGGCGATTGAAGGTGTGGATGGGGGTGTTTCCACCGGTGGTATGAGGAGTCCATCCCGGATGCCCATGATCGTGATCGTGATCATGGCGGAAGTCGTGACCGGGCCGGGACCAGCCGCGGAAGCCGTAACCACCGCCCCAGCCATAGCCATTGTTCCAAGCGTAGCCGCACCAGTACCAACCCGGACCGCGCCAGCCGGAATCGTACCAGCAGTAATTATTGCCGTCGAAGAAGAACTGGACTTGCTGCAGCGGCGCAAGGCCGCTTTGAGTCAGGTCGGAGTTCAAGGTTCCGTCGGTTACGGCCGCGTCCGCCGCAGCGACGCCACACACCGCCAAGATCGTGGCGAGCGTTGTGGCTGCGAGTGCGTTCCTCATTTTGTCTCTCCTGTCGTTCATCTGTTGTTCATTCCGAGTGCGAGCTGTCGCCGCGCTGTCGCCGTCCGACGCGTCGCGTTCTCGATCTCAGCTATTCCAACGCGGAAGCGATGAATGTCGTTCCTTCTCGCCGTTCACGAGTCGGATAGCGAAAGCGACCGAACGAGGTTTCGCGGTCAATGAGGATCGAGTCGCGCGCGCCTCCGCTCGCGCGCGCGTCGCATGTCGTCGCGCGTCGAACGCTGCAGGCTGCTTTGGATGTTCGGCGGGTCGATCAGATCAATTCGACGCGCACATGAACGACGCCGGCGCGGCGCATCCCGAGAACGTCCGCCGCGACATCTGAGAGATCGATGATGCGTCCATAGGCGTAAGGTCCGCGATCGACGATGACGACCACGACGCTGCGGCCATTGTCGAGATTGGTCACGCGAACGCGCGTTCCGAATGGCAGCGTCAGATGCGCCGCGATCAGGCCGGGGTGCCAGGGATTGTGGTAATAGGTCGCAAGCCCATACTGGTCCGCCAACGCCGTCGAACTCATGGCAACGCTGGCCATAAGGGCGGCGGCGCAGGCCGCCGAAATGGTCGATTTCATTCTTGTCTCCTGGCGATGGGCTTTGTCCACGCGCGGGCTATTTGTCCACGCGCGGGCTATCGGCAAGGCGATCTAAAACGCGCCAGCCCAGATGATGGTTCCACGATATCAGGATCCCGCGACCGCGCGATCAGGCGAGCCAACGAGCGGCTCGCGGCGATCGGTCCGATCTCGCGCCGATCCGCGCCTCAGGTGGGCGTCGTGGCGCCGCCACCCATGAGTTTGTGATAGGCGACCATCGGCCAGGCCAGCGCGCCCGGCAGCGCCTGCGCGACGGCGGCGGCGAGTTGGGAGGCCGGCACGGTGCTCCAGCTTGCCTGGAATGTCGGCGCAAGCTGGACGCCGACGCCGACGAGGTAAATGATCACCACCAGAGCGATTAGCAATCTCATCTTGTCGTCCTCCGAACGGCGCCCGAGAGGGCGGCGCGAAATGAAACGCGGCGCCGAGACATTCGGCGAACGAGGTTCGGCGGTTTTTAGCCGCTGGCGCTTGTAAGCGAAACGGGGCGACGAAGCTGCAGGAGCGCCGCCGACCCATTTGCCGGACGCCAATCGTAGTGCAACGGCCGCGATGGGGCCAGCCCCACCGCAGCGTCCGGTTTTTCAGCTTCTTCTGCGGTCTCAGTCTTCGATGCGGCGCTTCAGCTTTGCGCTTCGGCGGTCTTGGCCTTGCGCGAGCCCTTAGCGGCGAGCCATTTGCGCCAGCCGCCATAGCCGCCGATGTCGGGTCGGCCGCGCGTCGCCAGCGGGTCGCACAGAAAGCCCGGCAGCCAGCGCCCGTCCTCAAGCGCCACCTTGCCGATCGCGTGAGGCTGCTCGACGCTGGCGACGAAGGCGCCGAAGGCCGAGGCCGGCAGGCGCCAGATCTCCGCTTCGATCGCGGCGCCGCCGTCTTCGACGCGCACCAGGCCGGGGCGCGGCGGGTCGAGATTGTCGAGCGCATAGAGGCGATAGATCGGCGCGGTGAGCGTCGCGGCGACCGGCCGTCCGCCGATATCGGCGAGTTGATAGCTGAGCGGCAATCCCGACATGTGAGCGCCGACCGCGACCAGATCGAAGCCGCCGCCATCGGTCCACTCGCCATTGCGACGGCCTTGCGGGGGCAGGGGCAGTCCGAGCGCGCCGGCTGTCGGCGCGGCGGCGCGATGCAGCGCGTCGCCAAGCGACAGCAGCGCCCGGTCGGAATGCGTCGGGCCAACCAGCGTCACGCCGACCGGCCGTCCGCTCGCGCCGAAGCCGGCGGGCACATTGACCGCGGCGAGATCGAGGAAATTGACGAAATTGGTGTAGAGGCCGAGCGTCGCATTGAGCCTGATCGGATCGGCGAGCACGGCTTCCACCGTATAGGCGGTCGGCGCGGTCGGCGTCAGCATGACGTCGATCGCGCTCCATGTCGCTTCGGTGGCGCGCCGCAGCGCTTCGAGCCGATGGATCGCTTCGAAGGCAGCCGGGGCGGTCAGATCGCCGCCCTTGGCGATCAGGCCAGCGACCGTCGGATTGCAGGCGCTGCGATGCGCCGCGATGAAGGCGCCGACGGCCGCAGTGCGCTCGGCGATCCATGGCCCTTCGTACAGCAGGCGGGCGACCTCGAAGAAGGGCGACAGATCGATTTCGATCGCTTCGCCGCCCAGGCTCGAGAGACGCTCGACGCTTTTTTCGAACAGCGTCTCGACTTCCTTGTCGCCAAGAAAGATGAGGTCTTGCTTGCGCGGGACGCCGAAGCGAAATCGCGCGGGGGCGCGCGACAGCGGTCCGACCGGCGGCGACAGAGGCGCGCGCGAATAGGGATCGGCGGCGTCGAACCCCGCCGCCGCCGCCAACGCCGCCGCCGCATCGTCGGCGTTGGTGGCGAAGATCGAAACGCAATCGAGCGATTGACAGGCCGGCACGACGCCGGCGGCGCTGATCAATCCGCGGCTGGGCTTGAGGCCGATGAGGTTGCAATAGGCGGCGGGAACGCGGCCCGATCCGGCGGTGTCGGTGCCCAGCGCGAAACTGACGAGACCGCGTGACGCCGCGACCGCCGAGCCCGAGCTCGAACCGCCCGAGACATAGGCGCGATCGAACGGACTGCGCGGCGCGCCATAAGGCGAACGCACGCCGACGAGGCCGGTCGCGAACTGATCGAGGTTGGTCTTGCCGACGACAAACGCGCCGGCGGCGACAAGCCGTTCGACGACGGTCGCCGAACGCCCCGGCGAGTAGGCGAAATCCGGGCAGGCGGCGGTGGTCGGCAGGCCGGCGACATCGATATTGTCTTTGACCGCGAAGGGCACGCCGAAGAGCGGCAGCCCCGCCGGGCCGCGCGCATCGAGCGCAGCGGCTTGCGCCAGCAGCGTCTCGCGATCGACGCGCGAAATCCAGATCGCCGGGTCTTGCGCCTCGGCAGCTGTAACGCGCGCCAGCACGTCTTCCGCGACAGCCGTGACGCTCCAGCGCCGCTCGGCGTAACCCTTCAGCAAAGCGGCGATGGAATGGACGGGAATGTCCAAGGCGGCCCTCCGGATCTAAGACCTAGGCGATGAACTGATGGGTCTGAGCCGAGACATATTCGGCCGCCGCGCCGCTCACCACCGTCAAATGTTCGCGCATGGCGCGCGCCGCCCCTTCGCCGTCGCCGCGCAGGATCGCGTTGACCACCGCGTCATGTTCGCGCCACGAGGCCGCGAGTCGTCCGAGCAGATTGAACTGGGCGCGGCGGAACGGGGCGAGCCGGGCGCGCGTCGCATTGAGCAGGTCGCGCAGATAGGTGTTGTGGCAGCCGGCGTAGATGCGCGTATGGAACTCCTGATTGAAGGCTTCGTAGTCGTCGATGCGACTGTGATGTACTGCAGTCTGCGACGCGCGATGCGAGGCGTCGAGGCCCTGGCGCTCTTCGGCGGTCATCGCCGTGGCGGCGAGCCGCGACGCGGAAGCCTCCAGCTCGGCCATGACCGCAAACATCTCGTGCAGCCGTTGCGGCGAAATCACCGCGACGATCACGCCCCGGCGCGGGCGATGCTCGACAAGGCCGGCCGCGGCGAGCTGACCCAGCGCTTCGCGCACCGGCGTGCGCGAGACCCGGAAGCGCTGCGCCAGTTCCTGCTCGTCGAGACGAAGCCCCGGCGCCAGTTGGCCGCGCAAAATCTCGTCGGCGAGAGCGGCGGCGAGTTCGGAGGTGCGGGTGCGCTGGGGCGCGCCGCCCGTCCGCGCGAAGAACGACAAATTGGCGGCGTGCATGCAAAAGCGTATGCGCAGCGGCGAGTCGCCTGTCAATCTAATATATTCAACATAAAGATGTTTTCTTGATCTTGGCGCCGTCCAACTGAGCAAAAGGGGTTCGATTTGGTCGATTCGAGAGTCATTTGAGCGCTATGGCGTCATTATAGGCATATTTTCTTCGCGCTCGATGGACGCGCTCGATCGCCTGTGGCGTTGGATATCTCATAAAACATTGAAATATAACATATAAATTAATTTGTGCCCGGTTTGGCACGCAATTTGTTTCTTGCATGCAAGAAGCGGCGGTCATCGGGGTCGCCAACCGCCGTCCCCATCGCAAGGAAGGGCATAGACATGAGCCAAGACTATCGCTTGTCGCGCCGCGCCGTCATCGCCGGAATGTCCGCCGGCGCCGCCTTTTCGGCGTTGCCCGTCGGCTCCGCCTGGGCGGCGACGCCGACCGTCGGCTTTATCTATGTCGGTCCGAAGGACGACTATGGCTATAACCAGGCGCACGCCGCCGGCGCCGCCGCCGTCAAGGCGATGGGCGTCAAAGTGGTCGAGGAGGAACGTGTCCCCGAGACCATCGATGTCGAGAAGACCATGGAGAGCATGATCAATCTCGACGGCGCGTCGCTGCTCTTTCCGACCTCCTTTGGCTATTTCGATCCGCACATCCTCAAGGAGGCGAAGAAATATCCCAACGTCACCTTCATGCATTGCGGCGGCCTGTGGCATGAGGGCCTGCCGGCCAACGTGCATAGCTATTTCGGCTACATCGACGAGGCGGAATTTCTCTCCGGCATCGTCGCCGCTCATGTCACCAAGACCAAGAAATTCGGCTTCGTCGCCGCCAAACCGATCCCGCAGGTGCTGCGCAACATCAACGCCTTCACGCTCGGCGCGCGCTCGATCGATCCGACCATCACCGTCCAGGTGATTTTCACCGGCGACTGGTCGATGCCGGTCAAGGAGGCGGAGGCGACCAACAGCCTCGCCGATCAGGGCGTCGACGTCGTCACCTGTCACGTCGACAGCCCGAAAGTGGTGATCGAAACCGCCGAGAAGCGCGGCCTCTTCACCACCGGCTATCACGCCAGCCAGGCGGCGCTCGCGCCTAACGGCTATCTGACCGGCGCCGAATGGAACTGGGAAGCGCTCTATCCCTCGCTGATCACGGATTTCGAAGCCGGCAAGACCATCCCCGGCCTGATCCGCGGCGGTCTGAAGGCGGGCATCGTCAAGACCTCGCCCTACACCGCGCTGGTGCCCGACGCCGCCAAGGCCAAGGCCGATGCGGTCAAGGCGCAGTTCATGGGCGACGGCTTCGTTATCTTCGCCGGCCCGATCAAGGACAACAAAGGCGCGACCGTGATCGACGCCGGCACGATGCGCGGCCAGACGGACATCGAGCTCGAAAAGATGAGCTATCTCGTCGAGGGCGTCATCGGCTCGACCAGCTAACCGGCGGTTGGGCGTGGACGCCGAACCGCCGCGTCGCGCCGCACTGGCGCGCTTCATCGATCCGCTCGCCGCGCCGCTCGCGGCGGGCGCGGCGACGGTGGCGCTGTTCGGTCTGTTCGTCGCCCTGGCCGGGCGCAACCCGCTCGAGGTCTACCGCCTGATGGCGGAAGGGGCCTTCGGTTCGTGGTTCTCCTGGCAGAACACGCTCCTGCGCGCGTCGCCGCTGCTGCTCACTGCGCTATGCACCGCGCTGCCGGCGCAGATGGGGCTGGTGATCATCGGCGGCGAAGGCGCTTTCGTCATCGGCGGCCTGGCGGCGATCGCCGCTGGGCTTCGTATGGCTGACATCGGCACGCCGGCGCTTGTCGTGCAATGCGCGATGGCGCTCGCCGGCATGGCGGCGGGCGGCGCGCTGATCGCGCTGGCCGGCGCGATGCGCCACTGGCGCGGCGTCAACGAAACCATTTCCTCGCTGCTGCTCTCCAGCATCGCCATCGCTGTGATGAATCAGGTGGTCGAGGGGCCGATGCGCGACCCCGCCAGCCTCAACAAGCCTTCGACACGGCCGCTGCCCGACGCCGATCTGATCGGCAATATTCCCGGCATGGATGTCCACTGGGGTCTGGCGCTCGGCCTGATCGCGTGCCTGCTCGCCTGGCTGCTGATGCGGCGCACGACCTTCGGCTTCGCCGCCCGCATCGTCGGCGGCAATTCGCGCGCCGCGCGCATGGCGGGTCTGCCGGTCGGGTTGATGATGGTCATCGTCACCGGGCTTGGCGGCGCGGCGGCGGGCCTCGGCGGCATGATCGAGGTCGCCGCGGTGCAGGGCGACGCCAACGCCAATATCGCCGCCGGCTATGGGCTCAGCGGCATCCTCGTCGCCTTTCTCGCCCGCCAGCATCCGCTGGCGATCATTCCCGTAGCCGTGCTGCTCGGCGGCATCGGCGCGAGCGGCGGATTGCTGCAACGCCGCCTCGACCTGCCCGACGCGGCGGTGCTGGTGTTGCAGGGCATTCTGTTCGTCGCCTTGCTTGCTGGCGAGGCGCTGCCGCCGTTGAGCGAATGGAAAGCGAAGGTGAGCCGGTGAGCGCCGCCTCTCTCGGCCTATGGACGGTGCCGATCGCCGTGCTCGGCGGCGCCATCCGCGTTTCGACGCCCTTCCTCTTTGTCAGTCTCGGCGAGCTGGTCACCGAGAAGAGCGGCCGCATCAATCTCGGCCTTGAGGGCACGCTGATTATGGGCGCGATGAGCGGCTTCGGCGTCGCCTATCTCACTGGCTCGCCCTGGCTCGGCGTCTTGGCGGCGGGCATGGTCGGCGTGATCTTCGGCGCGCTGCATGCGGCGATCTGTTCGCTGCCGCGCGTCAATGACATCGCGGTCGGCATCGCGCTGATGATTTTCGGCATCGGCCTCGCCTTTTATCTCGGCAAGCCGCTGGTGCAGCCCAGGGCGCCGACGCTGCCGGCGCTGCCGCTCGGCTTCTGGAGCGACATTCCCCAGGTGCGCGCGGCGCTTCAGGTCAATGCGTTGTTCATCGTCGGCCTCGTCTTCACGCCGGTCCTGAGCTGGGCGCTCGCCAACACCCGCTGGGGCCTGATCGTGCGCATGGTTGGCGATTCGTCGGAAGCGGCGCGCGCGCTCGGCTATTCGCCGATCCGGGTGCGGCTCTACGCCACCTGTTTCGGCGGCTTCATGGCCGGGGTCGGCGGCTCATTCCTGTCGCTCTATTATCCCGGCAGCTGGAACGAAGGCCTCTCAAGCGGGCAGGGCATAACGGCGGTGGCGTTGGTGATCTTCGCCCGCTGGAATCCCGTCGCCTGTTTCGGCGCCTCGCTGCTGTTCGGCGGCGCTGGCGCGCTTGGACCAGCGCTGCAGGCGGTTGGCGTGACCTCGGGAACCTATCTGCTCAACGCCGCGCCCTATTTTCTCACCCTGCTGATTCTCGTCCTGTCCTCCTCGTCGCGTCGCCGGGTCGCCGGCGCTCCGGGCGAGCTCAGCGTCACCAAGTAAACGAACCGACTGCGAGGTCTTCAACATGTCCCAAGTCGCCGCCGATCCCTATCCCTGGCCCTTCGACGGCGTCTGGAGCGCCGCCGACACCGCGCTGATCATCATCGATATGCAGACCGATTTCTGCGGCGTCGGCGGTTATGTCGACAAGATGGGTTACGATCTGTCGCTGACCCGTGCGCCGATCGAGCCGATCAAACGCGCGCTCGGCGCCTTTCGCGCCAAGGGCTATCACGTCATCCACACCCGCGAGGGCCATCGTCCCGACCTCGCCGATCTGCCCGACAACAAGCGCTGGCGCTCGCGACGCATCGGCGCCGGCATCGGCGACGACGGACCGTGCGGGCGCATCCTGGTGCGCGGCGAGCCGGGCTGGGAAATCATCGACGAGCTGGCGCCCGCCAAGGGCGAGCCGATCATCGACAAGCCGGGCAAGGGGTCCTTCTGCGCCACCGATCTCGAACTGATCCTGCGCACGCGCGGCATTCGCAATCTTGTACTGACCGGCATCACCACCGATGTCTGCGTCCACACCACGATGCGCGAGGCGAACGATCGCGGCTTCGAATGCGTGATGCTCGAGGATTGTTGCGGCGCGACCGATCGCGGCAATCACGACGCCGCCGTCAAGATGATCAAGATGCAGGGCGGCGTGTTCGGCGCGGTCTCGACCGCCGCCGGCGTCATCGCGGCGCTGCCGTGAGCGGCGCCTTCACCTTAGAGGCGGCCGGCATGTCGAAGCGCTTCGGCGCGCTCGCGGCGCTCGACAATGTGTCGATGCGGGTCGAGGCGGGGGCAGTCCACGCGCTGCTCGGCGAGAATGGCGCCGGAAAATCGACGCTGGTCAAATGCATCATGGGCTTCTACCGCGCCGATCAGGGCTCCCTACTGCTCGACGGCGCGGAGGCCGAGGTGCGCAATCCGCGCGATGCCTCGCTCCTCGGCCTCGGCATGGTCTATCAGCATTTCACGCTAGTGCCCTCGATGACGGTGCTCGAAAATCTGGTGATGGCGCGCGCCGATACGCCGGCGGTGATCGATTGGCGACACGAGCGCAGGCGCCTGTCCGCTTTCATCGCGACGATGCCTTTCGGCGCGCCGCTCGACACGCCGGTTCACGGACTTGCCGCCGGCGAAAAGCAGAAGGCGGAAATCCTCAAGCAACTCTATCTTGGCGCGCGTTTCCTGATCCTCGACGAGCCGACCTCGGTGCTCACGCCGCAGGAAGCCGACGAGATGCTCGGCATGGTGCGCGACATGGCGCGCGCGATGCGGCTCTCGGCGCTGCTTATTACGCATAAGTTTCGCGAGGTGCTCGCCTATGCCGATGCGGTGACCGTGTTGCGCAAGGGGCGCCTTGCCGGGAGCGGCAAGGTCGCCGATCTCACGGTCGACCAGATGGCGGCGATGATGATTGGCGAGGATCGACCGGCCGCCGCCGTCGAGCGCTCCGCCGCCGCGCCGGGGCCGGTGCGCCTTGCCGTCGAAAATCTTACGGCCGACGACGCCGACGGCGCCGAGGCGGTGCGCGGCGTGTCTCTCGCAGTGCGCGGGGGCGAGATCGTCGGCATCGCTGGCGTCTCGGGCAATGGTCAGAGCGAATTGGTCGAGACGCTGGCGGGCCAGCGCGACGCGACCGGCGGGCGGATTCTCGTCGAGGGCGAGCTCTATGGGGCGACGCGCGCCGAGACGCAGCGCCATCATCTCGCGCTGTTGCCCGAGGAGCCGCTGCGCAACGGCTGCGTTGGCCGCATGAGCGTCGCCGAGAACATGGCGATCCGCAATTTCGACCGCCCGCCGATCTCGGCCGGTTTCTGGTTGTCGACGGGCGCGATGCGCGAGGCGGCGCGCGGCTTGATCCAGCGCTACCGGGTGAAAACGCCGGGGCCCGATGCGCCCATCGCCTCGCTGTCGGGCGGCAATGTTCAGCGCGCCGTGCTGGCGCGCGAACTTGGCGGCGACGCGCATATTCTGATCGCCGCCAATCCGGTCTTCGGCCTCGATTTCGCCGCCGTCGCCGACATCCATTCGCAAATCGTCGCCGCCCGCAATCGCGGCGCCGCGGTGCTGCTGGTCAGCGAGGATCTCGACGAATTGCTCGACCTCTCCGACCGACTGCTGGTGATCTCGGAGGGGCGCATCGTTCTCGAGACGCCGGCCGCCGCCGCCGACCGCACCGCGATCGGCCGCGCCATGGCGGGTCATTGATCGAAGCAAGCGCGCGAAGGCCTCGGCTTGCCCAAGCGGCGGCGGCCGGGTAGTTTCCGGCCTCGAAACAGGCGGTCCTCGACAGGGGTGGCGGCGCGGGACGGCATCGTCGGCCGATCCGCTTCTTTTGCCGCGATCCCGGAGTGATGACCCTGATCCTTGCCGATTTGCTGACCAATCCCGCCGCGCTCAAATTCGAGCCGTTTCGCGAAGGCGTCGAGGCCATGTGGCTGCATCGCGATCCCGATGGCGGCCCGGCGACTGCACTGTTGCGCTACCGGCCCGGCGCCCGCATCGCGCGTCATCGCCATCCCGGCTGGGAGCGGGTGATCATGATCAGCGGCAGCCAGACAGACGCGCAGGGTGTGCTGCGCGCCGGTGGCGTTGCGCTCAATGCGCCGGGCACCGAACATGAGGTCGTCAGCGAAGAAGGCTGTCTGGCGTTGCTCGTCTGGGAGCGCCAGCCGATCACCGTCGAATAGCGCTTCGGATTCGGCCCATGGATTCGTGATATGCGTCGCCGCATCAATGCGTGGGGTTCGCTCATGAGTTTTGCAAGCCTAAGACTGTTCGTCGGCCTGGCGCTCTTCGCGGCGGCGGCGCCGGCCGAGGCCGCGCAAACCCAGGTTGCCGTGGCCGCCAATTTCACCGAGCCGGCCAAAGAGATCGCCGCTTTGTTCAAAACGAAGACCGGCGACGAGGCGGTGTTGAGTTTCGGCGCGTCGGGAAATTTCTACACGCAGATCGAGCAGGGCGCGCCCTTCCAGGTGTTCCTCTCCGCCGACGCCGAACGGCCCAAGGCGGCGGTCGAGGCCGGTCTCGCGGTCGCCGACAGCCGCTTCACCTATGCCATCGGCCGGCTGGTCTTGTGGAGCAAAAGCCTCGATGTGACCCAGGGCGACGCGGTCCTGAAGGCCAACGCCTTCGCCAAATTGTCGATCGCCAATCCCAAGGCGGCGCCCTATGGCGCGGCCGCGGTCGAGACGATGAAGGCGCTCGGAATCTATGACGCAATCGAGCCGAAGATCGTGCAGGGCGCCAGCATCGCTCAAGCGTTCCAGTTCGTCGACACCGGCAACGCCGATCTCGGCTTTGTTGCGCTGTCGCAGCTTGCCGCCGTCACGACGGGATCGCGCTGGTCGCCGCCGCAAGGCCTCTATTCGCCGATCCGGCAGGACGCCGTGCTACTGAAGCCGGGCGCGGACGACGAAGCCTCCAAGGCCTTCCTTGCATTCTTGAAAACGCCGGAAGCCCGCGCGATCATCGAGCGCTACGGCTACGGCCTCGAATGAACCGGAGGCGCCGCGCTTGCCGCAGAGCTTTCTTCAGCCGGTCGTCCTGACGCTCGAACTCGCGACGGTTTCGACGATTCTGCTGCTGACGCTCGGCACGCCGCTCGCCTGGTGGCTCGCCCGCTCGCGCGTGCCTTGGAAGGAGTTGGTGGGCGCACTGGTCGCGATGCCGATCGTCCTGCCGCCGACCGTGCTTGGCTTCTATCTGCTGGTCGTGCTCGGCCCGCATGGTCCCGGCGGCGCATTGGCGCGTTTGTGGGGCCAGCCGACTCTCGCCTTCAGTTTCGCCGGGCTGGTGATCGGCTCGGTCGTCTATTCCTTGCCCTTTGTCGTGCAGCCGATCCGCAACGCTTTCGCTGCTATCGGCGAACGGCCGCTCGAAGTCGCCGCGACGCTACGCGCCTCGCCGTTGCGCGCCTTTTTCGCCGTTGCGCTGCCGCTTGCAAGTCCCGGCCTGTTGACTGGTGCGGTGCTCGGCTTTGCCCATACGGTCGGCGAATTCGGCGTCGTGCTGATGATCGGCGGCGCAATTCCGGGCCGCACCAATGTCGTTTCGACGACGATCTTCGACTATGTCGAGACTGGCGACTGGGCCTCGGCGAATATACTGGCCGGCGGCATGGTCGCCTTCGCTTTCGTCGCCGTGCTCTCGATGTTCGCCATCGAACGGCGCTTCGCCGGTCAGCGACAATGAGCGAGGCGGAAGGCGTCGACGCGCGTTTTTCCGGTCGGCTCGGCGGTTTCGCGCTCGACGTCGCCCTTGCGGCGCCGGCGCGCGGCGTCACCGCGCTCTATGGCCCCTCGGGCAGCGGCAAGACCACGCTGCTGCGCTGCATCGCTGGTCTCAATCGCTTCCGCGACGGCTGGTGCCGGGTCAATGGCGAGATATGGCAGGATGGAGAGCGCCTCTTTCTGCCGACCCATCGTCGGCCGCTCGGCTATGTGTTCCAGGAATCAAGTCTGTTCGCGCATCTCTCGGTTAAGCGCAATCTCCGCTTCGGCCAGGCGGTCGGCGCGCGCGCCGATGCGCCGGCGATCGCCTGGGATGAAGCGATCGAACTCTTCGGCCTTGCGCCGCTGCTCGATCGCGCTCCGCGCGATCTTTCTGGCGGCGAGCGCCAGCGGGTCGCGCTTGCCCGCGCCTTGCTCACCCAGCCGCGGCTGCTGCTGATGGACGAGCCGCTGGCCTCGCTCGATGCGGCGGCCAAGGAAGAGATCCTGCCCTTTCTCGAGAAGCTTCGCGATCGGCTGGCGCTGCCGATGCTCTATGTCACCCATGACATCGCCGAGGTCGAACGGCTGGCCGACCGTCTCGTGCTGATGGACAAGGGTCGTGTGCTCGCCAGCGGCCCGCTCGCCGCCTTGCAGAGCGATCCGGCATTGCCGCTCGCCGGCGCGCGCACCGCCGCCGTCACGCTGAGCGGAACGATCGAGGCGGTCGACGGCGATTTCGGTCTGACGAGTGTCGCCGTGCGCGGCGCGAGTTTCGTCGCGTCCGGTCAGTCGGGCCGGATCGGCGAGCGACGCCGGCTGCGGATCGCCGCCGGCGACGTCAGCATCGCAGTGGCCAAGCCGGAGCCGAGTTCGATCCTCAATGTGCTGCCAGCGCGCATCGTCGCGATGGAGGCCGCGACACCGAACGAACTTGCCGTCATCCTGGGGCTTGGCGAGGATGGCGCCGGCGAGCGCATCCTGTCGCGCATCACCCGCCGCTCATGGGAGCGCCTTCACCTCGCTGTCGGCGCGAGCGTCTATGCGCAGATCAAAGGCGTCGCACTGTCGCGCGGCGACGCCGACGCTTAGCCGGGAAGCTGGCTGCGAATGTCGTTGATCGTGACAAAGACCATCAGCGAGACGACGGCGGCGGCGCCCAGGCGCAGCGCCATGTCCTGGATGCGGCGGCTCAAGGGGCGCCCGCGCGCCGCCTCAAGGGCGTAGAACAGCAAGTGACCGCCGTCGAGCATCGGGATCGGCAGAAGATTCATCAGACCGAGCGACAGCGAAAGGATCGCCGCCAGTTTGATGAAGGCGCCGGGTCCAAGCGAAGCGGCGGCGCCCGACATTTTGGCGATGCGCACCGGGCCAGCGAGCTGATCGGGCGCGGAGCGGCCGACGACGACGCGCGACAGATATTCGCCGGTCGCCGTGACGATGCGCCAGGAATCGGCGAAGCCCGAACGGATCGCGCCGATCGGACCGGGATAGACGATCCGCACACTGGTCGCATTGGCCGCGAGACCCAGCCGTCCGACGCGTTGTGGGCCCATGGGCGTGTCGACGGTCGTCAGAGCCGGCGTCGCGACCAGCGTCAGCGGCCGTCCGTCGCGGGTGACGACGACGCTCAGCGTCTCGCCGGGTCGCAGAGCGACGATGTCGACGATGTCGTCGAAACTGGCGACGGCGCGACCGTTGACGCTCTCGACCACATCGCCAGGCGCGAAACCGGCCTGCTCGGCCGGGCTGCCGGCGACGACGGCGTCGACGCGCGGCGACAGGATTCGGTCGCCATAGACATAGGCGAGGCCGGCGAGCACGACGATCGCGGCGAGGATGCTGGCCAACGGGCCGGCGGCGACAATCGCCGCGCGCGTCGCCAGCGGCTGGCCGGCGAGCGTCAGGCGGCGTTCGGCTTCCGGCATTGCTTCGAGCGCGTCGACATCGGGGACGCTTGCGCCATTGCGATCGCCGGCGAAGCGCACATAGCCGCCCATCGGAATCGCCGACAGCCGCCAGCGGGCGCCATGCCGGTCGGTGCGGCCGAAGAGTTCGGGACCCATGCCGATGGAAAAGACTTCGACTTTGACCCCGCAAATTCGGGCGACGAAGAAATGGCCGAATTCATGGACGAAGACGACCGCTCCGAGCAGCAGCGCGAAGGCGCCGATCAGTCCGGCGGCGCTCAAGAGAAAATCGAGGATCGTCGCCATGTCGTCCGCCTCTTTGGCCGCACGCCCCTTGTGATTGGGGCGCGTCGGGGCAACAGAGCATGGTTGGGCTAATTTCTGCTTAAACGCTTGCGATTGCGAAACCGCCGGGCCTTCGGATAAGAAGCCCTGCCGTTGCGCAAGGCCGCTTACGGCTGAGACCCATGGCCGCAATCGTAAGGAGCCTCATGCGCGCGCTCGGCGGCCTGGGCGACATCGCCTTCATTCTTCCCGCCGCGGTCGCGCTGACGATCGCGCTGATTCTGCTCGGCGCGCGCCGGGAGGCGGGCGCGTTCGTCAGCGCGCTGGTCGCCTGCGCGGTGCTGATGACCGCCGAGAAACTTGCTTTCGCGGTCTGCGGCCGCGCCGCCGTCATTCCCGGTATCGATAGCCCAAGCGGGCACGCCGCGCTCGGCTCGGCCTTCTATGGTTGCTGTGCGGCGCTGTTGGCGGCGGGACGACCGCCCGTCCAACGCATGGCGCTTTACGCGCTCGCCGTTCTTCTAGCGCTGGCGGTCGCCTATGGGCGCGTCGCCGCGCAGGCGCACACCGTCGCAGAAGTCATCGTCGGATTGCTGACCGGCGCCGTGGCGACCGCGCTGTTTGTCGTGTTGCGCGGACCGCCGCGCCGGCTCACGGCGCCGCCCGTGGCGCTGACGACGCTAACGCCGCTAATCCTGGCGCTGCTGGCGCTCGATCTCGCGCTGCTGTCCGATCGATGGACGGCGGAATCCTATATTGCGCAAATCGCGCTGGCGCTCGGCCGCAATCTCCATCTTTGCCGCTGAGCGCAAGCGCCGCTTACAATCGGGCCGCTTACAATTCGATCGTGTCGTTCAGCGCCGGCATATCGACCTTGGCGCCGCCGAGCTTGCCGGCGAAGACGCGCATCGTCGCCTCTTCGCCATGGACCAGAATGGTGCGCTGCGCTTTGGTCTTGGCATGCCAGGCGAGCAACTCAGCCTGATCGGCATGGGCCGAGAAGCCGTTGATCGTGTGGATCTGCGCTCTGACCGCGATCGTCTCGTCGAAAATCTTGACCGACTTCGCCCCGTCGATGATCTGACGGGCCAGCGTGCCAGCGCCGGCGAAGCCGACGAAAATCACGCTCGATTGCGGCCGCCAGAGATTGTGGCGCAAGTGGTGGCGCACCCGCCCGCCGGTCGCCATGCCGGACCCCGCCAGAATCACCGCGCCGCCGGCGATGCGGTTGATCGCCGCCGAGGCGCTGCTTTCGCGCGTCAGATGAAGGCCCGGCAGGTTGAAGGGATCCTGGCTGTCGCGGAAGAGCGCCGCCACCGCCGGCCCGTAGCCCTCCGGATAGCGACCGAAAATCTCGGTGGCGGTGATCGCCATCGGCGAATCGAGAAAGACCTGCATCGCCGGCGGCAGACGGTTCTCCTCGCGGCCCTGACGCAAAAGGAACAGCAGTTCCTGCGCCCGCTCCAGCGCGAAGGTCGGAATGATCACATTGCCGCCGCGCTGGAAGGTCTCACCGATCGCCTGATAAAATTCGTCGATCGACGGCCCGATCGGCTTGTGCAGCCGATCGCCGTAAGTCGTCTCGATCAGCACGACGTCGGCCTGTGGCGGATCGACCGGCGGCGGCAGCAGTGGCCGGCCGGGATTGCCGATGTCGCCGGAAAACAGCAACCGCTTTTTCTGGGATCCTTCCTGCAGTTCGAGCAGGATGCCGGCCGAGCCGAGAATATGGCCGGCGTCGAAATAGGTAGCGACGATTCCCGGCGCCACGGTGAAGGGCTGATTATAGACGGCGACGCGCCCGAAGGCGTCGCAGGCGTTGAGCGCGTCGGGCGTGGTGTAGAGCGGAGCGACCGCCGCCGGCGTATGTCCGCGCGCGCGGCGTTGCGTCAGACGTTGCGCGTCCTCTTCCTGAATATGCGCGGCGTCGAGCATCACCAGCCGGGCGAGTTCGCGCGTCGCGCCGGTGGCGATGATTTCGCCGCGAAAGCCGCGCTTATGCAGCAGGGGGATGCGGCCGCAATGATCGAGATGGGCGTGCGTCAGCAGCAGAATGTCGATCGCGGCGCAGTCGAAACCGAAGGGGGCGGAATTCTCCTCGTCGAGTTCGTGACTGCCCTGAAAGGCGCCGCAATCGACGAGAATCTTCTTCCCCGCGACTTCGACGAGATGGCATGAGCCCGTGACGTCGCGATCGGCGCCGTGGAACGAAATTTTCAAATCATGTCTCCCGATTTGATCATCGCCGTCCGCCGAGCTCGTCGATATGGACGAGCAGATCGGCTGGATCGTCATAGACGCGGAACGCCGTCGCCTGTTGCAACTCGCTCGCGCCATAGCCGCCGCACAGCAAGCCGACGCCCAGCGCCCGGCAGCGCGCCGCCGCCAGCATGTCCCAGATGCTGTCGCCGAC
>SSMV01000142.1 GCA_004799435.1 Bradyrhizobium sp.
GGAGGGCGATTTGACCGCCGTGAGCCCCGTCCCACTTCTCGATGCACCTGCAATGCTATTTCCAGACCGCTGGGCGCGTCTGGTGGAGCTCAAAGGCGGCGAGACGGGCGCCCGCCGCGCGCTGGTAAATCCCGATCCCAGCATGATCGTAGTTATGCGTCGAAACCTGATTGAAGAGAATTGCCACGACGCGGCGAAGCGGGCGGATTGGCTCGCAGAGGAAGAGGCCAATAATTTGGTCGAAGCGATCTGGGCGGAAATGCGTGGGTGGGGCTTCGAGGAGATAATTCTCGGCGAAGGCCTGTTCAAGGGAACGGGTCAACGGCAGCGCATTCCGAAAGAAATATGGCGTGGCGCGAATTTCGACCTCGTCAAAGGAGATATGTCGAGCAGCGGCCTGACCTATCTGGCTGTGACCATCGAGCTTGGGTCGCAATCGCCCGAGGAGACGCTGATTGGGGAAATCGGCGTCTGGCTTACCGAGCGCCGGATTGAGCGCGGCGCCGAAACCAAGAAGGTCCTGACCGCAGAAGCCAAAGGCGCCTTCGGCAGAAGGTTCCGCATCCGGGCGTTCGATCGCGCATATGCCGAAATATACAATCGCGCGCGCGGACGGCCTGAGAAAATAGACAAATGAACATGGGATTGTTCATTTAGGCTGCGGCAGATTTTCGCGGTTTTCTTCTCCCGACCTCGCCGAAGGGGCGAACCATTCCGGAGAAGACGGCATGCCTGCGAAGCCAACAACGACATCCTCGCCAGTAGCTCCGCGGGCCCCTTCGCCGGCGCTGACGGTCACCTATCTCCCCCTCGACCAGTTAGCCCCTGACCCGGCGAACGCCCGCCGGCACAGCGCGAAGCAGGTTCGGCTGATCGCGGCGAGCATCGAAGCTTTCGGGTTCAACGTGCCCGTGCTCATCGACGCCGAGGGTCGCATCATGGCCGGCCATGGCCGGATAATGGCGGCCAAGCGCCTCGGTTGGCGCGAGGTCCCGGTCATTCGCCTTGAGCACCTCAGCGACGCGCAAAGGCGCGCCTTTATGATTGCCGACAATCGCCTGGCGGAGGTGGCCACTTGGGACGACCAACTACTGGCCGAGCAGTTGCAGGCGCTCTCAAAGGTCGAACTCGCCTTCGACATCGAGACCATTGGTTTCGATATGGGCGAGATCGACCTGAGGATCGAGTCGCTGGAAGCCAGAGCGAAGACAGCGAGCGTGCCCGAGCCGCCGCTCGTCGAACCGACGGGCCCGGCGGTCACCATGTCCGGCGACCTTTGGTCGCTTGGTCGCCATCGTCTGCTCTGCGGCGACGCGCGCGATGCGGCGGCGCATGCCGCGTTGATGGGAGACGAGCGCGCCGCCGCCGCTTTCTGTGACCCGCCCTATAACTTGCGGATCGACGGCGTCGTCTCGGGGTTGGGCAAGTTGCGCCATCGCGAGTTCGTCATGGGCTCGGGAGAGATGACGCCCGAGGCGTTCACCGCCTTTCTCGAAGCCTCGCTCGCGCAGATCAAAGCATCCTGCCTCCCGGGAAGCGTCGGCTTCATCTGCATGGATTGGCGCCATCTCCCCGAATTGATCGACGCGGCGCGACTTACTTCGATCGACCTTTTAAACTTATGCGTTTGGGCCAAGCCGACCGCGGGAATGGGAAGCCTTTACCGTTCGCAGCATGAACTGGTGTTTGTTCTCAGACTGGGCGCCGGTCGGCATCGCAACAATGTCCAGCTCGGCGCCTATAGCCGAAACCGCAGCAATGTCTGGTCCTATGCAACCGGACCGGGCTTCGGCCGGGCCGGCGAGGAAGGTCGCCTCGCTGATTTGCACCCGACAGTCAAACCGACCGCTATGGTCGCCGACGCGATCCTCGACGTAACGAAGCGCGGCGACATAGTCCTCGATCCCTTCCTGGGCAGCGGCACGACCTTGATGGCCTGCGAGCGGACGGGGCGGCGCTGTTATGGGATGGAGCTCGATCCGCTTTATTGCGACGTGATCCTCCGGCGCTGGCAGGGACACACGGGTGCCGAGGCGCGGTTGGCGGCGACGGGAGAACCCTTCTCTTCGATCGCCGAGCGCCGTCGCGAGGCCGAAGAGATTGTCCAATGAGCCAGGATCGCCGCGCTCCGCCGGCGGTCGACGCCGCCGTCGCGCCGCAACGTCCCCAAGACCCCGAAGCGGATTCTCAACCTGAGCGGGTCGGCTATGGACGCCCGCCCATCGCGACGCGCTTTCGCCCCGGCAAATCCGGCAACCCGCGCGGCCGACCAAAAGGCGCCAGAAATCTCGCCAGTGTGGTCGCCGCGGCGATCGGCGAACGCGTCGCCATCACCGAGAATGGTCAGCGCCGCCGCATCACCAAGCTTGACGCCGCCATCAAGCAACTCGTCAACCGGGCGGCGTCGGGCGAAGTCAAGGCGACGCAATTGCTGCTTCAGCTCGTCCAGGCCGGCGAAGCGAGGCCTGATCAGCGAGTGGGGAGCGAGGTCGGCGACGCCGATGCGCTAGTTCTCGCCGAACTTAATCGTCGCCTGCAGAGAAGGGAGCCATGAACGCGATCTCGCCGGAGGAGTACCGCACATTGCTGCGGACCGACTTCTGTACTTTCTTGGTGCGCTGTTTCGCCGAGCTGAATGGCGGCGCGCCGTTCCAGTCTAACTGGCACATCGAGGTCATGGCGGCGCAGTTGCAGCGGGTCCGGGACGGCCGCTGCAAACGCCTCATCATCAACATCCCGCCCCGGCATCTCAAATCCCTCGCGGCGTCGATCGCCTTGCCCGCGTGGATGCTCGGTCACGACCCAACGAAGGCGATCGCCAACGTCACCTATGGCGAGGCGCTCTCTGACAAGTTCGCACGGGACTGCCGATCGATCATGACCGCGGCATGGTACCGTCAGACATTCGCAACCCGCCTCGTCTCGTCGCGCGCCTCACTGCAGGAGCTTCTGACCACGCGCGGCGGATTCCGTCTGGCGACCTCGGTCGGCGGCGTATTGACCGGCCGCGGCGCCGACGTGATCTTGATCGACGATCCTCTCAAGCCGGGCGACGCGATGTCGGAGAGCCGCCGCGTCGCGGCTAACGAGTGGTATGACAACACGCTCTATTCCCGTCTCAATGACAAGGCCCGCGGTGCGATCGTGGTCGTGATGCAGCGCCTGCACGAGGACGACCTGGTCGGCCACGTGCTCAGAAAGGAGGGATGGGACGTGCTCTCGTTCCCAGCCATCGCTGAGATCGATGAGCGCTACGTCGTCGAGACGCCATTCGGCCGGCGGACGTTTGTTCGCCAAGCAGGGCAAACGCTTCATCCCGAGCGAGAATCTCTCGAAACGCTCGAGCAAATCCGAACCACGCTCGGCACATACAATTTCGCGGGGCAATATCAGCAGAACCCCTCGCCGTCAGGCGGCGGCATGGTCAAGGAGGCATGGTTTCACCGCTACACGGCCGCCGACCGTCCGGCGAGCTTCGATCAGATCTTGCAAAGCTGGGATACGGCCAGCAAACCTTCGGAACTGAGCGACTACAGCGTGTGCACGACCTGGGGCCTGAAAGGGCCCAAATTCTACCTCCTCAATGTCTTTCGCAAAAAGCTTGCCTATCCCGATCTCAAGCGGGCCGTTCAGGCCCAGAGTGACGCGTTTCACCCAACGTCAATCCTGATCGAAGACGCGGCCTCGGGAACTCAGCTCATCCAGGAGCTTCTAGAGGCTGGGTTGTCCAAGGTCGTTCGCTACAAAGCCGCCGGCGACAAGATCATGCGGCTGCATGCGCAAACCGCGACCATCGAAAACGGCTTCGTCTCTTTGCCCGACACGGCCCACTGGCTCGCCGACTATCTCCACGAGCTTTGCATGTTTCCAAATGGCCGCCATGACGACCAGGTGGACTCGACCGCCCAGGCGTTGGCCTGGACCAAACAGAGACCGCCCGGCTGGGGCATGCTGGAATATTGCCGCCAAGAAGCGGAAAAGGCCGAGCGGGAAGCCGATGATGAAGGTCCCATGGTTCGACTGCTGGCGCCGGCCGATATCGGTTCCGTTCAAACCTGGTCCGGGCGGCACATCCAAGTGCCGCTAGACCGGGTGATTGAGCTTTCGACGTATGACGCCGGGCCGCTGAAGCGCGCCGGATGGCTTGAGGCGCCAGAGCAACCGTCAGGTTAAGAGCGGTCGCTATCTCGACCATGACCAATTCGACTTGAGCGTGTCGCCACATCATCTTGCGTGAGCAATCATCCCGTGACAACGCATGAGCGCGGTCTCTGCGGAATCCACCTGTCCGGACTTGCATCTCAGTTCGATTGCCTCCGTAGCCGGCGGCAAAAAAAGTGGCCGCCAGCGTCGACAGCGCTACTCCGGCTTAAGAGCTCTGGTCAGCATTGTTACGCCACCCAACACCCCTTCAGTTCCTTCCACCTTGAAGCCCGCGCTACTTAGTGCAAGTTCGACATAGTCGGGCGTGAGACACACCGCATGCGGATTGTCCAACACGCTTCCAAGGAGATACCAAGTGGCAAAGGCCTCCTGCTCGCGCCCGTTGTCGACCATGAAATCATGCAGGAGGATCAGACCGCCCGGCGGTAGGACTTCGAATGCACGACGGGCGAGTTTCATGATCTCGTCTGCTCCAATTGCACTCCATAGATAGGGCATAAGAATAACGTCATGGCCTTTTGGCCATTCTGTTGTGATCGCATTTCCCACGAGATGCGCAATTCGGTCAGCGAGTCCGGATTGCAAGGCATACGCCTTTGCCGTTTCGATGGCCTGCGGCAAATCGAGTATTGTCGCCCTCAGCTGTGGGTTTGCCCTGCAGAAAGTGAGCGTATAGCCACCACTGCCTCCGCCGATGTCGAGCAATTGCTTACGACCTCCGAGATCGACATGCGTCGCCATGAGGCGCGCCGAGACAAGCGATCCCGAATGCTGGGCTGAGCTAAACTGCTCTCCGCCGATTCCCACCGAATAGATCAAACCCCCGTCGAAACCTTCGTCGGCGAAGACCCGCTCAGTGCAGAGTGCGGCGGAAAGGTGCCGGAAACTCTCGAAACCGAATGCGCCATTGACCGGCCGGACGTGGTCCCAAGGCGCTCCAGCTACCAGGAATTTGGATGTCGCAGGCGCATTGCTCAGTCGGCCGTCGCTCTCAGCGATCAGGCCGGCCGACTTGAGTGCGGCAAGCAACACGACAAGTCGGTTCTCAGGGATCCCCGTTGCCCCGGCCAACGTCGCAGCGGAGCTACTTCCAGTCTCGATGCGGGTGAACAGGTCGAAATCGAGGGCCGCAAAGAGAGCCTTCGTCGCCATGAGGCCGTAGGTGATCGCCGAAGTTTCGCGCACTTCCTCAATCCGTTTCATCGGATCCGGCGATGCCATGACGGTTACCTCACTTGTATTCGCCCGAGCGAAAGCGAACGTTCGTCGCCGGAGACGATTGCGCAGTCCTCCACCGGCTCACCGCTCAGCGGGCGATGATGACTTCGACGCCGCGACTCTCGAAGGCGCGGGCATCCTCGTCGCGGATGCCGTCGTCGGTGATAAAGGCGTGGATTACGTCGAGCGTGCCGAGCCGGGTGAAGGATGAACGGTTGATCTTGGTCGAATCAGCGACGAGATAGACACGCGAGGCGGCACGAATCATCGCCTGCTTGAGCTGCAAATCGGCGAAACTCGGGTAAGTGAGCCCAGTGTCGAGCGCAACGCCAGCAGTGGCGAGGAACAGCTTGCCCGCGTAGACGTCCTCAAAATATTCGGCCGCCTTGTCGCCGCTGAGCGACAGAGTCGGACCCTTGAACTGGCCACCCGGCATATGGACCGCGTATCCGGGCGCGGCGCCGAGCAATAGCGCGATGTTCAGCGCGTTGGTGATGACGGTGAGCGACGAGCGTCCAAGTAGTTGATGCGCGATCTCGGTCGTGGTCGAGCCGGCGTCGAGAATGATCGTTTCGCCGTCGCCGACGAGACTCGCGGCCTTCGCTCCGATTTTTTGCTTCTTATCGATGTTTTCCATGTGTTGGAGAGACATCGTCTCGACTTGGCGCGATACGGTGCGCAAGAATGCACCACCGTGCTGGCGCGTAATGTGACCGTCAGCTTCTAACTTCTCGAGATCCTGACGAATGGTTGCCTCGGAAACGGCGAAAGCCGCGCTGAGGTCGCGTACGCGCGCGCTGCCCTCTTCCTGAAGCCACGCGAGGATCTTCATGCGCCTCGGCTCAGCGAGAAGGCCGTTGAGATCGGCGCCGGGCTGTCCGGCCACGCCGACGCGCGCGCTTCGTCCCGGCGTCGTGGCTTTCATCACCGTCATGGCCTTGCCCATCCTGTCAAAGAGCGGCTGGGTTGCATTCGTCGTATTCGTTTCGACTGGGTGCCGTCGGGGCGATCGGGTGGCTCAACGCCGATCGACTCACAACCATCCGTCGCGACTGGAAATCCTCTAGCTAAGACCGCGACAAATCGCAAGCATCGTCCGTGTTTCTACCGCGTTTCCGCCGCGTTTAAGTCAAAGCTTAGGCCGACTGCGCCATCTGCTGCAACGCGACCCGTTGCTGCAACTTGCGCTGTGCCTGGTCTACGATCACGGCGGCGATGATGACGACGCCTTTGATCACCATCTGCCAGAATGAACTGACGCCCATCATTACTAGTCCGTCGGAAAGAATGCCGATGACGAAGGCGCCGATAATCGTGCCACCGATCGTGCCGCGGCCACCTGACATCGAGGTGCCTCCGAGCACGGCGGCGGCGATGGCGTTGAGCTCGAACATGCCGCCGGTCGCCGGATGGGCCGCCAGCAGCTCCGACGAGACGATGAGACCGACGATCGCCGCGCAGAACCCAGAGAACATATAGACAAACAGTTTCACGCGATTGACGCGGATACCCGATAACGCCGCGGCCCGCTCATTGCCGCCGACCGCGAAGATATGACGTCCGACCGGCGTCCAGCGCGCGAGATAGGCCGCTGCCAGCGCGACGATGATCAGCAGCCAAATCGACACCGGCAGGCCGAGTACGTTGCCGGCGCCGAGGAAGGCGTAGCCGGTGGTGCCGAGGGCGGCGCTCCCCTCAAGGTTGGGGAAGGTTGCGCCGTCCGAAATCAACAGCGCCACGCCGCGCGCGACGTAGAGCGTGCCGAGCGTGGCGATGAACGGTGCGACGTTCAGCCAAGTAACGAGCAGTCCATTGACGAGGCCGACCCCAACGCCGAGAACCAGAATGATGACGATGATTTCGGGGATGTTGAAGAACAATGTGTAGCCGTTCTGCAAGTCGACCCCGTGCAGGATCAATCCGCCGGCGACCATTCCGCAGAGGCCGACGATCGAGCCGACCGAGAGATCGATGCCGCCGGTGATAATGACGAAGGTCATGCCGATCGCCAGAAAGGCGTTGAGGGCGACGTGCTTCGACATCAGCACCAAGTTGGCGGCGGAAAGGAAGTTCGGCGCTGCGAAGGCGAAGAAGGTCAGCACTGCGAACAGTGCAATGAACGTGCGCAGCCGCATTAAATAGAGCGTCATTGATCGGCGGCTCGACAGGGCGGCGGGCGTTTGCACTGCGGCGCTCATGCGTTGAGTTCCTTCGGCTTGACGATGGCGGTCGGTCCATGAGCGATCGACGACGCCGCGACAACCTTGGCTTCGTTCACTTCGGCACGGTCGAAAAGAGCCGTCATGCGGCCCTGGCTCATGACTGCGACGCGGTCGGAAAGCGCTAGAACTTCTTCGAGGTCTGAGGTGACAAATAGGATGCCGATGCCTTGCGCAGCGAGGCGGCGCATGATGCGGAACACGTCTCCTTTGGCGCCGATGTCGATTCCTCGGCTCGGCTCGTCCATCAGTAGCACTTTGGGCTCCGTCATCAGCGCCTTGCCGATGACAACTTTCTGCTGGTTGCCGCCCGACAATGACGAGACGGGCAAAGCGGGGTCGGCCACCTTGATCGACAGGTCGCGCACCTCGCGCTGCACCTGCTGGGCCTCGCGGCGCGCCGGAATGTGGAAGACCTTCGCCAACTTCTTGAGGCTCGCCAGCGTCAGGTTCTCGGCGACAGAAAGGATCGGCACAAGCCCGTCGCGCTGGCGATCCTCGGGAATGAGCGCCAGGCCGCGGGCGATGCGGCTGCCGACGTCGCGCTCGCGAACCCGTTTCCCGCCGACGAAAATACGTCCGGTCGAGTGCGGATACCGGCCCATGACGCATTCAAGGAATTCGCTGCGCCCAGCGCCCATCAGACCATAAAGGCCGACGATCTCGCCGGCGCGCACCGTGAGCGAAACGTGGTCGACGGCGTAGCCGCCAGAGATGCGGGTCAGGCAAATGTCCTCGGCACGCAATATCTCGTTGCCGAGCCTGTGATCGCCGGCCGAGGAAAAGTCCTTGGCGTCCGAGCCAATCATTTGGCGAACGATCCAATGCAGATCGATCTCATCCATCCGACGGGCTCCGGTGACGCGCCCGTCGCGCAGAACAGTAATGTAGTCGCCAATCCGCATCAGTTCTTCGAGCCGGTGCGAGATATAGACGATCGCCACCCCCTTGGCCTTGAGGTCGGCGATGACGCGGAAAAGGATTTCAACCTCCGGGGCGCTTAGCGCCGAGGTCGGCTCGTCCATAATTAGTATGCGCGCATCACGCGCCACCGCCTTGGCGATTTCGACCAGTTGTTGCTGGCCGATCATCAGATCTTCGACCATGGCGCGCGGATTGACGCCCGTCTGCAGGCGCTCCATCAGCGCAGCTGTCTGCCGCTCCTCTTCCGCATGGTCGATGTGGCCGTGACGCATAATTTCGTGACTTGCGAAGACGTTTTCCGCCACCGAAAGATTGCCGAACAAGTTCAGTTCCTGGAAGACCATACCGATGCCATGCGCCATCGCGTCGCCAGCGCCGAAGAAGACGATCGGTTCGCCATCGAGCAAGATTCGCCCCGCAGTCGGACCCTCGACTCCGGCGATCATCTTCACGAGCGTCGATTTGCCGGCGCCGTTTTCGCCGACGAGGACATTGACCGCGCCGCGCCGCACGAAGAAATCGGCGTTCTTTACCGCGACGGTACCGGAATAGACCTTGGTCACCCCTTCGAGGCGCAAGACGACGTCGGGTTCGCCTCGAGCGGCGGAGTCGGTCACGACTTGGACCCGATCGTGATTTCGACCGGCGTTACTAGCGGTGGCCCCCCGGTGAAGTCGAGAGTAAAGGCGCCGATCAGGGTGATCTTTCGGCCGAGGAGGTCGCTGCGCGGCAGCTTTTCGAGGGCCGCGTGGTTGACGTAGGTATTGAACGACTTGCCGAAGCGCGCGAAGTCGATCTGGTTGGTGAAGTCATTGAACGAAACGAAATCCAACGCGTCACGAATTGCCGTGCCCCGCATGGCCGGGCCGATTTGAACGATTGCGTCGGGCTTGCCATTGCCGCGGGCGTCGACGCCCACGGTGGCGGCGCGCGAGTCGGTATCGGCGGCGACGATTGTTCCGGCGATCTTGACCATCAAGGTCCACGGCGCGCCGTCGGACTTGGCGCGATAGCCGTATTTGGCGCCGGCCTCGTCGGGCGCGTTGGCGGCGAGGTCGATCACCGCAACAAATGGGCCGGCCTTTTGCTCGAAATAGGGAATCACCTTCGCCGCCCAGATCGAAGCGACTATCTTGTCGGGATCAAACGACGCCGCGCCGTTCATCAAGCTGGTGTCGCCCATCGACTTGACTTCAGCGGTCGGAATCAACCGGCACGACGCCAGCAGGACGCCAAGGCAGAGCGTCGCGGCGCATTGGACCGATCGCATCGATTAGACTCCGGGACAGAAACGGGACGCGGGGCGGGGAACCCCCGCGTCCCTCACGCGCCTTACGGCTTGAGCGCGAAAGTCTCGAGCTTGGGGGCGTTGGCGCTGTTGATCAGCACGCAATCCATCAATTGCTTCTCAGTCTTGGGGGTCGCCTTCGTCTTAATGAAGGCGTCTGCCTGTTCGACAGCGAGCTGCGCTTCGCGATAGGCGGGTTGGAGGACCGTGGCCTTGATTCCACCCTTGAGAATCGAATCGCGCACATCGTTCGATCCGTCGAATCCGACGACGATCACGTCTTTCCGGCCGGCTGCGACCAACGCTGCTTCGGCGCCCATCGCCATCGTGTCGTTTCCTGAGATTACGCCCTTGATATCGTGATTGGCCTGCAGGATCGACTCCATCTTAGTATAGGCTTCAGGCTGGCTCCAGTTCGCCGACTGGCGGGCGACGATCTTCAGATTCGGGTATTCATCGATAACATCGTGATAGCCCTTCGACCGGATGCCAGCGTTGGTATCGGATTCCTTGCCAACCAACTCGACGAAATTGCCCTTCTCGCCCATTAACTTGACGAATTCCTGAGCGCCGAGCTGGGCGCCTTGGTAGTTGTTGGAGACGATCTGCGCGAGAGCGACGCCGGACGCATTGATCTCACGGTCGATCAGGAACGACGGAATGCCTGCGTCCTTGGCTTTCTTCACGGCCGCGACCGTCGCGTCCGCGCCTGCGTTGTCTAGCACGATCGCCTTGGCGCCCCGAGCGATCGCCGTGTCGATCAACTCCGACTGCTTGTTGGCGTCGTCGTCGTGCACCAGCGAGATGACGTCGTAGCCGAGCTCTTTGGCTTTGGCTTCGGCGCCGTCGGCTTCCGCTTTGAAGAACGGATTGTCGTGGGATGGTGTGATTATCGCAATCAGCCCCGCGGCGTGGGCAGAACTTCCGATGAACGCGGCGCTCGCGAGCAGAGTGCCGACCAACGCATAACGAACCTTCATGACCTTCCTCCCAATTCCCATTCTGGCATCGCCCCATTCTCCCGGAGGCCAATTCGGCCGCCTCGAGCGCGTCACGCTGGATGCCGGCAACGCACGCTAAAACCACGGTTCCGCGAAGCCGAAAGTGACCCCTTTGGCCGGCCGCTCGGTTTCGTCTGTTCGCATTTGTCGCGGAATTCCGACTCCCTCGGCTACGATTGGTTCGTATTATTGTTGATTATTGAGACAGCGTTTTTCGACCGCTGTCAAGGTGCTCGAAAGCTGAAGCCGCCGTACTCGCCTCTATTTGCGGGCTATCCAGTGACGACGAAGCCGCGCTTCGGGCGGCGTCCCGTGATGCCAGACACCCTTTACAGCGCCTTGAAACGTGACTAGAAGCGAATTAAACGACAACGATCGAAACCAGTCAGCGGTGATAGTCATCAAAGGGGGACGGCGCGCATTCATAGCCGCGCTGCCTGTCGCTCGCGGGGAGTCAAGGAATGGCCAAGAGAAACTTGCAAGCCATTAGGCTCGGGCTGGTTGTCGGCAGCCGCGAGTTCTTCAATGGCGCGCCAGCAATAGAAACGCGCCGACAGCTCATCGCGCAACTGGATAGACTCGGCGCCGGCTACAGCATCCTGCCGGTCGAGGCGACGAAAAACGGTGCGGTGCAGTCGCGCGACGACGGCCGCCGCTACGCTGCGCATTTTCGCGCCCAGCGCGACTCAATCGACGGCCTGGTCATCTGCTTGCCGAACTTCGGCGACGAAATCGCGATTATGGAGCTCGTCAGTGAAGCGAAGCTCAACGTACCGATTCTGCTTCAGGCTAGCAACGACGAGGTTAACAAAGTCGACGTCGCCAGCCGTCGCGACGCCTTCTGCGGCAAGTTTTCCGTCGCTAACAATTTCTACCAGTATGGCGTTCCTTTCACCGACACAACCAGCCACACCAGCGACATCGATGGCGAGGAATTCGCCGTGGACCTCGACAGCTTCATTCGGATTTGCCGGGTTGTGCGCGGCTTAAAGAACGCGCGGATCGGCTCGATGGGCGCGCGAACTGGCGCGTTCCAGACCATGCGATTTAGCGAGAAGCTATTGCAGGCATCCGGCCTGACAGTGGTCACCGTCGACCTCTCCGAGATCATCGGCGCCGCTCAGGCGGTGCGCGACGACGCGCCGGAGGTGAAGGCCAAGCTTGCCGAAATCGCCGCCTACGGCCGCATCCCGGCGCATATCAAGCCGGAGAATATCCTGCGGCAGGCGAAGTGGACGATCGCGGTCGATAACTGGATCGACGACAACGACTGCGACGCGAGCGCGATCCAGTGCTGGCGCAGTCTGCAGGACAATTTCGGCTGTGCGACCTGTCTCACGATGAGCATGATGGGCGAGAAGCTGATGCCGAGTGCCTGCGAGGTCGATGTAATGGGCGCGGTGTCGATGTACGCGCTGGCGCTCGCCGCGCATGCTCCGTCGGCGATTCTCGACTGGAACAACAACTATGGCTATGAGGTCGACAAGTGCGTGTGCACCCATTGCGGCAATTATCCCAAGAGCTTCATCGGCTCGGAGCCGGAAATTTCGGAGCTCGACGTGCTGGGCAGCGTGCTGGGCAAGGAGAAATGCTTCGGCGCTATCAAAGGCAAGGTCAAGGCTGGCCCGATGACCTACTTTCGCGCTTCCACCGACGATCGGCTCGGCGTGATCAAGACCTACGTCGGTGAGGGCGAGTTCACCGACGATCCGTTCGCAATGGACGGCGGCATCGCGGTCACCAAGGTCGCGCGCCTGAGGCGCCTGCTTGGCTTTGTCGCTCGCAACGGTTTCGAACACCACGTTGCAATGGTGCGCGGTCACTGCGCTGATGCGGTTGCCGAGGCGACTGGCCGCTATCTTGGCTGGCCGACTTACCGCCACCAGGCCGAGCCCGACGGCGAGGCCTACGCCTCGCCAGTCTTCAGGTCGTGAACAAATGACGAGTTCCCCCTGGAAGTCGACAGGTTCGGACCGCACGGCGATCGTGACGAAGATTCGCGATAAGGCGCGCGCCATTCGCATGCATTCGCTCAATATGGTCTATGCGGCGCGGCTCGGCCATCCGGGCGGCGACCTGTCCGCGACCGACATTCTTGCGACACTCTATTTCGGCGTAATGCGCTTCGACCCGAAGGCGCCGCATGATCCTGGCCGCGACCGGTTGGTCCTCAGCAAAGGACATGCGAGCGGCGCGCTCTATGCGACGCTGGCCGAGGCCGGATTCTTTCCGGTGGACTGGCTCTCGACCTACATGAAGCCGAAATCGCTGCTCAACGGCCACCCCAACCGCAATTACGTCCCCGGCGTCGAAGCCAACACCGGCCCGCTCGGTCACGGCCTGCCGATCGCCGTCGGCATCGCCATCGCCAGTCAGATCGATCACGCCGGCTATCGCGTCTTCGTCATCACCGGTGACGGTGAGTTGCAGGAGGGCAGCAACTGGGAAGCGGCGATGGCCGCAGGCCATCGCAAACTCGACAATCTCGCGCTGATTATCGATCGCAACACCTTGCAGCAAGGCGCACGAGTCGCCGAGACCAACGACGTCGAGCCGCTCGGCGACAAGTTCCGCGCCTTTGGTTGGGAAGTCGTCGACATCGACGGCCACGACCCGTCCGCGCTGATCGACGCGCTGACGTGGCCCGGAGGGCGCGCCAAGCCGCTCTGTGTAATCGCCCATACGATCAAGGGCAAAGGGGTTTCCTACATGGAGGACCAGGTCAGCTGGCATCATGGCGTTCCCACCAAAGCTCAACTCGACCAGGCGATGAAGGAATTGAGTCTGACATGAGCGCGGAAGGAGTCGCATCGCCGCGTCTGTTCGATTGTCGGGACGCATTCACAGGCACGCTCGAAGCGGTCGCCGAGGAGGACCTGCGAATCGTCATCGTGGTCAACGACAGCATCGGGTCGTCGAAGCTCTCTGGATTTCGCAAGCGCTGGCCGGATCGGACGATCAACGTTGGCATCGCCGAGCAGAACATGGTCGGGGTGGGTTCGGGCCTCGCCAATGGCGGCAAGATACCGTTCGTCAGCGCCGCATCCTGCTTCTTGACGGGACGCGCTCTGGAGCAGATCAAGGCCGACGTCGCCTATACTAACGCCAACGTCAAGCTTGTCGGCCAGTCGCCGGGCGTCGGTTATGGCGAACTGGGGCCAACTCACCATTCGATCGAGGACTTCGCCTGGTTGCGCGTCTTGCCCAATCTCGCGATCGTCTCGCCGGCCGATCCTTGGGAAACCTCGGAGGCGGTGAAGGCGGCTGCGCTGCGCGATGGGCCGGTGTTCCTCCGCGTCAGCCGGTTTGGCGTGCCACAGTTGCCGCGCCGCTCTGACGCCGTCTTCGCCATCGGCAAGGCGGAGACATTGCGTGACGGCGGCGATGTGGCGATCATCGCCAACGGCGTCATGGTCGCGCGTGCGCTCGCGGCGGCCGAATCGCTCGATGAAAAAGGCATCGGCGTACGCGTGATCAATATGGCGTCGATCGCGCCGCTCGACCTTGAGGCGATTCGCGCCGCCGCCGACCTCGGCGCGATTGTCACCGTCGAAGAGCACTCTATTCGCGGCGGCCTCGGCGGCGCGGTCGCGGAAGTCGTCGCCGGCTACCGACCGTGCCCAGTGCGCATCGTGGGCTTTCCCGAATTCATGCCCACGGGGGGGATCGAATTTTTGTTTGAGACCTATGGCTTGACCCCAAGGGGAATCGCGCGGGCCGCTGAGGAGGCGATCGCGTTGCGAGGCAAGCCATGAGCGACTTCGTACTCGCCCTCGATCAAGGAACGACCAACACCAAGGCGTTGGCGATCGATCGGCAAGTGCGGATCGCGGCGCGCCATTCCGTACCGACGCCGGTGCGCTATCCCAAGCCCGGCTGGGTCGAGCAGTCGGGCGCCGAAATCTGGCGAGCGACGGTTGAGGCGATCGAGGGCTGTTTAGCAGCTCTGCCGAAAGGCGCGGCTATTGCGGCGATCGGCATCTCGAACCAACGCGAATCGGTGTTGGCGTGGCGCCGATCGACCGGCGAAACGATCGGGCCATGCGTGACCTGGCAATGCCGACGCTCTGCCGATCGGATTGACGCGATCCGCAGCCCCGCGGTCGAGGAGGCGGTTGTCGCTAAGACTGGGCTCGGGCTCGATCCGCTTTTCCCAGCAGCGAAAATTGGTTGGCTGCTCGACGCCTATCCACAAGCGCGCGCCTTGGCAAAAGATGGCGATCTCTGCGTCGGCACCGTCGATTCCTGGTTGCTGTTCAACCTGACCGGCGGCGAGGTCCATGCGACCGACGCCACCAATGCTTCCCGCACTCAATTGTTCGACATCCAATTGCAGGAATGGAGCGCCGAACTGTGTGCGCTGTTCGATGCGCCGATTGGCCTGTTGCCCAGGGTCGCGGATTCCGACGCTACTTTTGGGACGACGATCGCGCGCGGTCAGCTCGCGGCCGGCGTCCCGATCCGCGCAGTGATGGGCGATTCGCACGCGGCCCTATTCGGCCATGGCGTGCGGCGCCCGGGAGCGGTCAAAGCGACCTACGGCACCGGCTCATCATTGATGACGCTGACCGACGCGCCGGTGCGCTCCCGCTCGGGCCTGTCAACGACAATCGCCTGGCGGCGCTCGGGAACAGTCGCCTACGCGCTCGAAGGCAACATTTCCGTTTCCGCGCAAGCGGCGGCATGGATGGCGGAATTGATGGGCTTGCCTGACGTGGACGCACTGACAGCGGAAGCGGCAACGGCTTCGGGGGAATCCGCGGTTTGTTTTGTACCGGCGCTCGCCGGCCTCGGTGCGCCGCATTGGAAGGATCGCGCCCGCGCTGCTCTCACCGGCGCATCGCTCGCGACGACGCGCGCTGACGTCGCGCGCGCAACGCTGGAGGCGATTGCCCATCAAGTTGGCGATGTCTTCGACGCGATGGAGCGCGATCTCGGCGCGACCCTCGAAATGCTTTCCGTCGACGGCGGGGCGACGCGCAATGACCTCCTAATGCAATGGCAGTCAGATCTGCTCGGCCGGCCGGTAAAGCGAGTCAAGATCCTTGAACTCAGCGCCTTTGGGGTTGGCGCGCTCGCCGGTCTCACCAGCGGCATGTTTGATGAAGCAGCGATTGAATGCCGCCTCAGCGAATCTGTCGACATGATTGCCCCGCAGCTCGACGAAGCAGCGCGAATCGCGAAAGCGCGTGTCTGGGCGGCGGCAGTGCAGTCTGTAATCTATGGTAGCGTCGCTCGGTGACGAAGCGACAGTCGTGTAAAGCGACCGCATGGCGGCGACCATGTACAATGGTTGACAAGTTCCAGTGCCGTCGGACCCGCCAATCATCTCAAATGCGCTAGTCAACAACCCGCGCCTCACCTTCGCTGCGCGGCGCGCGGGCGCGGAGCGTCGCCCGCGCCTCCGCGATCGGAGTCAAAACGAAACCGACTCGTGAGGCGCCCCAGTTCCTCGGTTTCTTCGGCAAGCGCCCGTGCAGCTTCGGCGGTATTGAGGGCCATTTCGCCATTGCGGCGCGTCGCCTCGTCCATGTGGGCGACCGCCGCATCGACCATTTTCAGTCCGCTGGCCTGTTCCTGAGAGCTGGTGGCGACTTTGGAAACGACCGCGTCGATTTGCGAGATCTGCGCGACAATTCGTTCCAGCGCGTCGCCGGTCTGGCCGACAAGGTCGACGCCGAGATTGACCTGAGACGCCGAAGACGAAATCAGTCCTTTGATCTCCTTCGCGGCTTCGGCCGAGCGCTGGGCCAGCGCGCGCACTTCGGAGGCGACGACGGCAAAGCCCCGACCCGCGTCGCCCGCGCGGGCCGCCTCGACGCCGGCATTAAGCGCCAGCAGACTGGTCTGAAAGGCGATCTCATCGATCACGCCGATGATCTTGGCGATTTCTTGCGACGATTTTTCGATCCGCCGTACCGCTTCGATCGCTTCGCCGACGATCGCGCCGCTGCGTTCGGCGTCCGCCTTGGCGCCGGAAACGACTTTATGCGCGACATCGACCGCATTGGCGGTCTTTTTCACCGTGCCAGCGATCTCGTCCACCGCTGTGGCTGTCTGTTCGAGCAGTGTCGCTTGGGCCTGGCTCCGATTTGAGAGCTCGTCGACGGCGGCTGAGATTTCGTCCGCTCCGGAACGAATTCCGTACGCCGCTTTCACGACAGCGGACATCGCCGATTGCAACGCGTCGGCTGCCGAATTGAAATCGCGCCGGAGTTGGTCGGCGTCCTCGGGCAGCGGGGTCGCCACCCGCGCGGCAAGATTGCCGCTGGCGAGCTGGGCGAGGCTGGCGCCAAGCGTTTTGCGGACCGTCTCCAGGCGCTCGGCAGCGTGGGTGCGCTCCTCGGCGATCGTCGTCTCAGCTTGCTTGATCGCCGTCATGTCTTGCAGGGTCTCCTGCACCCCAATCACCGCGCCACTCGCATCGCGAAGCAGGATCGCGTCGATCGCCAGATAGACACGCGCGCCGCGCGGCAGGTCGCACCAATTTTCAGCGTGCAGCCGACCGTCGGCAGCATTTTCGCCGGCCTGCTTCGCGTAAAGCTCACTGATCTTCGCGACTCCTCCCTCCAGCGCGAGATCGGCGAGACACGGCCGCGCGGCGAGGTAGAACCCTTTCCAATGGTCTTTGGTGCCGATGACCTTGGCAGCCTCAAGCCCGGTCAGGCGAGCGCAGGCTTCGTTCCAAGTGACCACTCGGTTTTCGCGGTCGAGCACGAAGAGCGCAATTGCCAGATCATGAATGAGGTCTGAAGCAAAATCGTGGAGTTGGAGTGGGCGCGCGGTCGCTTTAAAGGGGTTCTGGGCCCGCATGGCCGCGATCGATCGAATGACGCCCGAAAATGCCATTTAAAAGTCCTCGCGACGACCCGCTCGTCGGTTGAAAGAGGCTGCAACCGCGCTTATGCCGCCTTTGCGCCGCCCTTTGAGGAATTCACCGCGCATGATCGAGGCTTAGGCGAGTGAACGTTTTCCGATCCCAATTTGTCCAACGCGAGGCCTCAAAGGCAACGCGAAGCGCCTCGAGCTGGGCAGCATGTTGGGACCGAACCATATCTGCGGGGCCACCAAAGAAAAAAGGGCAGCTTCCCGCCGCATGGTTATGTCATCTTCATTTGAGACGGGTCCTTTCTCTTTTCCTTCCAAGCGGATTAGCCATTCGCAAATTTTACATGTGTACGAAAAAACATGATTATTTGCGTTTCGTCAACCGCAGGGGAATATGTTTCTATCGATTCCCGTCCTTTGTAGGAAACTCTTTGGCGACTGCCTTGAAGAAATGCGTCTAACACCTGCTTACGTGGCCGTCAGTCCGACCCTCCTTTTGACTCAACGCCGGCCGCCGTCTGGCGCCCCGATTGACGCCAGCAGGGTCTTTCGCGCCGAGTTTAAGTGCGAGATGCAGGAAAGCTCAATCCGTCTCGGATCTCGACTGAGAAGGGCCTCAATGTAATCGAGGTGCTCGTATATTGCGGCCTGATTTCGTTCGCGCTCGTCCCGCTTGTTCCATTGATAATGATAATGAAAAATCATTGAGATTACGCCATAAAAATCCACGATGAAGCGGTTTTGCGAAGTATCATTGATCAGCCTATGTAACCTTTCATCGAGATCAGAGAAGTCGTGGTAATCTGAATCGATGCCGCGCAGTAAGGTGCGATGTTCGGCCTCCAATGCCCTCAGGCGCCCCCACGCCGGCGAATTTTGCAACAACGTAGCGAAACCCATTGCCGATCGAATCTCGAACATCTCCCGCACTTCAAAAATTTCCAGCGCAAATTCCCGGGTAAAGCCGCGAAAGATCCAGCTAGAGTTCGGACGCCGCTCGATCAAACCAAAGCGGGCGAACCGATTTAAATACTCGCGAATTGCTCCGGCGGACACGCCAAACTGCCGCGCCAACTCCAAACCGTTTACGACATCGCCGGGCCCGCTGTCGCCTCGCAACATCCAATACATGAACTTCTTTTCCACGCGCACGGACGTCGGGACCGTTTCCGATATCGAAAAATAGTCGGACCTGTGCGGTGGCGTCGCGACAACCCAATGCCCATCGACGCGTCTGATCAACCCGCGTTCGCTGATTTCAGCGATTGCTTTGCGCACTGTGGTGCGACTCACGTCAAATCGTTTCGCCAACGCGCTCTCGTTCATCAAACAATTTGATGCCCTTGGCTCCCCCAACGCATCGAGCATTGCGTTGAATGTCTGCTTGTAGACAGCGGTACCGCGCATCGAAGCCCACCCCGCCTTCACCCTCACGCGAGGCCGCAAAGCAGCGTCCTTTAAGGTTGGCTTTCAAGGATAAAAAACAGATTGACGATAAAGCGCAACCTGCGTTTATACAAAAGAGACATTTTCGAAAAAAATCGAATGCACCCAACAATCACGGTCCGCCGGTTAAGAAAGAGCTTCGATCGCTTGAAGCGCTCCGCGGGCGTCGATCTCCCACTCATGTGCGAGGCAAAGCTTTGGCGCTCGCCGGGGACAATGTGCTCGCGGCCGGCGCCGCGCCGGCGACGGCCTTCGGCCAGCAGGGCAAGCTTCTGATGCCCTATGTCATCGCAACCAAGGAAACGGTCGGACATATCCAGCCGTCGCAGCGCTGGTGAGCGCTGGTCTACGCATCGACAACACCGCAAAATACGCAAGGGAGAAGAGTATGAAACTTGGGAAACTCACCGCGGCGCTCGCCGTCGCCAGCGCGGTCGCCGCGCCGGCCTTCGGCGCGGACGCGGTCAAGATCGGCTTTATCACCAAATTTCCGGTGCCCTTCTACACAACGATGTCGGACGCCGCGAAAGCCTATGCCGC
>SSMV01000143.1 GCA_004799435.1 Bradyrhizobium sp.
GCCTATTTCATCGCCGCCACCATGGTGATCGCGGTGCCGACCGGCGTGAAGATCTTCTCGTGGATCGCGACGATGTGGGGCGGCTCGATCTCGCTGCGGGCGCCGATGCTATGGGCGATCGGCTTCATCTTCCTGTTCACCGTCGGCGGCGTCACCGGCGTGGTGTTGGCCAACGCCGGCGTCGATCGCGCGCTGCACGAGACCTATTATGTCGTCGCGCATTTCCACTACACGATGTCGCTCGGCGCCGTGTTCTCGATCTTCGCGGGATTCTACTACTGGTTCCCCAAGATGACCGGCTACATGTATAACGAGACGCTGGCGAAGTGGCATTTCTGGCTGCTGTTCATCGGCATCAACCTGACCTTCTTCCCGCAGCACTTCCTCGGGCTGGCGGGCATGCCGCGCCGCTACATCGATTATCCCGACGCCTATTGGGAGTGGAACTTCGTTTCCTCGATCGGCGCCTATGTCGCGGGCGTCGCGACGCTCGTCTTTCTCTACACTTGCTACGAGGCCTTCGCGGCCAAGCGCCTCGCCGGCGACAATCCTTGGGGACCTGGAGCGACCACGCTCGAATGGACGCTGCCTTCGCCGCCGCCCTTCCACCAATATGAGACGTTGCCGCGCATCGTCGGCTACGAGCATTGAGGCGGGGCGGATGTCGATTGCGGTGATGCGCCGATGAGCCTCAGCGAACCCAATGCCGCTTTCGCGTCGGTCGCGCTGACAAGCGACGCGACGCCCGGCGATTATTTCGCGCTGCTGAAGCCGCGCGTCATGTCGCTTGTGGTGCTCACCGCGCTCGCCGGTCTGCTCAGCGCTCCTGAACCAGTGAACCCCGTGGTCGGATTCGCCGCGCTGCTGGCGATCGCGACGGGGGCGGGGGCGTCGGGCGCCTTGAACATGTGGTGGGACGCCGACATCGACCGGTTGATGGCGCGCACCCGCTTGCGCCCCGTGCCGGCCGGGCGGATCGAGGCGGGCGAAGCGCTTGGCTTTGGCCTGACGCTGTCGCTGCTCTCGGTCGTCACACTTGCGGCGGCGACCAATCTGCTTGCCGCCGGGCTGCTCGCCTTCACCATCTTTTTCTATGTCGTCATCTACACGATGTGGCTGAAACGCCGCACGCCGCTCAACATCGTCATCGGCGGCGCGGCGGGGGCCCTGCCGCCTGTCGTCGGCTATGCGGCGGCGACGGGAACGGTGAGTCTCGGCGTGCTGTCGCTTTTCGCCCTGATCTTCATGTGGACGCCGCCGCATTTCTGGGCGCTGGCTTTGGTCAAGAGCGGCGACTATCAGCGCGCCGGCGTGCCGATGCTGCCCAATGTTCTTGGGCCAGGTCGCACGCGCCTGGAGATTCTCCTTTATTCGCTGGTTTTGGGACCGCTTGGCCTCGCCCCATGGCTCACGGGAATGGGCGGGCGGCTCTATGCGATCGCCGCCGCGATCGCCGGCGTCGGGTTCATCGCGCTGGCTGCGCGGGTCTATCGCATTCGCGAGGGCGCGGCGGCGAATAAAGCGGCGATGCAGATGTTTGCTTTCTCGATCCTCTATCTCTTCGTGCTTGTCGCGCTGCTGATCGTCGAGCGGATCGTCCCGGCGATGCGCCTGTCAGGCTGGTGAGGGAGGCGGCATGAACGCGCCCATGGAGCAATCCGCGCTCGACGCCGCGAGACAGCGCAATTTGCGCCGCCGCAATCTCGCCGTCGGCCTCGCCGTCGGCTTTCTCGCCGTACTCTTCTATGCGCTCGCCATCGTCAGGCTCGGGCCCGAGGCGTTGCATCCGCTATGAACGACCCCGCTGCCCCTTCGCCCCTTTCCGCCAGTCGCCGCAACCGTCGCGTCGGGCTGATTGCGGGCGCCGGCGCCGTTGCGATGCTTGGCGCGGCCTATGCCGCCGTGCCGCTCTATGCCGCCTTCTGTAAAGCGACAGGCTTTGCCGGCACGACACAGGTCGCCCGTCTGGCGCCGGCGGCGCGCGGCGCGCGGACGCTGACCGTCAGCTTCGACGCCAATGTCGCGCCGGGTCTCGGCTGGACCTTCGAGCCCGAGACCGAGAAGGTCGCGCTGCGCACCGGCGCGACGACGACCGTGTTCTTTCGCGTCCATAATCGCGAGCCGCGCGAGAGCGCCGCGGTCGCCGTCTTCAACGTGACGCCGGAAGTCTCGGGCGCCTGGTTCGACAAGATTTCCTGCTTCTGCTTCAGCGAGCAGCGTCTCGGTCCCAATGAGACCGCCGAACTGCCGGTCGTGTTTTTTCTCGACCCTCGCCTCGAGAAAGATCACACGATGGACGCGGTGGACGCCATCACGCTCTCCTATACGCTTTTTGCCAAAGACGACTTGAAGGACGCCAAGCCGGTGGCGCTCGCGCCGCCCTCGCCGAGCGCTCCGCCGCGACTATGAGGGGCGGGCGCCGCTCAGGCGCCTGAGAGAATCACAACCGATCGGCCGCCAGGCCGGTCGGCGCGAACAGGGGAAGAGAATGGCCGACGCCCACGCCAAGCCGCATCACGACTACCACCTCGTCAATCCGAGCCCGTGGCCGCTGATCGGCTCGGGCTTCGCCTTCCTGACCGCGGTTGGGCTGATCATATCGATGCACGCCAAGGATATGGCGCTGGGTCGCTTCGGCCCTGTAATGCTCGGCATCGGCATCGCCGGCATCCTCTATGTCATGGCGTCATGGTGGATGGATGTCGTCCATGAAGCCGAGACCGGCGACCACACCCGCGTCGTGCAGATCAGCCATCGCTACGGCATGATCCTGTTCATCGCCTCGGAGGTGATGTTCTTCGTCGCCTGGTTCTGGGCCTATTTCGACGCCGCACTTTTCCCGGCCGATCATGTTGAATACATGCGCACGGAGGTGCTCGGCGGTCATTGGCCGCCGGTGCCGACCGCCGACGACCGCTTCAAGAGCACGTTCGATCCCTGGCA
>SSMV01000144.1 GCA_004799435.1 Bradyrhizobium sp.
GGCGATCACCGACGGACAATTCCGCGAGGATCTTTTCCACCGCCTGTCGGTCGTTCCCATTCGCGTTCCCTCGCTCGCCGAGCGGCGCGAGGATATCCCCGAGCTCGTGCATCATTTTCTCGAGCAGGTCGCTGTAACCATGGGCGTGCCGCCCCGGCGCATCGCCAGCGACGCCATGGCGGTGCTGCAGTCGCATGACTGGCCGGGAAACATCCGGCAATTGCGCAACAACGTCGAGCGCCTGATGATTCTTGCCGCGGGCGATCCCGAAGCGGAGATCACCGCCTCGATGCTGCCCTCGGAAGTCGGCGCGCTGGTGCCCGCCATCCCCAGCGGCGTCGGCGGCGAGAAGCTGATGAGCATACCTTTGCGCGAGGCGCGGGAAGTGTTCGAGCGCGAATATCTGATCGCGCAGATCAACCGCTTCGGCGGCAATATTTCCCGCACCGCCGAGTTCATCGGCATGGAGCGCTCTGCTCTGCATCGCAAGCTGAAGTCGCTGGGCGTCGCCTGACGATGAGTCGCATCGCCTATGTCAACGGCCGCTACTTGCCGCTCGCCGCCGCCGGCGTCTCGATCCAGGATCGCGCCTTTCAGTTTGGCGATGGAGTCTATGAAGTCTGTCTGGTGCGCGAGGGGCGCCTGATCGACGAGGCGCGCCATCTTGCGAGACTCGAACGCTCGCTCGCCGCATTGCGCATCGCCGCGCCGCTCGGCGAAAGCGCATTGCGCGTGATCCTGCGCGAAGTCGTCGCACGCAACCGCGTCAGCGATGGGCTCGTCTATCTCCAGGTCTCGCGCGGCGCGGCCCGACGCGATCACGCCTTTCCATCAGCCGGCGTCAGGCCCGGTCTCGTCGTCACCGCAAAATCGCTCGATCCCCGCGCGGGGGAGGAGAGCGCCGCCAAGGGGGTAGCGGTGATCACGCTGCCCGACGAACGCTGGGCCCATCCGGACATCAAAAGCCTGCAGCTGCTGCCCAACGTGCTGGCCAAACAGGCGGCGCGCCAGGCGGGCGCTTTCGAGGCCTGGTTCGTCGATCGCAACGGCTTCGTTACCGAAGGCTCGTCGACCAACGCCTGGATCGTCGGCCCCGCCGGCGTTCTGATCACGCGTCAGGCCGATCAGGCGATCCTGCGCGGGGTGACCCGGACGACTCTGCTCGACATCGTCGCCAGCGAGGGCCTGGCGCTCGAGGAGCGGCCATTCTCGCTCGCCGAGGCCTATGGCGCGAGGGAGGCGTTTCTTTCCAGCGCCACCGCCATCGCGACCCCGGTCATATCGATCGACGGACGAGGGATCGGATCCGGGCGGCCGGGGCCTGTCGCCCGCGGCCTAAGGGCGAAATTCGCCGCCGCCGCGGCGCAAAGCTGAAGCCGATTTTGACATGGCCAATGGCGCCGCGTCGCGGAAATGATATAGGCTGTCGAGCCCTCGCATGGGATTAGGCGAGGACCGGCTAAATCCGAACGAATCAATGAAACGGCCGCGGCAAGCGGTCTCCGACGTGGGGTCTCAACAATGGCCAGTGAGAAGGCGCAGAATCTTCAGGACACGTTCCTCAATCACGTGCGCAAGAGCAAAACCTCGGTCACGATCTTCCTCGTCAATGGTGTGAAATTGCAGGGTTTCGTGACGTGGTTCGACAATTTCTGCGTTCTCTTGCGCCGCGACGGCCATTCGCAGCTCGTCTATAAGCACGCCATCTCGACCATCATGCCCGCCACCCCGATCACCATGTTCGAGGCGGCCGAGGACGGGGGCGAGCAACACTGAGGCGGCTTTGAAACTTAACGGAGCCGGCGAGAACGTCGGCACGCGCGAGGCGGCGGTTGCGTCTCACACGCGCACGCTCGTCATCTGTCCTTATTTGACCGGTCGCCTCGCCGGCGAGCGCGTCGCCATGCGCAGTTCCGAAGCGCGGCGCGAAGAGGCGGTTGGCCTTGCGCGCGCCATCGATCTTGCGGTCGTCGATTCCGTGCTGGTCGCCTTGAGCGAAATCCGCCCGGCGACCTATCTGGGCAAGGGCAAGGTCGCCGAACTCGCCCAGCGGATCGAAGCGGAAAAGATCGACCTCGTCGTCGTCGATTGCGCGCTTTCGCCCGTGCAGCAGCGCAACCTCGAGAAAGCGTTCAAGGCCAAGGCGATCGACCGCACCGGCCTGATCCTCGAGATTTTCGGCCGACGCGCCCGCACGGCGGAAGGCGCGCTGCAGGTCGAACTCGCTCATCTCGCCTATCAGAAATCGCGTCTGGTGCGATCCTGGACCCATCTCGAACGTCAGCGCGGCGGCTTCGGCTTTCTCGGCGGCCCCGGCGAGACGCAGATCGAAACCGACCGCCGCCTCATCCAGGAACGGATGTTGCGCATTGAGCGCGAGCTCGAAAGCGTCAAGAAGACGCGTGCGCTTCATCGCGCCAGCCGGGCCGAGGTTCCCTATCCGATCGTCGCGCTGGTCGGTTACACCAATGCCGGCAAGTCGACGCTGTTCAATCGGCTTACGCGCGCCGAAGTGCTCGCCGTCGACATGCTGTTCGCCACGCTCGATCCGACGATGCGGCTGGTGCGTCTGCCGCATGGCGGCTCGGCGATCCTCTCCGACACGGTCGGATTTATTTCCGATCTGCCGACCATGTTGATCTCGGCCTTCCGCGC
>SSMV01000145.1 GCA_004799435.1 Bradyrhizobium sp.
GTCACGGCTCGGCGCCGACGATCATTGAAATAAGCTCCCGCTGGTTGGAGCTGTCCGGCTTCAGCTCGCCGACCTTGCGTCCCTGTCGCAACACGACGGCGCGGTCGGCGAGTTCGACGACATGCTCCATATTGTGGGTGATCAGGATCACCGCATTGCCCTCGGCGCGCAACTGCTTGATGAGGTCGAGGACCTTGCGCGATTCCCGTAGGCCCAGCGCCGCGGTGGGCTCGTCGAGAATGACGACCTTGCGCGCGAAGACGGTGGCGCGCGCCACCGCGATCGCCTGCCGCTGGCCGCCTGACATTAGCGCCACCGGCGCGTCGAATTTGGGCAGGTTGACTTTCAGCCGCTGAATCACCGCAGCGGCGCTGCGATCCATCTCCGCGCTTTTGAGGAAGCGCAAAGGCAGCGGCAGCCAGGCGGGAAAGCCGATCTCGCGGCCGCAGAAGAAATTCTGCGTCGGACTGAGATTGTCGAAGAGCGCGAGGTCCTGATAGACGGTCTCGATGCCGGCGACGCGCGCCGCCGCCGCCGAACGCAGCGCGACCGGCTCGCCGTCGATCAGGATCTCGCCCTCGTCCAGCGCGTGAATGCCGCAAATGCATTTCACCAGCGTCGATTTGCCCGCGCCATTGTCGCCCAGCAGCGCGAGAACCTCGCCCTTATAGGCTTCGAGACCGACATCCTTCAGGGCGTGAATCGCGCCGAAATATTTTTGTGCGCCGCGGACGGCGAGAACCGGAACGGCGGCTGGTGAATTCATTGGCCGTGCTCCGCCTGGATGACGCGGGTTCTGGCCTCGAGGCGGTTGCGCAGAACGTCGGCCTCGACCGCCAGCACGATGATCAGGCCAATCGCGATCATCTGAAAATAGATGTCGACATTGTTCAGGTTCAGCGCGTTGCGAATGACGCCAATCATCACCGCGCCGATCAGCGCATGGCCGAGATGTCCGCGCCCGCCCAGAAAGCTCGCGCCGCCGATGATGACGGCGGCGATCGTGTCGAGTTCGAGAAGGTCGCCATAGAGCGGCGAACCGGCGCCGGTGCGTCCGGCGAGAAGGACGGCGCCGACGCCGGCGCAGAGGCCGGAAATGATATAGGTCGAAGCAAGGACAGCTTTGACCGGTATGCCCATTTCGACCGCCGCCTGCGGATTGCCGCCGACCGCATAGATCCAGCGGCCCCAGACCATGCCCTTGGTCATCACCAGGGCGAGCAGCGCGACGCCGGCGACGACGAAAAACGAGTTGGGAAGGCCGATCGCCGAGGGCGCGCCCAAGGCGCCGATCGCGTCCGGCATGCCGCGCATCGTCGTGTGGCCAGTCGCCAGTTCGAGCGCCAACCCGCGACAGATGCTCAATGTGGCCAGGGTGATGATGAAAGGATGCGGAAGCCGTCCATAGACGTAGGCGAGGCCGTTGACGGCGCCGACCAAGGCGCCGGCCAGCAGCATCGCCAGCGCGACCGCGAAGGCGGAGTCGTAGGTCCTGAAGACGAAGGCGCCGACCACCGTCGCCAGCGCGAGATTCGAGCCGACCGACAGATCGATGCCGCGCGTCAGGATGACGAGATGCTGGCCGATGGCGACGGTCGCGATCACCGCCGTCTGCGCCAGGATGTTGTTGATGTTGTGCGGCGTCAAAAAGCTCGGTGTGATGGCGCCGACGATCACGATCAGGACTAGGAGGATCAACAGAGGTCCGAAATTGAGAACCCGAAGGGCCAGAGGGACCAATCGATTTGACGCCCCGGCGGTTCGCTCGACCTTATGAGGAGCGGTGGCTTGCCGCGGCTCGACCATCTTTAAGTTTCCGTACCCTGAAATTTGTTTTGCCGTCGCGTCGCCGGCCGCCGCCGTTCCGAGCGGGCAACCGGCGGAACGAGCCTAGCGCAATTTGCCGGGCTTCGCCCCAACCGGGCGCAAAGGCCGCGGCAGGGGCGTCCTGTCATTTGCGCAGTGTCTGGCGGCGCCGAACGGTCGCATGCGCTCGGGTTCGGACGCGTCGCGCAAGGAGGTCGAATGCGCGCGCATCACAACGCATTCCTGCTCGAGGCTCACATCGAACATTGTCGCTCCCGCCGGCCGCCGCCAGTCCCTCGAACGGAGGCGGGGGAGCCGCCTCCGTCCAACGGAACGCTATTTGATCTTGTCCATATTGTCCTTGGTGACGAGGGCCGCCCCTGAGTCGATCAGCGAATCCACCTTGTCGCCGTGGATCGACTTGATCAAAGCGTCGACGCCCAGTTCCGCCATCTTGGCGGGGAACTGCGCGACCGTCGCGGTCTCGATGCCTGCCGTCAGCGCTTCCTTTTCGCCGCAGCAATAATCGAAGCCGACCAGAATGACCTTGCCGACCTTGCCGGCGTTCTTGATCGCCTGGGCGGCGCCGGCGGCCGGCGGGCCGCAGGCCGAGTAGATCGACTTCACGTCGGGGTTCTTCGTCAGAATGTCATCGGCGACATTGATTCCGAGTTCCTCGGTGCATTTGGTGGCGCCGCGGCCGACGATCTTGACGTCGACGCCCTTCAGCCCCTCCATCATTCCCTTCACGCGGTCGTCCAAGGCCGGAACGCCGGGAACGCCTTCGAGGATTCCCATCGTATCGCCGCTCTTGAGCTTCGACTTGAGATATTCGCCCGCCAGTTTTCCGGCGGCGAAATTATCTGTCGTCGCCAGCGCCGTGACGCCCTTCCAGCCGGGAATGCTGTTGTCCATCAGAACAACCTTCACGCCAGCGGCGACCGCCTTGTCGAGCGCGGGCGCAACAGTCGGATCGACGGGGGTCAAGGCAATGCCCTTCACCCCTTGCGTCACCATCGATTCGATGAGGGCGATTTGCCCTTCGATATCGGTCGCCGACTTGCCCTCGCCATAGATGATGTCGACGCCCGGATGGGCAGCGGCATAGGCTTTCGCGGCGTCCGACATCGTTGTGTAGAAGGGCACCGGAAATTTGGTGATAAAGCCGATCTTGACCGCGTCCGCGCCGAAGGCCGGCGCGGCGA
>SSMV01000146.1 GCA_004799435.1 Bradyrhizobium sp.
GGCGCAAGGGATCCGAGTCACTGGGACCTGGTTCAATGGAGCCGCGGCCGCTTGAAATGGGCGGCGCGCTCGGCCGAGCGCACGCGCAGCCAAAGGCTGCGCCCGTCGCGCACCACTTCGACGGGGATTTCGACACCCGCCGATCCCCGCGCCCAGACGCCGCGATAGAAGTCGGCGAGACTGGCGATGCCCGTTTCGCCGACGGCGATGACAATATCGCCGCGCCGCAACCCTGCCGCTTCCGCCGGGCTGCGATCGGCGACGCCGGCCACTACGACTCTGCCGTCGCTCTCGCCTGAATAGACGCCAAGCCATGGCCGCGCCGGCTTATCGAGACGACCCTTGGTGCGCAATTGATGCAGAGCCGGCGACAGCAGGTCGATCGGCACGATCATGTTGACGTCCTGCGTCTCGCCCTCTTCGTTCGTGCCCTCGATATGGAGCGAACCGACGCCGAGCAGCCGCCCGTCGGCGCCAAACAGGCCCGCGCCGCCCCAGAACGGATGCGCGGGCGCGGTGAAGATCGCTTCGTCGAGCAGATATTCCCAATAGCCGGCGAATTCCCGCTTGGCGGCGATCGTGGCGCTGACCGCCGGCCTGCGCCCGCCGGCGGCGATAACCACCGGATCGCCGCGCCTTGCCTCGCCGGAATTGCCGAGCGCGACGCCCGGCAGGCCGAGGCGGTCGAGCGCCTGCACCAGCGCGAAGCCGCTTTCGGGATCGAGCGCCAGCGGATGGGCGGGAACCAGCCGACCGCTTTGCGTCGTTAGCCAGACGGTCTCGGCTTCGGTGACCAGATAGCCAATCGTCAGGACAAGGCCGTCGTCATCGATTGCGACGCCGCTGCCGGCCCGTTTGACCCCCAGCGTCTGCGAGGTGAAAGCGTCCTCCGGGATTTCCGCCTGCAGCGACACCATCGATTCGAGGCTGCGCCTGACCTCGGGGGAGAGATCCTCGCCGCCCGAGCGCTCATGCGTCTCGGTCTCTCGTCTCGGTCTGTCGGTCATGGCATCCGTTCCGCGGCGAAGCTTTTCTGAAGCTCCATCCTACCGCGATGCGGCGGGCGCGGCAATTTGCCCAGCCCGCCCGCGGTTTAGAGGTGCAGAAAGGCCGTCGGCCGAAGTTCGCGCGTCTGCGCGGCGAGGCGGATCGGCGCATTGACCGCGCCAAAGCCGCGATAGTTCCGCCGCTCGACGATCTCGAAGAAGAAACGGTCGGCGAACATATGCGTATAGGTATGGAAGAACTCACCGCTTTCGTTGCGGTCATAGAGGATGCCATGGCCACGCATCGCCGCGATTGTCGTCGGCTCGAATCCATATTTGGCTTCGAGATCGTCATAGTAATTGGCGGGGATGTCGAGCAGCGCCAGACCGTTCGCCCGCATCTGCGCCGTCGCGGCGAAAATGTCGGCGGTGGCGAGGGCGACGTGCTGAACGCCCGAGCCGAAGAATTCGGACAGGAAGCGGGCTGACAGCGTGCGCGTCGCCGAAGACCCGTTGAGTACGAAGCGCAACGAATCGTCCGCGCCGGCGAGCGCCTGGCTCTGCACCAGGCCGGCCGGATCGGCGATGTCGAGTTGCGGCTCGCGTTTCAAATCGAAGATCGATTCGTAAAACAGCAGCCATGACAGCATCTCGTCATAGGGCATCGATTGCGCGACGTGATCGACGCGCGACAGCAGGCCGCGGCGCGGCGGCTCGTCGATCGCGGAGAATTCGCGCCGCCACACCTCGCCAAGCGGCCCCTTTCGTTCGAGGAAATAAAGCAGGCTGCCGCCGACGCCGCCGATGGCCGGAATTTCCAGCTCGCCGGGCGCGACGCTCTGGCGGAACGATGTCGCGCCGAGCGATTGCGCCCGCGTCACCGTCCCATTCACGTCGGCGGTCTCGACGCCGATCGCGCAGACGCCTGGCCCGTGGGTGATGTAATGCGAGTGGGCGAAGCCGTCGGATTCGCAATTGACGACGACATTGATCGATCCCTGCGACCAGCGGTCCACCGCCTTCGAGCGGTGGCGGCCGGTCCGGCAGAAGCCGAGCCCGCGCAGCAGAACGCCAAGGTCCTGGGCGGCCGGTTCATCGACGGCGAGTTCGACGAAGGCGACGCCCTGCGTCGCAACGCGGGGCGGCAGCGGCGCGACGCCGAGCCGGTCATCGAGCGCCAGCAGCGAACGCATGCCGTCGCGCGCGACGCGAACAGCCGAGCCGGCGCGGAATTGATCGTTGAAGATTTCCAGCGAAAGCGCGCCGGAATAGCCAGTCGCGGCGACCGCTTGCATGAATTCCGTCACCGGCAACTCGCCCTGACCAGGGAAGCAACGGAAGTGGCGGCTCCAAGACAAAGGATCGAGATCGAGCCGCGGCGCGTCGGCAAGCTGGACAAGAAAGACGCGGTCGGCCGGAATGGCGCGGATCGCCTCCAGCGGCGTCGCGCGCGCCAGAACATGGAAGGAATCGAGGATCAGACCAACCGCCGGATGATTGGCGCGTCGAACGACCTCCCATGCGTCGCGATAATCGGCGATATGCCGGCCCCAGGCGAGCGCCTCGAAGCCGACCTTAAGGCCGCGTTCGGCGGCGAGCCGGCCGAGCGCGCGAAAGTCCTCGGCGGCGCGGTCGACCCCGCCGAGCGCGGCGGGCGAGACGTTGCTGCAAATCAGCAAGAGCTCGGCGCCGAGTTCGCGCATCAGGTCGAATTTGCGCAAAGCGCGATCGAAATTCCTTGCGCGCTGCGGCTCCGGCATGCCCTCGAAATCGCGAAACGGTTGAAAGGCGCTGATCTTCAGGCCGAGATCGGCGCACATCGCGCCGACATCGCGCGGCGACCCGTTGAAAGAGAGGAAGTCGGCTTCGAAGACCTCGACCGCGGCAAAGCCGGCGCCGGCGATCGCCTTAAGCTTCTCGTCGAGCGCGCCGCTGAGCGACACCGTTGCGATGGATGCGTTCTTCATAGCCGCTCTCCCGCTTTTTTGATCGCCGTCCTGCGCCTAAGCCGCGTCGCCTTCGATCGATCCGCCGAGAAAGAGATGGACGACGCGTGGGTCGGCGAGCACCTTTTCCGCGCGGTCGAACATGCGGGTGCGGCCAAGCTCGAGGACCAGTCCGTAGTCGGAGATCTCCAGCGTCGAGCGCGCGTTCTGTTCGATCAACAACACCGAGACGCCGCGGTCGCGCAGCGCCCGCAGCATGTCGAAAGTCTGGCGCACCATCAGCGGCGACAGGCCGATCGACGGTTCGTCGATCATCACCAGCTTGGGATCGAGCAACAGGCCGCGGGCGATCTCAAGCTGCTTCTGCTCGCCGCCTGAAAGGGTCGACGCCTGCTGGCCCGCTTTCTTGCGCAAGCTCGGGAAGCGGTCGAGCGCTGCTTCGACCCGTTGTGCGCCGTCGCGCAAGTCAGGCGGCGCGGCGACAAGGCCAAGCTCGATATTGTGGCGCACCGAAAGCTCGGGGAAGACGTTGCGCCCCTGCGGGATATAGCAGAGGCCGGCGGCGATGAGCCGGCGCTGCGTCGCGCCGGTGACGTCGGCCCCGTCGAAGAGGACGCGGCCGGCGCGCAGCTTGAGCAGGCCGAAGATCGCCTTGAAGGCGGTCGATTTGCCCGCGCCATTGGGTCCGATCACCGTGGTGATCGCGCCGCGCGGCGCTTTGAACGACGCGCCGTTGAGAATCGTCATCTCGCCGTAACCGCCGACCAGATTTTCGACTTCGAGAATAGCGTCCGACATCGCGCGCCCCTAATGGCCGAGATAGGCTTCGACGACCGCCGGATTGGCGCGGATCGCCGCCGGTCCGCCTTCGGCGAGCACCTTGCCCTCCGCCATGACCACGAGCCGGGTGCATAGCGACATGACAAATTCCATATTGTGCTCGATGACGACGAAGGTCGCGCCCTGCTCGCGGTTGATCGTCCGCAGCCGCTCCTTGAAGTCGGAGAGCATGGTCGGATTGACGCCGGCGGTCGGTTCGTCGAGCAGCGCCAGGCGGGGGCCGGCCATGAAGGCCATCGCTGCGTCGAGCAGCTTCTGCTGGCCGTAGGACAGTTCGCTCGCCGGCGTGTGCGTCAGATGATCGAGCCTGAAAACAGCGATCATTCGCTCCGCCTCTGGCCCGAGCCCGGCGTCGGGGGCGCCAAACAGCCGGGTCAGCATCGTGCCGCGATGCTCCTGTCCGGCGAGAATGAGATTTTCGCGCACGGTGAGCTGGGGAAACACCTGCAAGAGCTGAAACGTCCGGCTGACGCCGAGCCGGTTGAGTTCGGAGGGGCGCATGCCGGTGATGACGCGGCCGTCGAGCAGCACTTCGCCGTCGCTTGGCGCAAGCTGGCCGAGAATGCAGTTGAAGGTTGTCGACTTGCCGCAGCCGTTCGGCCCGATGATGCCAAGGATCTCTCCCTCGTCGACATGGAAGCTGACACCGTCGACGGCGGCGATGCCGCCGAAGCGTTTACGCAGGTTCGTGACTTCGAGCACGTGGGTCATCGGACCGCCTCGTCGCTCAGTCCGGCCTGCGCGGACGCCCGCATCGCCGAGGCGGCGCGGGCGTTGCGGCTGCGCAGATAACGATCGAGGATTCCCAGCACGCCGCTCGGCGAATAGATGAGCAGCAGCATGACGAGGACCGCATAGAAGATCAGATAATAGCGATCGGCGAAGCGCAGCCATTCGGGCAATAGCACGGCGATCATCGCGCCGACGAAGGGTCCGAAGAAGAATCCAGATCCGCCGATGATCACCATCATCAACAGGTTGAGCGACAGCGCGAGCGTGAACGGGGTCGGGTCGATGAACTGGGTGAGGGGCGCATAGAGCGCGCCGGCGAAGCCGCCGAGCGCCGAGCCTATGGCGAAGGCCATTAACGTGTAGCGTCGCGTGTCGACGCCAAGCGAGGCCGCGCGCAGCGGATTCTCGCGCAAGGCGAGAAAGGCGCGGCCCCATGGCGAGCGGACGAGGCCCCAGAAAGCGAGCGTCACAATCGCCAGCCCCGAGAGGCAGACATAATAGAAAGGCAGTGGCTTGTTGGTCGAAAAGCCGAACAGGGTCGGTCGCGGCACGCCGCTGATGCCGTAGATGCCGCCGGTCAGCCATTCCTCGTTGCGGAAGACGAGGAAGGCGAGCGTCGAGAAGGCGAGGGTGACGAAGGCGAGATAATGATGCTGAACGCGCAGCGCCGGATAGCCGAGCAGCCAGCCGACGACGAATGACAGCGCCAGCGCGACGACAATCGCCAGCGCGAGCGGATAGCCGTGGCTCGTCAGGATTGCCGCCGCATAGGCGCCAATGCCGACGAAAGCCCCTTGCGCCAGCGAGACCTGTCCGGCGTAGCCGAGCGTAAGATTCAACCCGATCGCGGCGATGGTCATCACCGTCCATTGGCTGAGCACGTAGAGTCCGTAACGGCCGAGCGAAATCGGCGCGACGATCAACGCCGCCAATACGACCGCGCCGCCGGCGCCCACGAGAAGGCGCTGGGCGCGCGTCATACCGTGCGCTCCTCCGCCCGACCCATCAGTCCCTGCGGCCGGAACAGGATGACGACGATGAGCAGCGCCAGCGGCACCGCGGCGCGATATTGCGTCGAGACATAGGCGGCGGCGAGATTGTCGACGACGCCGATCAGCAACCCGCCGACCAGAGCGCCGCGCACCTGATTGAAGCCGCCGACGATCGCCGCGACGAAGGCGGCGACGCCGAGCGTCTCGCCCGACGAGAACTTGGCGAGATAGATCGGCGTCACCAAGAGCGAAGCGAGCGCGACGAGCACGGCGTTGATGACGAAGGTCAGAGTCACCATTCTTTCGACCGGAATGCCGATGATGCGCGCGACCGTCGGGTTCTGCGCCGCCGCCTGCATTTGCCGGCCGGTCGAGGTGCGATCGAGAAAGAGATTGAGCGCGACCACCACGACGACGCCGAAAGCGAAAACGCAGAGACTTTGCAGCGACACCGAGGCGCCGAAGATCGACAGCGAGCCCGATGGCGCAATCGAGGGAAAGGGCTGCGCCTCGGCGCTGTAGAAGGTCTTCACCGATTCCTTCAGCGCGATCGACAGCGCCATCGTCGCAATGGCGAGCGGCAGCACGCCATGGCGCAGCATGGGATCGACCAGCAGCCGCTTGAACGCGAGGCCGAGCAGCGCCGCCGACAGCGCGACCCCGATGAGGATCGCCAGCCAAAACGGGGCGCCGGCCCGCATGACGGCGAGCATCAGGAAGGCCGGCAGCATGACGAATTCGCCCTGGGCGAAATTGATCGTCTGCGACGTCTGCCACAGTAGCGTGAAGCCGATCGCCGCCAGCGCGTAGATGGCGCCGGTGCCGAGCCCCGAGACGACAAGATCGAGCAAGTTGGACATGTTCGCCCTGGGCGTGCCTTTCGGCGCTCCGGCTCAGTGCAGCTTGGGCAGAATCTGCTTGATCACCTGCTTGCCGTCGACCACTTCGACCAGGAAGCCTTCGCGGTCGATGTCGCCGTTCTCATCGAAACTGACGTCCATCAGGATGCCTGGATCGTCGGCGGCCTTGATCGTCAGCCCACGCAGAGCGTCGGCGATCCCCTTGGGATCGAGTTTGCCCATCTTCTCGGTCGCCGCCTTGACCATCTGAATGGCGAGATAGCCCTTCAACCCGTTGTGGTCGGGCACGTAATTGTATTTCTTGACGAAGCGATCGCGGAAGGCGTGCACGGCGTCGACCGGCGCGTCGGTGGTCAGGCCGACGTGAGCGCGCGCGCCATTGGCGGCGTCGCCGGCAAGCTCGATCACCTTCTGGCCGACCAGCGTCGTCTCGCCCATCAGCGGCACGGTCACGTTCTGGCGCTTGAACTCCTTGAGGATGCGGGCGCTCTCGTCCTCGTTGAGATAGACGAAGGCGGCGTCGGCGTTCGACGCCTTGACCTTCTCGACGTCGGCGGCGAAATCGACCTGGCCGGCCTCGGTCGAAATATCGGCGACGACCTCAACGCCGAGGTCTTTGAGCGCCTTTTCGATCGCTTCGCGTCCGCCCTTGCCGAAATCATTATTGACCCACACGACGGCGACGGCCTTCGCCTTCATCTCATCGGCCATGTATTTGGCGACTTTCGGCATGGTCGATTGCTGGCCGAAGGACGTGCGGAACAGAAACTTATCGCCCATCCGGGTCAGTTCGGCCGCCTCGCCGCCCATGATCTGCGTGACGCCGGCGTCGGCGGCGAGCGGCGCGGTCGCCTTGACCGAGCCCGAATAGCCCGGGCCGAGTAGAACATAAGGATTGGAATCGAGCGCCTTCTGCACCTGCGCGCGCGCGACGCCGGGATTGGACTGCGAGTCGGCGTGGGTGACGACGATCGTATGGCCGAGAATGCCGCCGGCGGCATTGATCTCTTCGACGGCAAGATCGATGCCGTTCTTCCAGTTGGTGCCAACGGTGGCGCCGCCGCCCGACAGCTCCGCCACATCGGCGATCTGGATGTCCTGGGCGCGGCTTGACGTGGCGAATGCGAGGGCCAGGAGCCCAAGTCCGGCGGCGGCGATCATTCTCATATCCGTTCCTCCCGTTTATGTCGGCGCGCGTGCGGCTTCAGGCCGCGTTGGCGCCGCGTTCTCGATTGGCCATCACCCTGTCGAAGGCCTCCGCCATGGGCTCGATCGGCGGCTTGACGCCGACGAAAAGCTCGAAAGCGTCAGCCGCCTGAAACACAGCGAGATCGCGACCCGTCATGGTCCGCGCGCCGACCGCCTTCGCGGCAACAAGCAGCGGGGTCCACAGCGGCGAATAGACCGCGTCGACGACGAACAGGTCGGGATTGAGCAACGCCGCGGGCACGGGCGTATCGCGGTTAGGCGTCATGCCGACCGGTGTGCCGTTGACGACACCGACCGCTCCGGCAAGCGCTTCGGCTACCGAGCGGCAGGGCATGAGCCGGGCGCGGTCGTCGAACCGCGCCGCCAACGCCTCGGCCTTGCCAAAATCGATGTCGAAGACGCGGATTTCGGCGACGCTGAGCTCGGCGAGCGCGAAGGCGATCGCCTTGCCGACGCCGCCGGCGCCGAGCAGCGCCACCGCGCCGCGCCCCGAGGCCTCGACGAGCGGCTGGACCGCGCGGCGGAAGCCGGTCGCATCGGTGTTGTGGCCGGTCAGGGCGCCGTCGCGCACGACCACGGTGTTGACGGAGCCCACCGTCCGTGCGCCCGGCGACAAGGCGTCGAGCAGCGCGAGCACCGCCTCCTTATAGGGGAACGTGACGTTGACCCCGGCGAAGCCGAGCCGGCGCACGCCATGCAACAGCCGTGCGAGTTCCGTCGCATCCGCGTTGGCAACGTCGATGAGTTGATAGTGACAGCGCATGCCGACGGCGTCGCCGGCCGCCTCATGCATCGCCGGCGAAGCCGAGCCGCCGATCGGCGAACCGATCAGACCGAGCAGCGCGCGCCGCGCGCTTCGGATTGGGCTCTGGACCACGGACGTTCTCGCCAATCTTTTGGTCTGAAAGGAGGAAGCCATTGGCTACGCGCCTTTTTTGCCGGTCAGCTTAGCCGGGGCGCGGCCTAACACAATTATTAATTCGGCTGAGCCGTTGAACATGATGTTAATTCTGGCGTCGCGTCGCGGCGGCGGCGGCCGGCGAGCCCGTCGCCCGCATTTCGGCGCGCAGACAGGCGATGAAATACTCGGCGTGCAGCGAGAACGGCGCGTCGCGTTTGGTGGCGACATAAGTCTCGAAGCGGGTGAACTCGGCGATGCGCAGCAGCTTGATGCCGGGGAAGCTGTTGTAGGCGAGCGTGAACTGATCGATGACGGCGACGCCGAGACCCGCGCCGACCAGCGCGCAGACGGTCGTGCCGAAGCGCGCCTTGATGCTGATGTCATAGGTCAGACGGTCGCGCGCGAACAGCTCGGCCATGATGCGTCCGTAGGGGTCTTTGGGGTCGATGCCGATCAACGGATAGCGCGTCATTTCCGCCGCGCCGATCTCGTCGCGCGCCGCGAGCTCATGCTGGGCCGGGACGACGCAATAGAGCTCGCCGGCGGCGAGCGGCGCGAACTCGATGGCGGGATGGTCGAAGCGGCAGCTCATCGCCACGCATTCGCCCTTGCCGAGCAGCAGATAGTCGATCGCCTCCTCGATCTTGAGGATGTTGATGTCGATGCGCAGGTCGGGATAGCGGCGGCGCACGCGGGCGATCGCTCGCGGCGCCATGGATTGCGACAGGCTCGGCACCGAGCCGATGCGCAACTCGGAGAGGTCGCCGCGACCGATGCGCGACAGAATGAAGTTGAGGTCGTCGACCTTTTTATAGACCCCGTTGATCTGCTCGAATATCCGCTCCGCCTCGGCGGTCGGGAAGAAGCGTCCGCTCTTGCGCTGAAAAAAGCGCATGCCGAGCGAGCGTTCGGCATGCTTGACCAGCCGGCTGACGCCCGGGGCGGAGACGCCGAGCAGCTTCGCCGCGCCGCTGATCGTGCCGGCGACCATGACGGCGCGGATCACTTCGATCTGCCTGAGCGTGATCATCGCGCGCCTCCCGCAAACCGGGCGGAACGCGTCGCCGACGGGCTGTCAACCGCAGGCGACGCGCCGTTCGTCGGTTCGAATCAGAACGGGTAGTGTTGCGGTCCCTCGATGGTGATCCAGCGCAACTCGGTGAACTCGGCGATCACCGCCTTGCTGCCGAAACGTCCATAGCCCGACGCCTTGACGCCGCCGAATGGCATCTGGCCTTCGTCATGCACGGTCGGGCCATTGATGTGGCAGATGCCGGTCTCGAGGCGCTTGGCGACTTTCAGGGCGCGTTGCACGTCGCGGCTGAACACGGCGGAGGACAGGCCGTATTCGGTGTCATTGGCGACGCGGATCGCCTCGTCGTCGCCGTTGACGCGAATGATCGGCTTCACCGGGCCGAAGGATTCCTCGCCATAGATGCGCATCTTGGACGTCACATGGTCGACCAGGGTCGCGTCGATGATCGCACCCTGGCGCTTGCCGCCCGCAACGACCTTGCCGCCCTTGGCGGTCGCGTCGGCGATGAGCGCGTCCATCTTCTCGGCCGCCTCGACGCTGACCAGCGCGCCGAGCACCACATGGCCGCGCGGATCGCCGGCCGGCAGCGACGCGGCGCGTTTGGCGAGCTTGGCGACAAAGGCGTCGGCGACTTTGGCGTCGACGATGAGACGCTCGGTCGACATGCAGATCTGACCTGAATTGGCGAAGGCGCCGAAGATCGCGGCATCGACCGCCGCGTCGAGGTCGGCGTCGTCGAGCACAATCAGCGGCGCCTTGCCGCCGAGTTCGAGCAGCGCCGGCTTGAGATGCTCGGCCGCGAGCCTGGCGATGATCTTGCCGACGCGCGACGAGCCGGTGAAGCTGATCCGCTTGACCTTGGGGTGAGCGATCAGCGCCTCGACGACCTTGGGCGCGTCGGCTGGCGCATTGGCGATCACATTGACGACGCCGTTGGGGAATCCCGCGTCGTTCAGGGTCTGGACAATCAGATGGTGGGTGGCCGGGCAAACCTCGGACGAGCGCAGGATCACCGTATTGCCGCAGGCGAGCGGCGCGGCGATCGCCCTGACGCCGAGAATGACTGGCGCGTTCCATGGCGCGATGCCTAGCACGACGCCGACCGGCTGGCGCAGCGCCATCGAAATCACGCCCGGCTTGTCGGCGGGGATCACCTCGCCAACGATCTGCGTCGTCAGCGCCGCCGCTTCGCGCAGCAGCGTCGCGGCGAAAAATACATTGAAGCCGCCCCAGGGGCCGGTCGCGCCGATCTCCTCGGTCATCAGCCGGCTGAACTCGGCGGTGCGGCTTTCCAGGAGATCGGCGGCCTTGTTCAACAGGGCGCGGCGCGCGCTGGGGCCGGTCTCCGACCATTCCGCGAAGGCCCGCGCGGCCGCTTCGACCACTTTATCGACGTCGGCGGCGCTCGCCGCCGCCGCTTCGCTGGCGAGTTTGCCGGTCACCGGATCGTGACGCTTGAACGTCGCGCCATTCGTCGCGCCGACCGACGCGCCGTCGATGATGAAATCCACTTTCATGGCATTCCTCCCGTTTTACTTCGCGCGCTTCTCGCGCGCGCCGATGGTTCGTCCGCGTCTCAAAAGCCTAGCACATTGGCGTTGACCGCGGCCTCGAGGCCGCCGTCGACCGGCAGATTGGCGCCGTTGATCCAGCGCGCACCGTCCGAGCAGAGAAAGAGCGCCGGCGGCGCGATGTCGCCCGGCCCTCCGGCGCGGCCGACCTGAGCGATGTCGTCATCGACGCGCGGGTCGCCGAAGACCTGGCGGAATTCCTTGAGGATCGGCGTCGTCACCGGCCCCGGACTGACCGCGTTGACCCTGAGGCCGCGATTGCGAAACAGCGGCTGGCGCGCGGCGCGCATCGTCCACAGCAGCAGAAGCTCTTTCGACAGCGGATAGCCCTCGCCGTCAGGAACGGCGAAACGCTTCAGCAGTGCAGGAATATCGGGGAAGCCCGGCGCATCGACAAAGGCCTTGGCGCGTTCGAGATTGGCGCGCCAGCCGTAGCCGGCGATCGAGGCGACGTTCACCACCGCGCCGCCCTCGCGGATCTTCGGCGCGAGGGCTTCGCTCAGCGCGCGCAGGCCATAGAAATTGATCGCCAGGGTTTTTGCGGCGCCCGAGACTCCGGAAACGCCGGCGACATTGCACAAGGCGTCGAAGCGTGACGGCAGCGTGTCGGCGACTTCGGCGATCGCCTGAGGCGAAGCGATGTCGGCCTTGACGAAGTGGCCGAGCGGCGCGGCGGGCGGATTGACATCGACGCCAATCACCTCGGCCCCAAGCGCAACGGCGAGCGCCCCGATGCGGGCGCCGATGCCGGACGAGATTCCCGTGACGACGATCGTCTTGCCAAGCAGCATCGTCATGCTCCCTTGTCGACATCAGGCTCACCGATGAGCTTGACGCGATAGCCGACCGGCAGCAGGCGCAGCGCGGTCTTGTCCTCGACCCAACCCCAGATGCCGCGCGGCAAGGCAAGCGCGAAGACGAGCGCCGCCGCGCCGAGGCCGACGAGGTACCAAACGCCCGCGCCACCGAACCAAGCCTCGATCAGGAAGAAGACGACGGCGCCGAGAATCGCGCCCTCGAAGGTTCCGAGGCCGCCGACCAGCGCCATGAAAATCATGTAGGCGGTCCATTGCGGGCTGAAATAGGTGCGCGGCTGGAAGGTGACCGCGGTCGCCACCCATAGCGAGCCGGCGAGCGCCGCGCCGGTCGCCGAGAGCATGAAAACGAGCCGCTTGGCGCGCGTCACCCGGACGCCGATCGATTCAGCGGCCTGCTCATTGTCGCGAATGGCCTGGATCGCCGCGCCGGTCGGCCCGCGCAGCAGGACGAAGACGACCGCGAGCAAGCCGGCCATCGCGGCGAAAGCGCACCAATAGGTCAGCGCCCGCCGCTTGCCGATGGCATAGGCGTTGAGCGCGATCAGCGAGGTGCCGGTTTCGCCATTGATCAGCGTATCGAGATTGACCAGCAGATGCGCGAGTTCGGCGACGACCCACATGCCGATGGCGAATTCGCCGCCCTTGAGCCGAAGCATGATGGTCGAGAGCGGCAGCGACAGCGCGCCAACGATGAGCGCGGCGACGAAGAGCGAAGGATAGACGCTGAAGCCAAGATCGGCGAGGCGCACCGCGAAATAGGCGCCGAGCCCGAAAAAGGCCTGCTGGCCGATCGACACCAGCCCGCAATAGCCGACCAGCGCGTTCCACATGACCGCCAGGATCACGTAAATGAAGAGCGTCGTCAGGCGATCGACGATGTTGGCGTCGAAGAGCAGCGGCCCGACGGCCAGCAGCGCGGCGACGATGAGCGCGAGGGCGAGCGCCACGCGCGATTCCGGCGTCCAGCGCTCGATGCGAATGGCGGGCGCCTTCACTGCGGCCTCCGGACGAGGACGCGCCTTAGGTTAAGCCCGAGATCGCCAAAAAACAGCCGGAAGAACAGCGCGGCGAGAAAGGCGAGATGGCCGGCGATGAAGAAGCCCTGCGGGCTCACCGAGGCGCCGAGACTTTGCGCGACGCCCAGTACGATTCCGCCAAACAGCGTTCCCCACAGCGAGCCCGCGCCGCCGATCACGGTGGCTTCGAAAGCGAAGATGAGCTGCAAGGCGCCGGCGTAAGGGTTGAATGTTGCGCGCATCGCCAGGAAGGCGCCCGAGATCGCCACCGTCGCTATCGCCAGGCCGGCGGCGATGGCGTTGACGCGCTCGGCGCTCACCCCGACCAGACCGACCGTGTCGGGATCCTCGGCGGTGGCGCGGATCATCCGTCCTAGCGGCGTGCGATTGAGGAAGAGCTGGATGCCGCCGAGCAGAACAATCGCTGTCGCCATCGTCAGCGCCGCCAGCTTGCCGATCGCGATGTCGTCGGTGATCGCCCAACTGTCATAGGAAAGATCGCCGATATAGGGGGCGAGCGAGCGCGTATCCGCGCCGAATTTTTCGAACAGCAGATTGTCGATGACGATCGACAGGCCGAAGGTCGAAAGCACCGGCACTAGCAGGCCGCCGCGCGCGCTGCGTTCGAGCACGGTGCGCTGCAGGCCGGCGCCGATCAGCGCCATCGCCGGGACCACCACGACGAGGCCGAGAAAGGGCGAGACGCCGTAACTGTCGGCCAGCACGTAAAGCGCGTAGGCCGATAGCACCGCCAGGCTTCCATGGGCGAGATTGATGATCCGCATGACGCCGAACATGAAGGACAGGCCGCAGGCGATCAGCGCATAATAGCCGCCGAGCAGCACGCCCTGGATGATCTGGTTGAGCAGAATCATGCGGGGCGTCCGTGTTCGCTTGCCCTGCGCATGCCGAAATAGGCCTGCGTCACCGCTTCGCGGGTCAGCGCCTCGGTGCGGCCCTCGATGGCGATCGCGCCTTCCAGCATGCAGATCGTCCGGCTGGCCATTCCCATCGCACGTTTGAGATCCTGTTCGACCAGCACGATCGCGACGCCCGAACCCTTCAGTATTTCGAGTCGTTCATAGACGCGAGCGACGACGAGCGGCGACAGGCCGAGCGAGACCTCGTCGAGCAGAAGGATTTCCGGATTGGTCATCAGGGCGCGGCCGATGGCGGTCGCCTGCTGCTCGCCGCCCGACAGCGTTCCGGCAAGACTGCGCCGCCGCGCCTTGAGATTGGGAAAGGCTTCCATGACGGCGTCGAGCGTCCAAGGGCCCGCGCGGCCGGCCGAGCGGGCGAGCAGCAGGTTTTCCTCGACCGTCAGACCGGCGAAGAGCCGGCGTCCTTCCGGCGTCAGCGCGATTCCCATTCGCGCGCGCAGATGCGCGCCGCGCGTGGTCACATCGACGCCCTTAAAGAGAATGCGGCCGCCGGCCGCGGGATGCTGTCCGGCTATCGCCCGCAACAGGGTCGTCTTGCCGGCGCCATTGGCGCCGACCAGCGCGACCGTCTCTCCCGGTTCGATCGACAGGCTGACGCCGCGCACCGCCTGTAGCAGGCCGTGGCGCGCTTCGAGCCGCTCGACACTCAGCAGCGTCAACCCGGGCCTCCTCCGAGATAGGCTTCGATCACGGCGGGATCGGACATCACGCTTGCGGGCGCGCCGTCGGCGATGATGCGCCCGGCGTCCATGCACACCAGCCGTTCGGCGACGCGCAGGAGAACATGGACGATATGCTCGATCCAGACGATGGCGAGGCCGCCACGTTTGAGATCGAGGATCACATCGACGAGTTCGCTCGCTTCGGCGTCGGTCAATCCGCCGCCGATCTCGTCGAGCAGCAAGAGCGACGGGCCTGTGGCGAGCGCGCGGGCGAGTTCCAGGCGCTTGCGGTCGATGAGGCCGAGCGTTTCGGCGCGGCGATTGGCGAGACTTGTCATGCCGGTCGTCGCCAGCGCTTGCGCGGCCTGCGCATAGGCCGCGTCGCCACCCTGTCCGCCGCCATGGAAGGCGGCGGTGAGCACATTCTCGAACACCGTCATGCCGGAAAATGGACGCGGAATTTGATGCGTGCGCGCCAACCCTTGCCGACAGCGTTCGGCGGTCGGCAGCGCCGTCACATCGGCGCCGCGAAAGCGCACTTCGCCGGCGGTCGGCGCATGCGCGCCGACCAGCACGCTCAACAGCGTCGTCTTGCCCGCCCCATTGGGGCCGACGACGCCCACCGTTTCATTGGCGTGGACCGAGAAGTCGACGCCGCTCAGCACCACCAGCGCATTGAAACGCTTGTGAAGCCCGCGCGCGTCGAGCAACAACGCCTCGGTCTCATTCGCCACGTTCGATCCGCGCTTCTTCGTTCAGCTGTTGTAGGGCAGCAGCTTGGCGGCGATCGGCACGTTCGGGTCGGTGACATGATCGGTGATGACGAGATCGACCTTGAACTTGCTCCCCGCCGCCGCCTTGACCCATTGCGAGCCGATGATCGGCCCGGTCGCGACATTGGGCACCGGACCGCTGGTGAAATCGACCTTGCCGGCGATGGTCGTCGTGTTGAGCCCGGCGATCGCCTTGGCGACGGCCGCCTTGTTGGTCGCGTCGCCGCTCGCCTTCAAGGCGGCGAAGCCGGCGTCGAACACGGCGAGCGACGCGCCGAGTTGCTGTGTCCATTGCTTGCCGGAAGCCTTCTCGTAGCCGTCGGCCAATTCGTCGCCGTCGACGCCGGTCAGCGTCGACTTATAGGGGAAGGTCTTGTGCCAATAGGCGGCGGTCGAGAGATTATAGCCGAGCCCGCCGAGCGCCTCGACGCCGTCGGGGAAGAGGCCCGTCTTGGCGACCTGACAGATCTTGACCATCTTCGAATAGCCCTGCTGTGCGGCCTGGCGCCAGAAGGCGGCGAAATCGGGCGGGATCGGGAAGGTGTTGAAGATCTCGCATTTCTCTTTCTTGAACAGCGCGATCTGCGCCGAATAATCGGTCGTGCCGTCCTCATAGGGGCCGGCGTCGACGATCGTGTAGCCGTCCTTGGCGAGCGCCGGCGCGAGATGGGCGCGAATGGCGTTGCCGTCGGCGTCGTTGGGATAGAGCACGCCGACCTTTTTATTGGTCGGGATGAGGGCCCATTGCGAGATATAGGTCTTGTGGAATTCCTCGACGCCGAAGCCGAAATGATAGGTCCATTTGAAGGGCGAAGGCTGGCCCGGCTTGCCGCCGCGGCCGAAATACCAGGCCTCCCAGGGCATGACCGTCGACAGACAGGGCACGCCGGCCGCCTCGCAGGCGTCGGCGACCGGATTGATCGTCTCCGGCGTCGAAACCACCAGCATCAAGTCGATCTGGTCGGAATTGATCATGCCTTTGGCGAGTTGGCCGGCGCGCGACGGGTCGGACTGGGTGTCGGCGTCGAGCACTTTGACGTCGAAGGTCTTGTCGCCGACGGCGAAGCCCGGAGCGAGCGCCTTGCGCACGACGTCGAGCACATAGCCGTCGGTCTGGCCAAAGCCGCCGAGCGCGCCGGTGCGCGGGCTGATGAAGCCGACCTTGAGTGTATTCTCGGCTCCGGCGGCGAAGGCGCGCCGGCCGCCAGCCAGCGCGAGGCCGGCGGCCCCGGCCCCGGCGAGCAGCGTGCGGCGCGAAACGCCGGCGCCGGACGAAATCTGCGAATTGCGAATCCTATCCATCGCTTCCTCCCTGGAACGGCCGCTCCGCCAATGACGGTCGGCTCCGTGTTTGCGCTGCATTTTGCAGTCTGCGAGTTAGTCTCGGTTGTGACGAAAGCCCGACCTTCCTTCTATCCGCGTCGGATCGGTTCGTCGGCGCTGCAAAAACCCCCCTGCGCTGCGGCGGCGCGCCCCGGCCTTCGACGGCCCAGTGTCCGACAATCCAAGCCCTTGACGATCCATAGCGTCGCGCCGCCGCCGAGGGCGAGGCGGAAGCGCGCCGACATGTATTCAATTTCCCTATAGGCGACGCGTTGTGCGCCGCTTTTGCAGCGGCCCCAAGGTAAGGAAATCAAGCGACCGGGGTGACGGCGCCGATCGCTGGCCGATATGAATTTCGCCTCAGCGCGCATTCGCCGCCCCGGCGTTCGTCGCGTCCTCCGCCGCGCCAAAATGCGCCGCGCGGATACGCGCAGTTTTCGAAAAACTGTTTGACACGTTGCGGCGGCTTCCCTATATCGCCGCACACCGACGGCGCTGCCGCGTTCGAGCGGAAGCGAGCCCCGCGGTTTTCGGGCGAAGTTATTGAAGTCTCCTCCCTGCTGAAGAGGTGGGGCGGAGCGGTTCGCACGTTTTCGGGGGCGGCGCGGTTTTTGAGTTTGAGCGCGACGCGATCGTTCGTTCGCAATCTGCGGCGACGGCGCGTTGGGCTTCGAAGCCTTCGGCTTCGGAACGCTATTTGACAATTGCATCGGAAGAAAGAGAGACGTGGGCGGCGGGGTCCTTGCGGGACTTTGAGCTTGGGTTTTTGGGCTGGTCTGGACGATTGGGTTTGATGCTTTGGCGGGATTGCTTTTGTGGCGATTTCGCTGGGGTGTTTGGCGCGATTGGTTGGGCTGGTTTGGCGGCTTGGGTTTAAGGTCCGAAGAGATACTGACGGTCACGTTTCAAAATTCATCGCGCTTTGGCGTTGATGGGGTTGGACTGTCGTGAGGC
>SSMV01000147.1 GCA_004799435.1 Bradyrhizobium sp.
CGCAAAACTCGGGCCCTCATTGTGATAGCCCTCCGTGATGATGCGTTCGCCCGAGCCGTCGGGCGCCATCACGCCGATGGCGAAGAGATCGCCCTTCTGGCGGGTGAAGGCGATGAGATCGCCCTTGGGCGACCAGACCGGCGTCGAATAGCGCCCCTCGCCAAAGGAAATGCGCTGCGCGCCGCCGCCACTCGCGCTCATCACATAGATCTGCTGCGTGCCGCCGCGGTCGGATTCGAAGACGATCCGCTGGCCGTCGGGCGAATAGCTCGGCGACGTGTCGATGGCGCCGTCCTCGGTCAGGCGGGCCGTCGCCTGGCTGTGCAGGTCCAAGGTGTAGAGATTGGTCGCCGCCCCGTCGGACAGCGACATGATCACCCGCTGCCCGTCGGGCGAGAAGCGCGGCGCGAAAGTCATGCCAGGGAAATTGCCGATCGGCTCGCGCTTTCCGGTCTCCAGATCGAGCAGCGTCACATGCGGTTCGCTGTCGCGAAACGACATGAAGGCGACCTGCTGCGCCGAGGGCGAGAATTGCGGCGTCACCACCAGCGTATCGCCTTCGGTGAGATATTTGACGTTGGCGCCGTCCATATCCATCACCGCCAGTCGCTTGCGGCGCTTCTCCTTCGAGCCGGTCTCGTCGACGAAGACGACGCGCGAGTCGAAGAAGCCCTTTTCGCCGGTGACGCGGGCGAAGATCGCATCGGCGATGAGATGGCCGACGCGGCGCGAATTGGCGACGTCGGTCGTATATTGCTGGCCGGCCGCCTGCGTGCCGCTGGCAATGTCCCACAATCTGAACTGCGCGGTAACCTTGCCGCCGGCGGAAGACACGCGGCCGGTCACCACGAACTGGGCGTTGATCGTCTTCCAGGCGTCGAGATTGGGCCGCAGGTCGGGATTGGTGACCGCCTCGGGGAAGGTCGTCGCGTTGAGCGGCGAGAGAAAGATCGAATGGGCGAAATCATTGGTCGTCACGTCGCCGATCTTGGCGTCGTCGCCGGCGAAAGGCGTTACGGCGATGTTGATCGGGGTGAAATTGGCGCCCGCGTGCACGACGATGTCGCTGGCGGCGCGCGCCGGGCGCAAGGCCATGACGAGGGGCGCGCTCGCGGCGGCGGCGAGCAGCGAGCGGCGGGTCAAAACGAAGGGCAAGCTCATCGGCGTCTGTCTCTTGTCTCAGAGGGCGGAGGAAAGGGCGAATTCAACCAAGGCGCGTGACGGCGGCATGAAGGCGCGTCTCATCCGTCCACGCTTGGATCGAAATCGACTGTCTTGGAGCGCCACTGGTCGAAGAATGGCGCGTATTGGGCCGGCACGCGCAGCGGATTGCATTTCTGCACGGCGCGCATCGCGCTCTCGGCATGCGCGCGCCAGGCCGGATCGCTTGGCGGATTGAGCAGGATCGGCGTCCCCGCCAGGGAGCCGTCCGGATTGAATGCGACCTGTACCCGCGCGACGTAGACATCGCCTGCCGGCATCGAGGGCGGCGGCGTCCAGCAATCTCTATAGGCGCCGAGCAGCCAATCGTCGAACCCCGCCGACTGCGAAACCGACATGCGCGGGGCGTTCTGGGTCGGCAGGCCGCGCGGCGTCGAGGCGGTCGGCGTCGGATCGGCGCTGGCGCTCTTATTGTCGCCGATCAGCTTGGCGATCGCATTGGGATCGTAAACCGTCTTCTGCAGCTTGGGCGGCGGTTCGTCCTTGGCCTTCTCGAGCAGTTTGGCCAGCGCGTCAGGCTTCGGCTTGGGCGGCGGGGTTTCCTTCGGCCGCGGCGGCGGCGGCAAGGGCGCGTCCTCGGCCGTCGGCTTGGGCGGCGGCGCGGGCGTCGGGTCAGGTTTGGCGGCGGGCGTTTCGACAGGGGGGAGCGGCGGCGGAGGCGTCGTATCGGCGGTCTTGAGTTCGGGCGGCGGCGGAGGCGGCGGCGCTTCGGCGACCGGTTTGGGCGGTGGCGCGGGCGGAACTTCCTTCACCGGCGTCGCGTCGCGCTCGCCTTTCATGATCTCGTTGAATTGCGTCTGACTGATTGCATCGACCGGGATCGACTCGGCGGCGTCGTCGAACTTCGGCGCGAAGGCAAAGCCGAAGACGATGAACGCCAGCAACCCGGCGTGCATCCCGGCCGAAACCCACATGCCCGTTTTTGACGGCTGGCCGTTCACGCTTAAGCCTCGCCTAGGGCTTGTTGTCCGGCTCGGTGACCAAAGCCACCTTCTTGAAGCCGGCCGTCGTCACTACGCCCATGATTTCCGCGACGCGCCCGTAGGCCACCGTCTTCGAGGCGCGCAAGAAAATACGTTGATCGTTCGAGCCGCCTGACAGGCTCTGCAACTTCGCCGCCAGATCGGCGTCGGCGACCGGCTGATCCATCACGAAAAGCTGGCCCTGATCGTTGATCGACAGCGCGATCGGCTTTTGGTCGACGTTGAGCGCGCCGGCTTTGGCCTGCGGCAGATCGATCGGCACGCCGCTGGTCAGCAGCGGCGCCGCCACCATGAAAATGATCAGCAGCACCAGCATGACGTCGATGAACGGCGTCATATTGATGTCGGCCATCGCGCCATAGCGCGGCACGCCGCGCCGGCCGCGACCCGACTTGCGCGCGGCGCCTACCGAGACGGCCATCGGTCAGCCCTCCTCTCGCCGCCGCGCATCAGGCCGCCTTGTCGCTTGAGAGATGGGTGTCGATCTGCCGCGACAGGATCGACGAGAATTCGTCGGCGAAGCTCTCCATGCGCGCCTGCGCGCGCGCCACGTCGCCCTGCAGCTTGTTATAGGCGATCAGCGCCGGAATAGCGGCGAAGAGACCAATCGCCGTGGCGAGCAGTGCTTCGGCGATGCCCGGCGCGACGACGGCGAGCGAGGTGTTTTTCGACGCCGCGATCGAACGAAACGAGGTCATGATGCCCCAGACCGTGCCGAACAATCCGACGAAGGGGCCGGCCGAGGCGACGGTCGCGAGAAACAGAAGATTGGATTCGAGCCGCTCGGTCTCGCGGGCGATCGAAACGTCGAGTACCTTGTCGAGACGGGCGTGCAGGCCCTGGAATGAGGAGGACGCGGTCTGAAAGGAGCGCTTCCATTCGCGCATCGCCGAAACGAACAATGTCGCCGCGCCGGAATTGGGTCGTTGCGACAGCGAAGCGTAGAGTTCCTCGAGCGACTGGCCGGACCAAAACACAGTTTCGAAACTGTCCATCGCATTCCGGAATTTCCGGAACAGCATCATCTTGTTGACGATGATCGTCCAGCTCCAGAACGAGGCGGCCAGAAGGCCGAGCATGACGATTTTCACCACAATATGGGCCGACCAGAACATCGACAGCAGCGAGGTTTCCGGATCAGCGACGACGGCGTTCGCTGCGTCGGTGGCGTTCATGGGCGGAAAGACCTTTCGGGGACGGTTAAGAACGGCGTTTAGGGTCTCGCCCGGCCGCCATCGGCGCTATCGGCGAGATGCACCGCAAATGGGCCGAAACTTGGGCTTGGGCCACGCCAGCGGCTTGGCGCGAAGTTTAACAATTGGGAAATGACGCTGATAGGGTTAACTTCGAGTTAGCAAATCGTCGTATTGGCCTCGTAAAGGCTTGCCTTCCCCGTGCCTTGTCCTCCAGCATCGTCCTCGCGACGCGAGGCTGCGGCGGTGATTCGCTCCCAAAGCAGCGCTGGAGACGTCGCGAAATCGCCGAAAGAGGCCCGAGCCGCGCATGAAGCGTCCGCCCCATTCGTTTGTGGTTGAAGTTCGTCGCCAGCGACGCCCCCCCGGGGAAGCAGCCAAATCCTGGTTCGAAGAGCCGGCGCCAGCCGCGGCGACCCCGGCGGCGCTGGCCGCTTTCGCGGAGCCGGCGGCCGCCCCGGTTGAGGCTCCGGCCCCTTCCCGGCCGGCCGGGCGCATTCTGCCGAGCCTGGTCGAACCGGCCCCTGCAGAGCCCTCGCCGGTCCTGGCCACGCCGCCCGCCGCCAAGCGCCGGGGCCGGCCGGCGGCGACCGGATCGAAGACGCCGCGCGCCAAGACGCCAGCGGGTCGCGCGAGCAAGGCCCCTCGCGCAGCCGAGCCGATCGGCGTCGCCATGCGTGCGTCCCATCCCGCGCCGACCGAGATCGCGGCGAAATCCGCCGCCGCTTTGCCAGCGCCAGAGAGCGGGCGGTCCGCGCGGGCCGAGCGCCACGCCCGCATTCTCGAACGTTACGTCTTCATCGGCGAGCCCAAACCCGGCGAGCGCTGGAAACGGCGCCTGCAGCGCGGCGACCGCTAGCTCCCCCAAAAGGCGTCGTGGCGACGAATCGTCGCGGCCTGCGCGCATAGGCCCGAACGCTTCGTCAGAATCTTTTTTTTGCGACAGCGCGCAACTTTTATTGCGCGCTCGCGCTTATTGGCGTCAATCCGTCCTCTCATCCGGCAAGCTGACGCACGGCTGACGCAACTCGTCAGCTTCTCGCTCGCGGCGCTCTGTTAACCGTTTCGTCGTCGACGGCTGGTCGACGCGAGACAGGAGACAAGAGGCGTCAGTGCTTGCGTGGCCCAAGACGCGATGACGGCCCCCTCGATGATCCCCAACCGCTTGCCCCAAGAAGCGGAGAGCCCCAGCGGGACTCGATTGGCGCGCCGCATTCCGTCGACGACCGTGTACCGTGTTCCCCCTCTTCAAGCGTTCCCGGGAGGGGGGCGCCGCGAACGGGAATTGTCTGGGCGTCGCAGCCGCAGACCGCCTCACCGAGGCAGTTCCCGCGTTTCGCGCCCGTGCGGCGCGCTTAAGAACGCCTCCGGGGCTCCCTCCTCCGTCCCGCAAGCGGAGGAGGGAGCAGCGACGCGTTACAGATGGGCTGGCGGAGCTCGTAAGTGTTCTTGTCGCGTGACGCGCAGACGAACTAGAGTGGAGCGCGATCACATTGTCGGCTCGGTTTCGAAAGTCCGCCCCTTGAGGTTCCGGTCTGCAAAGCTCCGGTCTGTCGCGCTCTGCGCGATGCTTGCGCTCGCCGCAGCGCAAGTCGTCGGAGTCGCGCAGCCCGCCTGGGCCCAGGACAACGGCGGCGACGCAAGCGGCGGCGGCGCGAGCGGGGGAGGCAGCAACGCCGGTGGCGGCAACGCCAGCGGCGGCGGTCAAAATGGAGCAGGAAACGCCAATGTCGCGCCAACCCATACCCCAACGACTTTGCAGCCATTCTCGATCGGTTCGTCGGGCCGGCGCTGGTTCGCCAATTCGGCGGCGAAATTGACCGCGCCGCTGCGCATGCTGTTTCGCCGGACCGAGCGCGCTTCGGCGCATGCGGCGAACGGCATCGTGCACGGCGGAGAATCGACGCTCGACTGGCTGACCAATCGCGTGCGCACCGTGCCTGACGATCAGGACAAGGCGCTCGCGGCAGTGAAGGATGGAGAGATCGTGCCGCTGTCGAGCGTGCTCAAGACGGTCCAGAAATCGGTGCCTGGCGATGTGCTGAATGTAGCGCTGAACCGCGACACGGTGGGAAGCTGGAACTACACGATCACCGTACTGACGCCGCAGGGCTTCTACCGCGACGTCAATGTCGACGCCGGCAAGAACAATGTCACATCGATCAGGCCTCATTAATGCGCGCTTTGGTGGTGGAGGATGAAGCTCAGATCGCGGCTGAGATCAGCGCGCATTTGACGCAGGCCGGCTACGTCGTCGAGACCGTCGGCGACGGCGAGGAGGCGTGGTCGCGGGCCGGAACGGAAGAATTCGACGGCATCATTCTCGACCTCGGCCTGCCCCGGCTCGACGGCCTCTCGGTGGTGCGTCAGTTGCGCGCCGCTGGGGTGACGACGCCAATCCTCGTCTTGACCGCGCGCGGCACCTGGACGGAGCGTGTCGCCGGCATCGACGCCGGCGCCGACGATTATTTACCCAAGCCCTTTCAGCCCGAGGAGCTGGTGGCGAGGCTCGGCGCCATCATTCGCCGCTCGACTGGCCACACCACCCCGACGCTCGAAGCCGGCCTGTTGCGCATGGATACGCGGCGGATGATCACCACCGTCAATGGCGCGCCGGTCACGCTGTCCCTGCTCGAATTTCGCGCTTTGCGCTATCTCATTCACAACAAAGGGCGACCGGTGTCGCAATTTGAACTGGGCGAACATGTCTATGGCGCGGACCAGGAACCTGGCTCCAATGCGCTGGAAGTGCTAATTGCCAGGCTGCGCAAGAAGATCGGCGGCGAGCTGATCGAGACCCAGCGGGGCTATGGCTACATCGTCCGCGGTTGATGCCGGACTGACAAATTCCGAAACGAGGCCGACGTCGCTGCGGCTGCGTTTGCTTGCGCTCGCCGCCCTGTCGATCGCCGCCACGCTGACCGTCGCCGGCCTGTCCTTTGCTTATATTTTCGAGGATCACGTCGAGCGCCTCGTCGAACAGGAGCTCGACGTGCGCTGGCGCGAACTCGCTGGCGCGGTGACGCTGGGCGAAGACAAGCAGCCGACGCTGACCCACGACCTCACCGACCCGCGTTATCAATTGCCCAGCAGCGGCGCCTATTGGCGGATTTCTGAGGGCGACACGGTGTGGATGCGCTCGCGCTCGCTGTGGGACGACGATCTCGAACCGACCGAGACCGTCCGGTTGTCCTCGACCGGCAAGGCGATCGAGCAGCGCGGCCCCAATGATTCCACCGTCTATATGATGGAGCGCGAAGTGCGCTTCGAAGGCGACGGCGCGCCGCGCGCCTTTCGTCTTGCCGTCGCGCTCGACACCGCGCCGACCGATGCGCTGCGCCGCTCCTTCGTCACCGACGTCGCCATCGCGCTCGGTTTGATCGGGCTCGTCCTCTTCGCCGGCGCCTGGCTGCAGGCAAGCGTCGGTCTGTCGCCGCTCAGGCGGCTGCGCGGCGAGCTGGCGCTGGTCCATCGCGGCGCCAAGCCGCGCCTCGCCGGTCGCTTTCCCGGCGAGGTCGCGCCGCTGGCGAGCGATCTGAACCGCCTGCTCGACCGCCAGGAACAACTGGTCGACAAGGCGCGCGAGCGCGCCGGCGATCTCGCCCATGGCTTCAAGACGCCGCTCACCATTCTGCAGGGCGAAGCGCGCCGGCTGGAGGCGCGCGGCGAAACGGATTCCGGCGCGCTGCTCAAGCAGCAGGTCCAGCTCATGCGCCGCCATGTCGACCGCGAGCTGACGCGCGCCCGGACGGTCGGGACGAGCGCGGCGGCTGGAACCTTGACCGATGCGCGCCGCTCGGTGGAGCGGCTGATCGACCTCGTCGGCCGCATGCCGCGCGGCGACGCGATCGTCTGGGACAATCGGGTCGACGCCTCGATCCGGCCGCGCATGGATCCCGACGACTTCGGCGAAGTGATGGGCAATCTGCTCGACAATGCGCGCAAATGGGCGAAGTCCGAGGTGCGGGTTGATTGCGAGTGGCGCGCCGGCGCCATCCAGTTCATCATCGATGACGACGGCCCCGGCGCCCCAGAAGCGGTGCGCGCCGCCTTGCCGCGGCGCGGCGAAACGACCAGCGACGAAGATCACGAGAGCAGCGGCCTCGGTCTGGCGATCGTCGCCGATGTGCTCGCCCAATATGGCTCGACGCTGGCGCTCGAGGATTCGCCGCTTTCAGGCTGCCGCGTGCGTTTCGCCGCGCCGGTTTGACCTTCGCGAAAAACGCCTCGCGCCCGCCCCGCGCGATGGCGTAAGAAGAGCGCGGCTCAACCACAGAAGCGAAGAGATGAGCGACGACGAGGAAGCCGACCGGTTCGCCGCGCGAGCCCGGCGCTACGCCAATCTCGGGGCGAGCGCTGGCGCCTTCGCCGCGCGCGCCGGCGCGCGCATGCTGACGGGCGGCGACAGCGCGGCGTCGGCGCGCGATCTCACGCTGGCGCTCGGCGGCCTCAAGGGGCCGCTGATGAAAGTCGCGCAGATGCTGGCGACGATCCCCGACGCGCTGCCGGCCGACTACGCCGACCGGCTCATCACGCTGCAGTCGCAGGCGCCGCCGATGGGCCCCGCTTTCGTGCGCCGGCGCATGCAGGCCGAACTCGGCCCGGAATGGCGCACGCGCTTTGCCGAGTTTCCGTTGACGCCCGCCGCCGCCGCCTCGCTGGGGCAAGTCCATCGCGCCATCGGACTCGACGGCGAAGCGATGGCCTGTAAGCTGCAATATCCCGACATGGCCTCGGCGGTCGAAGTCGATTTGACGCAACTTGAACTCTTGCTGAAATTCCACCGCCGCATGGGGCCGGCGATCGACACCAGCGAGATCGCGGCCGAGATCGCGGCGCGGCTGCGCGAGGAGCTCGACTATGAGCGCGAGGCGAAACTGACGCGCCTTTATGGCGCAATGCTCGCCGACCGGCCGCGCGTGCGCACGCCGAGGATGATCGACGCGCTGTCGACGCGCCGCCTGTTGACCCAGCAATGGCTGGAGGGCGAGCCGCTCACCCGTTTCGACAGCGCCGAACCCTCGGCGCGCAACGCCGTCGCGCTCGGGCTGTTCGAGGCCTGGTGGCTGCCCTTCGCGCGCTTCGGCGTCATCCATGGCGATCCGCATCTCGGCAATTATTCGGTGGCGGCGTCAGGCGAAGGCGCGGCTCGGAAGGTCGAAGCGGTCAATCTCTTCGACTATGGCTGCGTGCGGATCTTCCCGCCGAGCTTCGTCGGCGGCGTGGTCGAACTCTATCGCGGTCTGCAGAACGGCGACGAGGCGCGCGTCGTCAACGCCTATGAGCGCTGGGGCTTCGTCAATCTGTCGCGCGCGACGATCGCCGCGCTCAACATCTGGGCCGGCTTCATCTATGGGCCGCTGATCGACGACCGCGTGCGAACGATCGCCGACGGCGTCAAACCGGGCGAATACGGCCGACGCGAGATCGCTTCGGTGATGCAGGCGCTGAAGGCGGAAGGGCAGAAGCTGAAGGTGCCGCGCGAATTCGTGTTCATGGATCGCGCCGCGGTCGGCCTCGGCGGCGCCTTCCTTCGGCTCGGGGCGGAACTGAATTTTCATCGCCTGTTCGAGGAGGCGATCGAGGCTTTCGATCTCGATGCGCTCGCCGCGCGACAGCGCGACGCCCTTACGAAGGTTGGGCTGGCTTAACGCGCGCCACAAAGAAAAGGCCCCGCTCGGGGGAAGCGGGGCCTTGCCTACGGATCGTCTGGGGGAGGACGGCGACCCGAATTCTGGGATCAAGCCCGCCCAAACGGGGCGGGCCGATTTCAACCGTTACTGGCAGACATTCACGGCCTGATAGCCCATGAAACGGCCCCAGGCGTCATAGGTCGGGCGCTGCTGCCAGCAGCCAGGATCATAGCCAGGCGCCGGAGCCGGGCCGTAATAGGGGCCGGAGCCGGCGATGGCCGCGCCAGCGACGATGCCGCCAACGATGCCGAGGCCGATGGCCGGGCCCCACCAGCCACCACGCCAATGGCCGCCATAATAGCCGGGATGATGCCAGACGCCGGGGCCAGCGAGAGCGGGTTCAACACTGGCGGCGAGTCCGCCAGCCAGGGCCAAGGCGGTCACGCCAACGGCGATCGACTTCTTCAAATTCAAGCGCATATGCGCCTCCCAAGTTTTAGCGCGTCGAAGGTTCCGACGCCGATAACCTTGCGCCTCAAACCCTTAAGGGCCATCAACGCTCGAGAGGGATGGTCGGTCCGCAAACGGGCGCCCATTCGTCGAAATCGTGGCGATGGGGCGCCCTTCGGGGTGGGCGAGTAAAAATATCGCGACTGACGCGTAGTATTGTGAATGGGTGTTCAGCTTGCCCGGCGCCCCGCCGATGTCGCCGTCAGTTCATCGTCGGAATGACGAAATTGGCGCCCTCCTTCACGCCAGAGGGCCAGCGCGAGGTCACCGTCTTGGTCTTGGTGTAGAAGCGGAAGGCGTCCGGCCCATGCTGATTGAGATCGCCAAAGCCTGAGCGCTTCCAGCCGCCAAACGTATAGTAGGAGACCGGCACCGGGATCGGCACATTGATGCCGACCATGCCGACATTGACCTTCGAGGCGAAGTCGCGCGCCGCGTCGCCGTCACGCGTGAAGATCGCAACGCCATTGCCATATTCATGATCGTTGCAGAGACCGAGCGCCTCGCCGTAGCTCTCCGCGCGCACGACGCTGAGGACGGGTCCGAAGATTTCTTCCTTATAGACGCGCATGTCCTTGGTCACGCCGTCGAACAGGCTGCCGCCGATGTAGAAGCCGTTCTCATAGCCCTGCATCTTGAAGCCGCGGCCGTCGACCATCAGCTTGGCGCCTTCCTTGACGCCGATATCGATATAGGACTTGACCTTCTCGAGATGGGCGCGCGTCACCAGCGGCCCGAAATCGGCGCTGGAATCGGTCGACGGGCCGACCTTCAGCCCTTCGACGCGCGGGATGAGCCGCTTGACCAATTCGTCGGCGGTCTTGCGCCCGACCGGCACGGCCACCGAAATCGCCATGCAGCGTTCGCCCGCCGCGCCATAGCCGGCGCCGATCAGCGCATCGACCGCCTGATCCATGTCGGCGTCGGGCATCACCACCATATGGTTCTTGGCGCCGCCGAAACATTGCACGCGCTTGCCGCTCGCGGCGCCGCGCGCATAGATATATTCGGCGATCGGCGTCGAACCGACGAAGCCGACCGCCTTGACGTCGGGATCGTCGAGGATGGCGTCGACCGCTTCCTTGTCGCCATTGACGACATTGAGAATGCCGGGCGGGCCGCCCGCCTCGACGAACAATTCGGCGAGCCGCATCGGCACGCCGGGGTCGCGCTCCGACGGCTTGAGGATGAAAGCGTTGCCGCAGGCGATCGCCGGGGCGAGCTTCCACAGCGGGATCATCGCCGGAAAGTTGAACGGCGTTATGCCGGCCACCACGCCAAGCGCCTGGCGCATCGAATAGCTGTCGATGCCGGGGCCGGCGCCGTCGGTGAATTCGCCCTTCATCATATGCGGGGCGCCGAAAGACATTTCGAGCACTTCGACGCCGCGCTGAATGTCGCCCTTGGCGTCGATGATCGTCTTGCCATGCTCGCGGGCGAGAATCTCGGCGAGCTCCTCGGTGTTCTGGGCGATCAGCGCGTTGAACTTCATCAACACGCGGGCGCGACGCTGCGGGTTCATCGCCCCCCAGGCCGGCTGGGCCGCCTTGGCGTTCTCGACCGCCGCCCGGAGCTCCGCCCTGGAGGCGAGCGCGACCCGGCCGCGCAGCGTGCCATCCATCGGCTGGAAAACTTCGCTCGTCCGCCCCGAGGCGCCGGCGACGCGCTTGCCGCCAATAAAATGCCCATAGTCGATCATGGCTCGCTCCCTCGCTTTTGACGTTTATGCGCTCTGATTTCTTGCACAGCAATTCGTTAAATCGCGCAATGGTCGTGCAAAAATGTGCTAAAGGGTGGAAATGGACTGGGACAATGTTCGCGTCTTTCTCGCCGTGGCCCGCGCCGGGCAATTCGTCGCCGCCGCCCGGCGGCTGCGCCTCGACCACGCCACTGTCAGCCGCCGCGTCGCAGCGCTCGAGACGGCGCTTGGCGCGCGGCTCTTCGAACGGCGCACCACCGGCGCCAAGCTGACCAGCGCTGGCGAGCGCTTTCTCGCCGCGGCGGAGGCGATGGAAAGCGCCTTCCTGCATGCGCAGGCGGAGGTTTCCGATGTCGATGTCGAACTGACCGGCGACGTGCGGATCGGCGCGCCCGACGGTTTCGCCACCTATTATCTCGTCGAGGCGCTGCGCGACTTCGCCCAGCGCAATCCCGGTCTGCGCATCCAGATTGCGCCGGCGCCGCAATTCACGCCGCTGGCGCGGCGCGAGCTCGATGTCGTCATCGGCATCGACAAGCCTGAAGAAGGCCGTTTCGTCGCCCGCAGGCTCACGGATTATAGTCTCGGCATCTACGCCAGCGCCGTCTATCTCGCCGAGCGCGCGCCGCCACGCGAGGTCGCCGAGCTCCGCGCCCATCGCCTGATCGGCTATATCGAGGAATATGCCTATTCGACCGCGCTCGACTATGTGCGCGAATTGTTCGGCGACGCGCCGACCCATTTCGAATGCGTGAGCGCGGTCACCCAGTTCGAGGCGCTGCGCGCCGGACTCGGCATCGGCGTCGTGCATGATTTCATCGCCCGGCGCTTCGCCGATCTCGAACGCGTGCTACCGGAGCGGCGCGCGCAACGCGCCTATTGGCTCGTCACGCACGAGGATACGCGGGGACTGGGGCGCATCCGCGCCGTCTGTGACCATCTCGCGGCCTGCGTGACGCGCGACCGGGCGATGTTTGTGCGGTCGTAGCAGTGGCGCCCAATGGCGCGGCCCTCCGTGGCCGCGGGCGCGGAGGCCCGCGCCACTGAAAGCGCCCTCGTCCTGAGGAGCCCGCGAAGCGGGCGTCTCAGCTCCTGTCATGCCCGCGCAAGCGGGCATCCAGATGTTCCAGACGCCGCCAACGGTAGAACTGGATTCCCGCTTTCGCGGGAATGACGCGCGAGGGCGCCTCGAAGGATGAGATCCAGCAGACCTAACCCCGACCTGCTCTAGGCGTAAGCCTCGATATCGACCGGCGCGCGCGCCCCGTCGTAGCCGCCACGCGTGGACGCAAACTGTCCCGCGAGCATGCGGCCGCAGGCGTGACAGGCGCCCTCCCCGTCGAGCGCGTAATCGCTCACGCGATCGCCGTCGCGGCGAATGACAGTCGCGCCGCAACCGGCGCAGAAGCTCGCCGCCTCGCCCACGACATAGACATGTCTCAGGCCATTGGCTTTGGCTTGCGCGCGGGCGCGCGTCAGCGTCGCTTGGGGCGTCGGCGGATGGGTGCGCATTTGGTGGTCAGGCCGCAGCGCGGTGAAATGCAGCGGCGTTTCGTCGCCGAGTTCTTCGACGATCCAGCCCGTCAACGCGTCGATCTCGCGCTCAGAGTCATTCTCGCCGGCGATCAGCATCGTCGTGATCTCGAGCCAGACGTCGCTCTCGCGGCGGATGTATTGCAAAGTCTCCAGCACGGCGTCGAAATGGCCGCCCGTGCGCCGCCAATAGAAGCCTTCCGAAAAGGCCTTCAGATCGACATTCGCCGCGTCCACGGCGCCGAACAGGGCTTCGCGCGGCCCCGGCGATAGATAACCGGCCGTCTTGGCGACGGTCTTGATCCCCTGTGCGCGGCAGGCTGCGGCAATGTCGATCGCAGATTCGAAATAGACGGCGGGATCATTGTCGGCGAAAGCGACGCTCGCGCAGCCATGCGCGATCGCCGCCCGCGCGATCGCCGCGGGCGAAGCGCTTTTGCTGCGAGCTTCCGTCGCGCGGCTGACCGCTGCGTCATGGGCGCCGCAGAAGGCGCAGGCGAGATTGCAGCCCGCCGTCCCCAGCGTCAGCGCCGCCGAGCCCGGCAGGAAATGATAGAGCGGTGTCAATTCAATCGGCTCGACGCGCAGATCCGCCGCAAGCCCGTCGCTCGTCAGCGCCATGCGGCCGTCGACATTGCGGCGCGAATAGCAAGCCCCATACGCGCCCGGCGCGATGTCGCAGACGCGCGGACAGACTTCGCAAAGCACGCGCCCGTCGGCGAGCGGCCGGGTGAAATGTTCGACAAAGCGCATGGCAGAACCGTTTCCTCGCCGGACGATTTGATATGCGCGGGCGGTCGCGGCGTCCAAGAAGTCTAGAGGCGCGACGGCTGCCCGAGCGTCTCCTACCGCTCCAGCCGCAAGCTCGCCCAGCCTTCGAGATCGATGCGTTGGCGCAAATGAAAGCCCTGCGCGCCCCAGGCGCTCAGCACGCCGGGAACGTCGGCGAGCAGCAGGCCGGAGACGATCGCCTCGCCGTCGCGCGCCGTGACGGCGGCGAGCGAAGGCGCCAACAGGCGCAGCGGCCTGGCGAGAATGTTGGCGAAGACGACGTCATAGGGCGCGCCCTCGCGCAAGGCGCGATTCTCGACGCCGCGCGAGACCAGCGCCTTGCAGAAACTGCCGACGCCGTTGAGCCGCGCATTGGCGTTGGCGACATCGACCGCGACGGGATCGAGATCGCCGAGCCAGACCTTACGCCGCAAGACTTTCGCCGCCGCGATGGCGAGCACGCCCGCCCCGCAGCCGACATCGAGCACGCGCGCCGCTCGGCGGCGCTTGATGAGCCGATCGAAATGGAGAAGACAGCCGCGCGTCGTGCCGTGATGGCCGGTGCCGAAAGCAAGACCGGCCTCGATCTCGATCGCGACATCGTTTGGCTTGACGCGCGGGCGATCATGCGCGCCATGGACGAGAAAGCGCCCCGCCCGCACCGGCTGAAGACCGGCGAGCGCATTGGCGACCCAATCGCGCTTTTCGGTCAGGCCAAACTCGACCCGCGCCGCATTGGCCTCGCCCGCGGCGAGCGCGACGAGCTCGCGCACTGACTCCTCGTCGGGCGCGAAACCGAAATAGGCTTCCACCAGCCAGGCCTTGCCGCCCGCCGGCCAGGGCTCGTCGGTCTCGAATGCGGTCGAAGCGGCCTCGGCCGGCTCAAAACTCTCGACGATCAGGTCGGCGACGGCGCGCGCCTCGCGCTCGCCGCAGACAAGACGCAGGAGATGAGCGGCGTTATTGGGCGGCAGGCCTTCGAGCATGGGCTTCCTTTGTCGCTACGGACGCGCCGCCCTATCACGCGTCCCTATTCGCCGCCACCGTCATGGAAGAAATCATAGATCCGCCTGGCGGTGGCGGCGTTGAGCCCCGGCGTCTTTTCGAGATCGGCGAGGCCGGCCTGAGCGACATCCTTGGCCGAGCCGAAGGCGTGCAGCAGCGCGCGTTTGCGCGCCGGGCCGATGCCGGTGATTTCATCGAGCGGGCTTTTGACGAAATCCTTCTTGCGTCGCGCCCGATGCGTGCCGATGGCGAAGCGATGCGCCTCGTCGCGCAGCCGCTGCACGAAGAACAGCGCCGGATCGCGCGGGCTGAGTTTGAAGGGCGGCCGGCCGGGGATGAAAAAGGTCTCGCGCCCGGCGTTGCGGTCGGGGCCCTTGGCGATCGAGGCCAAAGCCACGCCCGCGACGCCGAGTTCGCTCAGCACCTGCCGCGCCGCCTCAAGCTGCCCGCGTCCGCCGTCGATGATCACGAGGTCGGGCCGGTCGGGAAAAGCGTCGGGCGCATCCTCCTCATGCTGAGCCGCCGGCGCAGCCGGCGAGTCGAAGGATGCGTCACCTTCCCTCGCCCTTCGAGACGCCTGCTGCGCAGGCTCCTCAGGACGAGGGGAAGTCTCAGCGGCGCGAGTTTCGGCGAAGTGGGTCTCGGTGGCGCGGGCCTCCTCATCCTGAGGAGCCTGCGCAGCAGGCGTCTCGAAAGATGCCCCCCGCTGCCCCTCATCCTTGAGCAGCCGGGCGAAGCGGCGGCTCAGCACTTCGCGCATCATCGCGTAATCGTCGCCCGGCGTCAGCGCCGCGCTCTTGATGTTGAAGGTGCGGTACTGATTTTTGACGAAACCTTCCGGCCCGGCGACGATCATCGCGCCGATCGCATTGGTCCCCATTATGTGCGAATTGTCATAGACCTCGACCCGCCTCAGCGTCGCCGCCAGGCCGAAGGCGACGGCGAGCGCGGCGAGCAGCTTGGTCTGGCTCGCCGCTTCGGCGAGCCGGCGCGACAGGGCCTGGCGCGCATTGCGCGCCGCCATATCGACCAGCTCTTTCTTCTCGCCGCGTCGCGGCGCGCCGACCGCGATGCGATGGCCGGCCCGCGCGCCGAGGATTTCCTGCAACTGCGCCGCCGAGGCGACGTCGCAATTGAGCAGCACCAGCCGCGGCGCCGGCCGCTCGAGATAGAATTGGGCGAGGAAGGAATCCAGCACTTCGGCCGGACCGAGGCTACGATCGGCGCGCGGGAAATAGGCGCGGTTGCCCCAGTTCTGATAGGTGCGGAAGAAGAAGGCCTCGATGCAGAACTGGCCGGCCTCTTCGACGATCGCGAAGACGTCGGCCTCCGGCACCGAACGCGGATTGACGCTCTGCTCGCCCTGGATCGTCGACAGCGCCGAGATGCGGTCGCGCAGCCGCGCCGCTTTCTCATATTCGAGGGTCTCCGCCGCGCCGGTCATTTCGCGGGCGAGCCGCTGGCGGATCGCGCGACTGCGGCCGGAGAGGAAATCGCGCGCCTCCCCGACCAGCTCGGCGTAGCCGGCCGGTCCGATTTCGCCGGTGCAGGGCGCCGAGCAGCGCTTGATTTGATAGAGCAGGCAGGGGCGCGTGCGATTGTCGTAATAGCTGTCGGAGCAGGTGCGCAGCAGAAAGGCGCGCTGCAAGGCGTTGAGCGTGCGCGACACGGCGCCGGCATTGGCGAAGGGGCCGAAATAATCGCCGGGCGTCGAACGTGCGCCGCGATGCTTGACCAGGCGCGGCGCGGCGTGACCGGCGGCGATCAGAATATAGGGAAAGCTCTTGTCGTCGCGCAGCAGCACATTGTAGCGCGGCTTGAGCTGCTTGATGAGATTGGCCTCTAACAGCAGCGCTTCGGCTTCGGTCTCGGTGGTGACAAAGACCATCGAGCAGGTCTGCGCCACCATCCGGGCGATGCGGATCGACTGGCGCTCCGGCGTCGTATAGGCCTGCACGCGCTTCTTGATCGAGCGCGCCTTGCCGACATAGAGCACCTCGCCATCGCCGCCGATCATGCGATAGACGCCCGGCCCCATCGGCGCGTGACGCCAGAAGGATTTGACCACGCCCGCGCCGCGCGCCAGCGTGCCGGGTTCGGCCGGCGCTTCATCGAGCGCGAAGTCGAGCGGCAGGGCGGCTTCCTCGTCCTCGCGCTCGCTCTGCGCTTCGTTCTGCGGCTCGACCGGATCGAATCCGTCGGCGGCG